>JANPFX010000112.1:0-3611 GCA_031423635.1 Acidimicrobiia bacterium | reverse complement strand
GGGATCGAGATGGCATCGACAGCGATCCAGAGCCACCACGACTCGATCATCTTCTTCGCCTGCATGTAGGTGGCGACGAGGCTGAGCGCGCGGGTGGTGGGCACGCCCAGGTGGAACATCGCCTCGCTGCACAGGAACTCGCGGATCGATGAACGCAGCACGGCCCGACCGTCGGCCGTGCGGGAGTACGGGGTCGGACCCGGTCCCTTCAGCTGGAGGGTCTGATGCTGCCCGCGTCGATCGAGCACCTCGCCGATGGCGATCGCCCGGCCGTCACCGAGTTGTCCCGCCCAGTTCCCGAATTGGTGACCGCCATAGGCCATGGCAAACGGATCGGCCCCCACGGGGATCCGATTCCCGCTGAACACCGCGGCGAAGTCCGCCTCCGCGCACAGGTCCGGGGAAAGTCCGAGGTCGTCGGCGACCTCACGTGAACAGGCGAGGGTGCTCGGTCCAGTTGTCGGGGTTGGCAGCACCCGACTGTATGCCGCTCCGTGCACCTGTCGGCGCCGGCCGTCATTCGTCGAGTCGTCGCCGGGGAGCTCGGCCACGAACCGGTTGTTGAACGCCAGCGAATCGAGCGGCTTGATCAACGGGTTCATTGTTCGCCCGGCGGTCCTGTCAGGCCACGAGACGATGGCCGGCGAGCACCGAAGCCTCGAGCGGTCCAACGGCAGCGACGTGGGCGGAGGAGGAGAACAGTCGATCGATGACCTTCGGGACATCAGCGAGGGTGACCTCGTCGGTCTGGCGAAGGATGTCCTCGATCGGGCGGATTTCGCCGTGGAGCAGCTGCGATCGGCCGATGCGAGACATCCGTGAGCCGCTGTCCTCCATACCGAGCGCTACCGAGCCGCGTACGGAACTCTTCGCCCGGCGCAGCTCGTCAGCGGTGATGCCATCGGCGCGAAGACGATCGAACTCCCCTGCTATCAGGTCCATCACTTCAGGCAGGCGTGCCGGCGCACAACCGGCATAGACACCGAGGTAGCCGCCGTCGGCATAGGCGGAACGGTACGAATACACCGAGTACGCGAGACCACGCTTCTCGCGGATCTCCTGGAACAGTCGGCTCGACATCCCGCCGCCCAGCACGTGATCGAGCAGTCCGAGGGCGAACCGGTCGGGGTCGTTCCGGACGACGCCGGGTAGCGCGACCACGAGGTGCACCTGCTCGGTGTCGTCGGTGATCACCTCGAGCCGCTTTTCCGCCCGGCTCGGCGCATGCCGCCCGGTCGCGCCGCTGGTGGCCTGACGCTGCAGGTGCTTCTCGACGTCTTTCACGAACCGGTCGTGATCGACGAGCCCGGCCGCGGCGACGACGATCTCGCTCGGCACATACGTGGCATCGAGGAAGGCCCGGATGTCGTGCGACATGAGTCCGCTGACCGTCTCCGGTGACCCGGCGACGTCACGACCCAAGGGGTGGTCGCCGAACACCAACTCGTGAATCGTGTCGTGAACAAGGTCAGCCGGCTCGTCGGCCCGCATGGCGATCTCCTCGAGGATCACCTGCTTCTCCGATGCGACATCGTCGTCCCGCAGCGCAGGTCGACTCAGGATGTCGCCGAGGATCTCCATGGCCAGCTCGGCATCTTCGGCAACGGTGCGGACGTAGTAGGTGGTGTGCTCCTTCGTCGTGTAGGCGTTCATCTCACCACCGACCTCATCGATCGACTGCGCAAGTTCCAGCGCCGAGCGGTTCTCCGTTCCCTTGAACGCAAGATGCTCGAGAAAGTGCGAACAACCCGCCTGATCCTCGGTTTCGTCGCGGCTCCCCACCCCGACCCAGACGGCCGTGCAGATCGACAGCGCGCCGGGCATGAGCTCCGACACCACGGTGATCCCCGAATCAAGCGTGGTCGAGCGGACCGCCGAGGCGGAAGGGGAAACGGATTTTCGCGAGGACATGGGAACAACAACCCTACTGGCACCAGGGATCTGCGCAGCCTGAAGTCCCGTCGGCCAGATGAAATGCATGGGACAATGGAGATGTGCCTACGCTGCCGCCGTCCACGCTCGGCTCTGAGCTTGTGGTGAACGGTTCCGACTACATCAGCGTTCCGGATGCCACCGTTGCCGCGATGGCGACACTCTTGCGCGAGGCGAGACGCTTCTTCGAAGCCCCGACCGAGGACAAGGCCCGCTTCGAAGCCGCGAAGACCGGCACGATGACCGGCTGGAGGCGCATCGGCGTCGAATACAGCCAAACGCCTGACCGCCCTGACCTCAACGAGACCTTCTGCTACCGCCACCGCGACGACGCTGCACCAGCCGTGCTGGAACACCCGCTCCGCGCGGCATGCCGGAACGCCCAGAGCGCGCTCGACGCGGCCGCGGCGATGGCCCTCACGTCGCTCGCAGACGCGGCCGGGGCGCCTCGAGGGGTCCCGCCGATCCACACGTTCGAAGAGTCATGGTTGCAGCTCAACTGGTCGCGTCCATCCACGGCGAGCCGGGAGTTCATCCAGGACGCCCACGAGGACGGACACCTCCTCACGCTGCTGGTGGCCGATGCCCCGGGACTCGAAGTTCTTGATCCGAAACAGGGCTGGATCCCGGTCTGGCCGACGATCGACAACGTGCTCGTGTTCGCCGGCGAGTGCAGTGCGCTCCTGGTCGACGGACGCGTCGTGCCGATGATGCACCGTGTCCGGGCCCGGGCCGAAGTGACAACGCGCTTGAGCGTGGCCTACTTCGTCAATCCCGACCTCGATCAGACGCTGGAGCCCTGGATCTCCGGGGCGCGCAACCATGGCGTCGATCTCCTGCGGTGGGGCCAGCTCAACCCCGCTCGATTCGGGCTTCCGGCGCTCTAGCTGCGAGTCCCCCTACGCTGCGTTCGGGCGGCGCACCCGCACTCACTTCGGCACGGGAGTGATGGCGAAGGGGATCTTGACCGCTCCGCGTGATTCGGAGGTGGTGAGCACACTGCGCACACTCGTGCGTGCACATATTGATTCCCCTTGAACCATCGCCGGGAGATCGAAAGCCTGCGGCTTGGCGCCGAACGCACTCCGCCAAGCGTCGCCTTTCGCCCGACGAAGCAGGTACCCAGACTGGTAAGTGCGAAACACGACGCCTGATCCGTCGGCCAGTGCATCTGCCCCGGTGATCCGGTTGGGAAAGAGGAAGCCACCCTCATCGAGCGTGATGGATGCGATAGTGCGCAGGGTCTCTCCCTCGGCCACGAACACCTTCGATGGGCCCCGGGCTTCTTTGGTGATCACGAAGACCGAGCCGTCCGTCGGGTCGACGACAAGGGCCTCCGCGTCATGAGGTCCGTCGTCGTAGCGGAGCGTCTGAGCCGTTGCCGGAACCGAACGATCGGCGCGGGTCGGCTCGGGGATCCGGTAGACCACCACGTTGTCGCGCTGGGAATTGTTGTCACCGATGTCACCGATCACCAGGGTGCCATCCCGGGCCGAAGCCATGTCTTCCCAATCGACCGCCTCGGCCCCCGTCACGGTGACAGGACGAACCGTTCGCTTCACGAGGTCAAGCGCGAACACCTGAGGGGCGTCTCCGGAATCATTGTGCAGCCACACCACATCAGCCGTCCGCTTCGAGAATGCGCACCCCGAGACCTCGTGCAGCGGTCCGGCGACGAG
>JANPFX010000111.1:0-21379 GCA_031423635.1 Acidimicrobiia bacterium | reverse complement strand
GAAGTACCGAGGGCACCTGGAGAACATCTCCGGCAACCTCTTCATCGGCGTGAACAACGCGTTCACCTCCGAGCCGGGCATGGGATGGAACACGCTCACGCAATCCGAGGCCATGATCCCCGACGTGGCCAAGGCGTGGGGCACGAGTGGTGTCCGGTGGGTCGCCGTGGGCGATCAGAACTACGGCGAGGGCTCGTCACGCGAGCACGCCGCCATGGAGCCTCGCTACCGCGGTGCGGCCGTCATCATCTGCCGCAGCTTCGCCCGCATCCACGAGACGAACCTGAAGAAGCAGGGCGTGCTGCCCCTCACGTTCGCTGATCCGGCCGACTGGGAGAAGATCGGCAAGGACACGCGGATTTCTGTCGTCGGTCTCGCGTCGTTGGCGCCGGATCAGCCGGTGAAGGTGTTGCTCCACCAGGCCGACGGCTCCGTCGACGAGATCAGCTGCAAGCACACGATGAACGATGAGCACCTCGGCTGGTTCCGTGCCGGTGGCGCCCTGAACCTCATTCGGGCCGCAGCGGGTAACCGCTAAGCACGCGTATCTCTTGTCGCTTCCCCGTCCGCTGCGGCGGACTGGGGAACGACGTGGAAACAGCGTCGGAGGTCAGGCGCGTTCGGCGAGGGTTCCGGCGAGACGTCGCGTCGGAGGGGTGCGGCGCGCGACGTCGCTGACGACCGACTCGCCTTTCTGTTCCTTCTTCTGCTTCGACTTCTTGGGCGCCTTCGGGGTGCGCTCCACGTTCGTCTCGGCGGCAGCATGCAATGCGGCCGACGCGTAGTTCGTTGTCGTCGACGGTCCCCTCGCCGGGCCCGACTCCTGTGCTCGCTCGGCCGCGACAGGGACCGGAGCTGCAATGGTGATCCGTGGAGTTGCGGGCTTTGCGGATGGCCGGACACGCTTCGACGCGACAGGGGTCGGATCGTCCGCCGCGGCACCGGGCCGTGCTACCGGCTTTCGCTTGACGGGTTGACCCCCGCCCTTGGAGGCCGCCTTCTTCGCGACGGGCTCGGCGATCGGCTCGGACCCGATCTGGCCGAGGCCTGCCTTCGTCTTCCGTTCCCCGGTGCCGGCCGCGGGCCCGACCCTGGATGCCGACGGCGCGCGTCCGTCGGGGGTGGTCTTCGCCAACTCTTCCGCCGACACCTTGCGGGCGACGTGGGCCTCGGGCGGGAGGGTCGCCATGATCGCCGCCATTACGAGTTCGGTGTCGGCTCGCACCGACGCCTCGGATGACGCAGTCCGCACGAGGCCGGAGACCGCTGGTCCGAACGTCACCGACACGTGACGAGGGTCGGTGACCTGCCACAGATTGGGAACCTTGGCCGAACGAGGCCATACCTGCTCGGTGCCCCACACGCCGCCCGGGATGACCGGGACGTCGGGAAACAGCGCGGCAAGTCGCGCGACGCCGGTCTTGCCGCGCAGGATCGGATCGAAGAATTCCTCGCCACGCGGGATTGTCCCCTGGGGGAGGATCACGACGCATTCGCCCGCCTCCAACCTCTCGGCGGCGGCTCGGATCGGGGCGTCGGAACCGGTGCCGCGGTCCACGCGGATGCCACCCATCGCCCGGGCGAGCTGTCCGACAACGGGTGCGTCGAAGACCTCTTTCTTGCCGAGGAACCTGGCATTGCGGCCCGCCTTCGCGATGGCCAGGGAGATCACGAGGGGATCGAAATAGCTGCGGTGGTTCGTGGCGATGATCGCTGGGCCGCTGCGGGGGAGGTGTTCGACGCCCTCGAACGCGAATCTCACGCCTGGAAAGAACTCCGGGCGGGTGAACTGGCGGAAGAGGTCGAACGGCTCGATGCCGTTGAAGGACGGCACGCCTTCCGGAGTGTCGAGCGTGCGAACCGGCCAACGACGCACAACGGCGAGCGCTCGGAGACGGTAGTCCGGGTTCACGGCAGTCGGACGCCCCACGGCTCCGAGGAGGGGTGCGTCGAAGACCGAATCGGAGTACGCCGCGCTCGCGTCGAGATCGACGCCGTGCTCGTCGGCCCACGTCGTGACCGCGGCGAGCTTTCCCGGGCCCCATACGAACCCTCCGTCGAGGTCCCCGGTGTAGGTCCCCTCGAGTTCCCCGAAGCGGGTGGCGACGACGGCGTCGAATCCGAGGCGCTTCGCCAACGGGGCGACGAGGTCGTAGGGCGACGTTGTTGCGAGCACCAACAGGTCCCCGGAGTCTCGGTGCGAGCGGAGGAGCGCGGGAGCGTAGGGCTGGACCTTGGGGAGGAGCACATCGGCGGCCCATTCGGCGACCCGGGCGACATCGTCGCGGCGGAGCCCCTTCGCCCGTGACGACGCCCGTTTGGCCAGCTGCATCACGAGGTACGACTCGCCGACCAGGTCGAAGAAGCGGAACAGCAGATCTTGACCCGGAATGTGAGGAGTCGGGACGCCGAGTTGGGCGAACGCTTCGGCGAACACGGGCCCGCTTGCTCCGGCGAGCAGGGTGCGGTCGAGGTCGAAGAACGCGGCGGACCTGGTCATGTCCCAGTGTGGCGCATGCGCCGTCGATGCGTCACCCCGGCGAACTGGCGTCGGACGCGATTGACGGGCTGGCGAGGGGGCACACCAGCCCGTCGAGCTACCGGATCAGGGTGCCCGATCCTGGGCCAGCTGTCGAACAGTTGTCCGTGATGTCTGCGATCATCAGGACAGATGACGCTCCCCCTACCTACTAGTAGGTAGGCTCTCGATCATGCCTTCTACGATGACTGATGTGCGGCCCGAGGACCGGGCGCTGTTGGCGGAATTGTCGGGTACAGCCGAGCGTCTGCTGGAGCGCCATCTCTCCACATCCAAGCCCTGGTACTCCCACGAGATCATCCCCTGGTCGCTCGGACGGGACTTCGTCCCCGGCGAAGCGTGGTCGCCCGACGACGTCGTCCTGCCCGACGCCGTCCGGAGCGCGCTGTTCGTCAACCTGTTGACCGAGGACAACCTCCCGTACTACTTCGAGACCATCGACCGGATGTTCGGCAAGAACGAGATCTGGGGCACCTGGTCGCATCGATGGACGGCGGAAGAGGCGCGGCATTCGATTGCCATCCGCGACTACCTGGTGGTCACCCGGGCCATCGACCCGTGGGCACTCGAAGATGCTCGCATGGGGCAGATGAGCGGCGGTGAGGTGCCCCAACCGCAGACTGCGGCCGACGGGTTTGTCTACGTGGCCCTGCAGGAGCTCGCCACCCGAATCTCCCACCGCAATACGGGCAAGCTCCTCCAGGCAGAGATGGAGAGGTCGGAGCATCCGGCGGCGCGTGCCGGGTACGACGTCATGGCCCGCGTTGCGGCCGACGAGAACTTCCACTATCTCTTCTACCGAGACATCACGTCGGCGGCCATCGAGGTCGACCCGTCATCGGTCGTGTGTGCGATCGACCGCCAGATCAGCGACTTCGAGATGCCCGGCACGGGGATCGTCGGGTTCTCCGAGCATGCGCGGGCGATTGCGAGCGCTGGGATCTACAACCTGCCGATCCATTACAGCCAGATCCTCGCGCCGGTCGTGCTCCGTCACTGGAATCTCGAAGGCATCGAGGGCCTCAGCGCCGAGGCCGAGCAGGCCCGTGAGCGCATCGTCACGCTGCTCGGCCGCCTCGAGAAGGCGTCTGCGCGCATGAACGACCGCACGGCGCGCCGGGCGGCGCGGGCCGAGGCCGACGGTGAGCCGGCTCGCACGGTGATCGCCGACGACGACCTCATCACCGTCTGACGGACCGGGCCTCACGCTGGTGCGCCGAGACGAGCCGGGTGCCGTCGACCCGGCTGTGGCGCGTCGGCTGCGTCTGGCGGCCCGTCCGCTGATGCGGCCAAACACCTCCCAACGCCGTTCGGAGGTGTTTGACCCCCATATATGGGGGCAACCTCTCTCCCATCGGGCTTGGGCCGGTACGGTGGTGGGGTGTCTGTCGATCTTGGTGCGGGGCCTCTCACGACGACGCAGGTTTTGGCGTTCACTTCTCGGGTGCGGGCCGGGCACAAGGGCATCGTCAGCGCCGGGTTGACCACCCTCGACGGGCGCCTCGACGAGCGAGAGATCGTCGCCTTCGTCATCGAGCAGTCCGACCGAGGGGGTGCAATCGACGCCGACGACGGCGAGGTGCTCGCCGAGGCCGCCCATCTCGCGCGTTCGCTCCGGCGGCCCATTGTCGGTGTACTGCACTCCACCGGCGTCGACGTCAATGCCGGGCTGGCGGCACTCCATGGCTGGGGGCGGGCGGCCCGTGCTCTCGCAGATTGTTCCGGCCTTGTGCCGGTCGTCCTCGTGGTCGACGGCGCGGCCGTGTCGGGTGCCGCTCTGCTGCTCGGCCTGGCCGACCTGGTGATCATGACCGACGTGTCCTACGCCTTCGTCAGCGGTCCGTCGATGGTGGCCGACTTCACCGGCATGGTCCTCGACAAGGAGACCCTCGGCGGCGCGGCCACCCACGCGCGCCAGTCCGGCCTTCCCGCGGCCGTGGTCGCCGACGTCGCGTCGGCGCTCGACGTCGTCGCGACGCTCCTGTCCTACCTTCCGGACAATGCCGACGCGCTACCCGCCGTGATCCCCACCGACGACCCGACGGAGCGCGCCGCCCCGGAGCTCAACGATCTCATTCCGGCTTCGTCGACCGGGAGCTACGACGTGCGGTCCGTCGCCCGGGCCGTGTGCGATGTCGACTCCGTCTTCGAGGTCCGGGCCCGGTGGGCGCCGAACCTGGTCACGGCATTCGCAACCGTCGGTGGCCGACCGATCGGAATCGTGGCCAACCAGCCGCTCGCCCTCGCCGGCACGCTCGACATCGCCGCGGCCCAGAAAGGCGCCTGGTTCGTCGCTCTGTGCGACTCCTTCAACCTCCCGATCCTCACCCTCGTCGACACCCCCGGCTACTTCCCGGGCAAGGACCTCGAATGGCGAGGAATGATCCGCCACGGAGCACAGATGGCCTTCGCGTACGCCGAGGCCACCGTGCCGCGGGTGTGCGTCGTACTGCGCAAGGCCTATGGCGGTGCGTTCATCGTGATGGACTGCAAGACCATGGGCAACGACCTCTGCCTGGCCTGGCCGGTCGCGGAATTGGCGGTGATGGGGGCCAAGGGCGCGGTGCAGATCCTGTACCGCCGCGAGACCGAGGAAGAGCGGCTGGTGCGCGAACTCGACTACGCGTCCGAGTACCTGAACCCCTACGTTGCCGCGGAGCGTGGCTACGTCGACGCGGTCATCGAACCGGCCGAGACCCGGCGCCTGGTTGCCCGGTCGTTTTCCCTGCTACACACCAAACGGGAGATGCTCCGCGGCAAGAAGCACGGCAACTCCCCACTATAAGTGAAGTCTCCTCCCTTTTTCTGCTAAAGATCCCACTCTTGGTGGTCGAAGGCTGTGAGGTGCCCAGCCTTTCCGCTCACGATCGCCTTCCGGCCGCCGCGCCTCGCCGTCGCCGCGGATTCGCCGTAGCACTCGCCCTGACGCTCGGTGTCAGCGGCGCGACCGCTGTTGTTTCGCCGACCATGGCGTCGGCGCAAGCGGCCGACCGAGACCCCAACGCGCTCGAAGCGCAGTTCATCGCCGGGGTGAACGGACTGCGGACCAGCCAGGGACTCGCTCCGTTCATCGTCGACGCGGAGATCCGGACGGTGGCCATGGGCTGGACGGAGAAGATGGCCGCGGCGGGCAGCATCTCGCACAACCCCAACCTCGCCAAGGAGATCACGGCGTCGTGGCGCAAGCTCGGCGAGAACGTGGGCACGGGACCTGACGTCCCGTCGGTCGAAGAGGCGTTCGAGAACAGCCCCGGGCATCGAAGGAATCTCCTCGATCCCGAGTTCACCCACGTCTCGATCACGGTTGTGGTCCGGGGCGACCGGATCTTCGTGACGCAGCAGTTCCGCACTCCGTCGGCGCCGGTGGCGCCAGCCACTCCGACGGGAGCGCCGACGGAGCTTGCGCTTGTCTCGCCGCCGAAGCCGATGGCGACGGCAACGAAGTCGGCCGGGTCGGCCAAGCGGGTCAAGGCCAGCACCCGCCGTCGGGTCCGCACCACTTCGCGGGTCTGAAGCCGGACACCTCCGCTACGCCGGGCGGTTCTCCACGGGTGGCGTGCGCTGCCGGGTCGAGTGGCGCGGTCAGCGACACTCGGGGAACTGCGCCCCGTTCGACGCTGGTCACGAAAGAACGCCGTTCTTCGTACACTCGGTTCCCATGACCAGGACCCCACTCCGGAAACGACGCGCCCTCCTGCTCGTCGCCCCAGCCCTCCTCCTCCTCGGCCTCAGCGCCTGTAGCAGCGACTCCGCGGACACCACTGCGGAGCCGGTCGAGACCGAAGCTGCTGCCACCGAGGCGGCGCCAGCGGCAACCGAGGCGGTCGCCGCCGAGACCGAGGCCATGGCCGCCGAATCGGAGGCCGCGGCCGCCGAGACCACGGCTGCTCCCGCCATCAGTGCCGAGTGTGCGAAGGACACACTCAGTCTGAAGACCGCCGGCACGCTCACGATCGGCACCGATTCGCCGGCCTATCCGCCGTGGTTCTCCGACGACGACCCGACGAACGGGAAGGGCTTCGAGAGCGCCGTGGCCTTCGCCGTGGCTGAAACCCTCGGCTTCACGAAAGAAGAGGTGAAGTGGATCAAGGTGCCGTTCAACTCCTCGTACGCCACGGGCAAGAAGGACTTCGACTTCGACATCAACCAGATCTCGATCACCGATGAGCGCAAGCAGGCCGTCGACTTCTCCGACGGCTACTTCGACGTCAACCAGGCCGTCGTTGCGCTCAAGGACTCGCCGGCGATCTCGGCCAAGACGGTCGCCGAACTCGCCAAGCTCAAGTTCGGCGTGCAGCAGGGCACCACGAGCCTGCAGTTCGTCACCGATGTCGTGAAGCCCTCATCGGAGCCGTTCGTCTACTCGACGAACAACGACGCCAAGGCAGCCCTTGCGGCGAAGCAGATCGACGCCATCGTGCTCGACCTCCCCACCGCGTTCTACGTGTCCGCCGCCGAGATCGAGGGCTCCGTCGTGGTCGGGCAGTTCCCCAGCCAGGGCGGAGGCGAGCAGTTCGGCATGCTGTTCGAAAAGGGCAACCCGCTCACCGCGTGCGTCAACGAGGCGCTAGCCGTGCTGAAGTCGTCGGGCAAGCTGGCGGAGATTCAGACCGCTGAACTCTCGACGGCAACCAACGCGCCAGTCTTCGGCTGATCGACGGTGCAGCCGCCCCCGCTCGCCGATGTCCGGGCCGTCGTGGTCCCGGACACGGCCGGCGAGGCGGAGACCGCGCGCCGATGTGACGACGCGAGCCGGGCGTTGCCGAGAGCCGCAGAGCATCGTCGCCGGCCCGGACCGAAGTCCGGTCGAGGCATGAGGTGAGCACTCGGTCGACTCGCAACAACGTTCCGCCCTGGCGTGGTGGTCTCATCGCGGCAACGTCGACGGTCGCGGTGTTTGCCGCGATCATCATCGGGTTCACCTCGACACCGGGCTGGTCGAAGTTCCACGAGAGCTTCCTGTCGGGCTTCCATTTTCGCAAGAGCTTCCCGCTGGTGCTCAAGGGGTTCGCTCTCAATGCGCGCGTCTTCGTCGTCGCGTTCGTGCTCTGCCTGATCCTCGGCATGATCGTGGCGGTCATCCGGATGATCCCCGGGCCGGCGTTCTTCCCGTTTCGCCTCATCGCCATCATCTACACCGACGTGTTCCGGGCGGTTCCGTCGATCGTGCTGATCTATCTCTTCGGGTTCGGTGTTCCCGGTCTCGGCCTCGATCGCCCCTGGAACAACCCGGTGATCTGGGGCACGGTTGCGATCGTGCTCAACAGCGCGGCCTACGTCGCCGAAGTGTTCCGTTCGGGCATCCGGTCGATCCACCCCTCGCAGATGGCCGCGGCCCGTTCGCTCGGTCTCTCCCGGGTGCAGGCTCTCCGCTTCGTCATCGTTCCACAGGCGATCCGCCGTGTGATCCCGCCGCTGATCAACGACTTCATCGCTGTGGTACAGAGCACCGCCCTGCTGTCGACGCTGGGCCCGCTCGAAGCCCTGCGACGCGCCCAGAACTATGCGAGCTTTCGATTCAACTTCACCGCGTACCTCGGTGCGACGCTGCTGTTCCTCGCCGTGACGATCCCCTTGGCCCGTCTTGGCGACACGCTCGTCGCCCGCCAGGAGCGTCGGAGCCGATGAGCTCCGCCGAGCAGGGAGACCTGCAACTGATCGAATTGCGGGACGTCTTCAAGTCGTTCGGAAAGAACGAGGTACTCAAGGGTGTGGACCTCACCGTACGTGCGCATAGCGTCGTCGGACTCATCGGTCCGTCGGGCTCTGGGAAGTCGACCCTGCTTCGCTGCATCAACCTGCTCGAGCCGGTCGATTCCGGCAGCGTGTTCGTGGGCGGCGTGGAACTCACCGCCGGGGGTGTCGATGCCGATGATGTGCGCAAGCGCATCGGCATCGTGTTCCAGTCGTTCAACCTGTTCCCGCACCTCAGCATTCTCGACAACATCACGCTGGCACCTCGGCGCGTGCGTGGAGTGGGTAGGCGTCCGGCGGAGGAGGCTGCGTACGTCCTGCTCGACCGGTTCGGTCTCCGCGACAAGGCGTCGTCGTTCCCGGACAGGCTCTCCGGAGGACAGCAGCAGCGGGTTGCGATCATTCGTGCATTGGCGATGGAGCCCGAGGTGATGCTCTTCGATGAGGTCACGTCGGCCCTCGATCCCGAACTCGTCGGTGAGGTCCTCTCTGCTGTCCGAGAGCTCGCGGCCTTGGGCATGACCCTGGTGCTAGCCACTCATGAGATGGGGTTCTGCCGCGACGTCGCCGACCAGGTCGCGTTCCTGAAAGACGGTCGGATCGTGGAGCAGGGCACGCCGGCGAAGCTGTTCTCCGATCCGCAGCATCCGGACACTCAGCAATTTCTCCGTCGGGTCATCGAGGCCGGTCGCCTCTGATCCGTTTCACCCGCTACGCCTGGGTTCATCGCCCGCAGAAGCCATCTCGCGTCGGTGTCCGCACCCAAATTGCCCTAGTGGCGATGAAACCCGCGGGAGCGGGCGAGTCGGTCAGTGCGCGTACATTTCGAGGGCTCGGTCGAGGGTGGTGCTCACGACGCCGTACTCGTCGATCACGGCGTCGAGCCAGGGCGCCCGGGCATGGGCAACGACGGCAACCGGCGTGGGCAGGGCGGAGATCTCCACGGCGCTGCGAACGAACGACGTGGCGTAGTCCTTGGGACGGATGTCGGAACTCAGCTCCATGAGGGCATAGGGATCCGGTGTCCCGTCGGAGACGCGCTCGTCGGGGAACTCGACCGTGGTGGAACCGGGGCGGGTGCCGCCGCCGGCCAGACCGGTGCCGTCGTCGATGATGATGCCGCGGACGAGCTCGGGTCGGGCGCCCGCGATGAGCACACCGATGTACCCGCCGAGGCCCCGGCCCAGCACGGTTGCCGGACCGATCGCGGCGAGGGCAGCGTCGGCGTCGGACATGAGCTGCTCGCACGAGTAACCGCCGCCGATAGCGGACTCCGACTCGCCATGCCCGCAGAAGTCGAGTGCGTGAATCGGACCTGACCAGGCTTCGAGCTCTTCGGGAACCCGTCCTGGCGAGGATTCACCAAGTCCGTGGAGCAGGAGCAGCGCCGCACCGTCGCCGTCTCGGAGGGTGTGGAGCGCGAGGCGAAGGCGTCCGTTCATGAGCATCCTCGTCGTCGTGCTCATGACAGGAACTCCAGGACCACGTTCGCGGTCTCGGCGGGGCGTTCGATGTGGATGAAGTGGCCGGTCTCGGCGAACGTCTCGAGGTGGCCGCCACGCGGGAGTCGGCCGCGGAGGTCGTCGGGCACGGTGCCCCACCCCATCTGCTCGACCTCGAGGCCGAGCAGGCCGAGGAACGGCATCGGCAGACCCGGAAGGCCGTCGAGCGACCAAGCCGGCCGCCAGGGGCCGAACCCGCCCATGCGCATCATCGGGTCGATCTTCCAACGCCATCCCTCGGCGTCGTGCTTTGCTCCGACGGTGACGAGGTAGCTCAGCCATTCCTTGGTGAGCCGGGGATTCATCCGGGCGCGGCGCTTGGCCAGATCGGCGATGGTGCCGGGTTTGCGCTGGCCGTCGGCGGACCTCCGCTTGTGGTCGAGCCAGCCGCCGAGATCCTGCTGGAGCAGACGGGTTCGTTCGTGGTTCGACACGTCCGGAGCGGGTCGCATCGACGGCAGTCCGTCGATGTTCACGACGTGGCTGAACCGGTGGGGGAGAGCCTGGGCGAGGCGCAGCGCCATCGCCCCTCCCTTCGAATGGCCGAGAACGGGTGCAGGCTTCGACGTGACCATCGAGATCACGGTTGTCGCGTCGCGGATGTCGGCCGCCCAACTCGTGAACGGCGTCGCGTCGGAGTCGCCATGGTTGCGGTGGTCCCAGCTCACGACCCGCCATCCGCCGGCCGCGAGCATCGGAGCGAAGACGTCGAAGGTACGGGAGAAGTCGAAGCCGCCGTGCAGCAGGAACAGGGGAGGGGCATGCTCGCTCCCCCACTCACACACTGCGATCCCGACACCGTCGGCATCAGCTCGCCAGTGCCGGTCCGGAACTTGCGCGCTGGGGAAGCTCACGCCGTCTTCGGAGACGACTGCGCCGACCGACAGGTCCGCCAGGGTGACACCACCCTTGGCCCGGGTGCTGCTGATACGGGAGGCCAGCGAAGTCGTCATCGGAGCTCCATGCGGTTCGGGGTACCGGGTTCCTTCGGGTCGTCCGACGGCGCGCCGCCGGTCACGTGCACGGCCCGACCGATGCCCTCTGATGTCATCAGCGCGCGTACTTCTTCATCTGTGCACGTACCGTTGCCGACGGTGCGACGCCCATCGGCGAAGCGGACGACGATGATCGTGCGGATAGCCGTCCCGTTGCGGTCGTGCTCCACGGTGTAGGTCTCGATCACGCCGTCGCCGCTCACCCCGTCGACGAGCTCTGGGCCGGTGAGCTCGCTCGGCGGAAGCACGACCTTCGTGGCCTGTCCGTCGGCACTCTCGAAGGTGGACGGGTCGGTCGAGAGCACGTTGTATGCGTGCTTGGTCGCCGTCATACCGAGGGAACTCACAAGGCCGACCGTCGCCGGGTCGCCGGGGTCACGCAATCGCTGCGTCATGGCCGCAAGCCCGTGGAGGGCATAGCTGTTCCCCGGTCCTCCGGCATACGCCAGACCACCGGTGACCGTGACCCCGCGCGGGTCGTCGGTTGCCACCCCCAACTCGGCCAGGGCCATCTCGATCGCGGAGGGGAAGCACGAGTACAGATCGAACAGATCGACCCGGTCGGCCCCGAGCCCGGCATGCCCGAATGCGGCGGCCGACGATGCCCGCATCGCCGGTGAGGAGGTGAAGTCCAGGCGCTCGGTGGGGGTCCACGCGTCGATCGCGCTTGCGCCGCCGAGAAACGCGACTTGATGCTCCGGCGCGATGCCCCGGCGGTCGGCTTCCTCGTTGCTCATGACCACTACGGCCGCCGAGAGATCGACCTCCATGATCGCGTTCATGCGTTTCGGGTACGGGAAGCAGACCCATCGGTTGTCCGCTGTCGGCGTGGAGATCTCTTCTGCGGTGTAGGCGACCCGGAACCACGCATAGGGGTTCGATGCCGCGACGGCCGCGTTCCTGGCCATGAAGGTGCCGAGGAATGCCTGATGCTCGTCGACGGTCCGCCCAGCTTTCGCCCGCAACGCGTTCTCATAGAGCGGGTAGCAGTGGATCGGCCCGGTCATGCCATGGCGCGCTTCGATTGTGTTGGTGAGCGGCCGCTGGCCCTTGAGGAAGTCGCGATGGCCCTCGAACGGCGTCCACTCGAGAGGGATGTGCTCCTTGATGGCCCGTCGCCTGCCGTAAACGCACTCTGACCCGGCGAGGATCGCCACCTCGGCATCGCCGGCGTCAATGCGATTGGCGAGCGTGTTGAGTAGTTCGCCGGGTGAGTTGCCGCCCGGGGGCACCGTCAAACCCTCGGGTGAGGACGTGATCCCGGCGAGCGCGGAGACGGTCGCGCAGACATCGGTGTATCCCCACGCCATCGGATCGACGCAGGCCAGCAGGGTTGTCGATGCCTCGATCGGTTCGCCGGTCGCCCCGAGCGATCCAGTGTCGGCGATGGCCCGACGGATCGCCTCGGCCATCATCGCCGCGGGCTCCCAGGGCTCGAACGGTCCATCGAGCTTGGGGTTGCGCCGGTATTGCCCGGCGCCGACGAGTACGGCTCTACGCATGGTTTGCTCCGGTCAACGGGCAGGGCCCGGCGCCCACCAGGACGGCTCTACGCATCGGGTGCTCCTGTCAGAGGGTAGGGCCCGGTTCTGACGAGTACGGCTTCTGGCATGCGGTCACTGCTCCTTGGTCGTCATCGTCCCCTTGCGCCCCGGTCCGGCGGCAGCGGGGACGCATGGCGGCGTCGGTCTGCGGCCTGCCGGCGACCTGGAGCGTCCGGCGACGGTGGTCAGGCTACGGGGTGATTGCCCGGTGAAGCCATCTGGGGGGCCGGCGCGCCGGCCGGTCACCCCTCGGGCATAGGCCGATCGCATCAATTCTGCGGCTGCGGGCGGCCAACCGCCGATGACCACAAGGTCAGTATCCGTCGTCGGTAGGGTTGGTGATCATGTCCCGCAGGCAGTTCGTCGCACCGGGGTTCTGTTGGGTTGTCCGGTTGGGACGGTTCGGCTTCCCGACCGGTGCGCTGCTTCTCACCATGACCCTGCCCGGTGCCCCGATCGCCGGGGCCGCCGTCAAGCCCGCACCCGTCACGGCGGCTCCGGGGGATTCGTGCGCTGGAGCGGCCCGGACCGCAGTAGACGCGGCCGGCCGTCCGCTTCAGTGCGTGACCACGGCAGTCGGCCGGATCTGGGCGTGGGGTCGTACACCCACAGAGCTCGCCCTGGCGAGCGTTCCGACGTCGTGGTCCGGCGTCCTGGCCGACGAGATCGGCGCCAATGCCGAGGCGCCCGTCCCGTCGCTTCCGGGTCGGTACGTGAACCGGGCGGCCATGGAGGCACGACTCGTCGAGCTGGCCAACAACGCCCGGGTGGCCAAAGGGTTGCGACCGCTCATCGTCGATCCTCGCCTGACCCGTCTGACCCGTTGGTGGGCGGCGAGCGCGGCTCAGCCCGCGTACGCCGGCCGGGGCACGAACCACTGCCCGGCCAACCTGTGCGCGGTCCGAGCGGCCGAGATCGGCTATCCGAGCTTCGGCGAGGTGATCCGGGCGTGGAACCCTTTTCCGATGGGTGATATGGCCGACGAGCGATTCTTCGTCGACTCGCCGCGACACATGGCGATCCTCACGAATCCGAAGGTCACCCATATCGGCTTCGGTGTGCAGATCGTCGGGGATCCGACGAATCCGCAATCGGTCGTCGTGGTCGGCGAGGTCGGCCGGGCCCGATAGCGCCAGGCCCGGCCGGGAACTTCGGGGTCTGAGCTGCTCGGAGAGCAACGGATACCCCGAGCGACAACGACGCCGAGGTCGCCTTCACGGTTCGTCCGACGCCGTGGCAGCATGGCTGCCATGAGCGAGAACCTCGTCGGAGTCCATGTCGAAGACCACGTCGTCGTGGTCGAACTGCAGCAGGGTCCGCACAACTTCGCGTCCGCCCCGTTGCTGCACGCCGCTGTTGACGCCGTGCTTGCGGCAGTTGCCGATGGAGCCCGGGCGGCGATGTTGTGCTCGGAAGGGAAGTCGTTCTGCGCCGGAGCGCAGTTCTCCGGAGGCTCCGGACAGAAGGCAGCGAGTTTCGGGAAGTACGTCCAGAACGACAATGCGTCGGAGATCGGCCCGTTCTATGAGGCGGCGCTGCGGGTGTTCGAGGTCAGCGTGCCGATCGTTGCCGCGGTCCACGGTCCGGCGGTCGGAGCAGGCTTCGGCCTCGCCACGGCCTGCGACCTCCGGGTCACCTGTCCCGACGCCTTCTTCGCGACGAACTTCGTCAAGCTCGGGATCCACCCGGGTTTCGGGATCTCGATCACGCTGCCCGATCTGATCGGGCCGGCGCAGGCAGCTGACCTGCTGCTCACCGGACGGCGGATCGCCGGTGAAGAGGCGTTCGCCCTCGGCCTCGCCAACCGGCTCGTCGCCCAAGACGATGTCCGCTCGACCGCGCTGGCACTGGCCAAGGAGATCGCCGCGAACGCGCCGCTCGCCGTGCAGGCCACGCGGGCGACGCTTCGTGACGGGCTCGCCGCCCGTGTACGCACCGCCCTGCTTCACGAACGCCGGACGCAGGACCGGCTTGCAGCAACCGCCGACGCAGAAGAGGGCATCGCGTCGATGCTCGAGCGCCGGCCGGGCGTGTTCCACGGGAAATGAGCGCGCTTAGCTTTCTTCGGCCCAAAGGCGGAGGAGGTCACGCCAGCCCGGACCCCACGGAGCGGCAGATCCGTCGGGGAACAACGCGTGCTCGCAGCGGGCGGAGTATGCGAGAGCGTTCTGCACCCCGGCGTGCGCAAGGGAGCGTTCATCGGCGCTGAACGGCACCGTGCGTGCCGCCTCGTAGTCACCGATGAATCCCAGGACTTCGTCGATCACCGGAATCATGGGATCGACCAGCGACCAGTTGGTCGAGAAGGCTCGGGCGACGCCGCCGACGACCCATGGTTCGGCTTCGGCGATAAGGCTGTCGAGGTCGTAGATGGAGGTGACGCGGGGCGTCGGAGCCTCAGTGACGAGGATGTTCTCCGGACGGAGGTCGCTGTGGGCGACAACCAGGCGTCCGACGCCGCTTCCCACCAATCGGACTTTTGCCGCGAGCGATGCGGTGTTGTGCTCGTCGATCCATTCCGCGCCGGACGCGGTCGCCGTGAAATCGAAGGTGGGGGAGTGGGGCGGGGGGTACGGGCCGGTCCACCGTGGGCGCAGGTCGGCGAAGGCGTCGGCGTCGAGCGCCCGAACAACGTCGTGCAGCGCGACTGCGACCGCCCGCCGCAGTGGCGGCGGTCGAACGTCGAGAGTGGCGCCGACCTCGAGCCAGGTCTCCACGACGGCCCAACCAGCCCCCACGGGGATCGGTGCGAGGGTCCGGGGGTCAGCCACCGGAAGCCCGGCTGTCCGGAGCACCCGTTGGGCACGCAGGACGCCGGTCAATCGATCGCCGGAATGACCCCGGTGCACCTTCAGCACGACGCGCCGGCCGTCGGTGAGGTCGAACCCGACGACGATGCCCGAACCGGCGCGGACCAGAGCCACTGCGACGAGACCGCCAAAGGGGGAGGCCGCGGCGACGATGGTTGCGGCCGCGGTTTCGAACGGTGCCCTTGCGCGCGGCTGACCGTCGCCGAACAGTTCGGCGACCAAAGGACCGGCCGAGGCTGCTTGCAGAGCTGTCGCCAGGGCACCCGTGAGAGTCATCGGAAACAGTCTCGCCGCCGGGTGACTGCGTCGCAGCGAGAGGTGATTCGTCGGAAAAAACCGACGTAAACACTTTGTAAAGCCCGATCCGCGTACCAGTATGAATCGGGTGAGTACCACTTCGGCTTCGCGAACCCTCAGCCCGGACCTCCGGCTTGGTCTGACCTCGGAAATGGTCGACCAAGGCTCGTTCGATCGGGCGGTCGAGCGATTTCGGGAGCGCAAGATCACCCTGCCGACGTTCGCCCAGGTGGCCGATCCCAGCCTTCAGCCACCAGGCGCGCTTGCGTCTCTCCAGGGCGTCGATCCCGATGCGGCCGACAACCGCAACCTCTGGCGGGTCAACTGGTTCAACGCCGCCGACCGCAAGAGTCGCGTCGAGGTACCCGTCCACGTGGTCTTGCCGCCGTCACTCACCGGGGTCGAGGCGACCATCGTCGTCATGTTGGGCAACAAGTTCCCGATGATCCGTGCCCACAAGGTGCAGGCGGCCTACGCCGTACTTGCGCCGAGGCTTGTCACGGGGCAGTTCGACCCGACCTCGCAACGCGCCATCTGGCCGTCGACCGGAAACTACGCGCGCGGAGGAGTTGCCATCTCGCGCCTCATGGCGTGCCGAGGCACGGCGGTGCTACCGGAAGGGATGTCGAAGGAGCGATTCGACTGGCTGGCGCAATGGACGGAGGACCCGTCAGATGTCGTCCGCACGCCGGGCACCGAGTCCAACGTGAAGGAGATCTACGACACGTGCAACGAGTTGGCCAAAGACCCGCAGAACGTGATCCTCAACCAGTTCAGCGAGTTCGCCAACTACCTCGGGCACTTCCACGTGACGGGGCGAGCGCTCGGCATGGTGTTCGAACACGTGGCATCGCAGATGCCGTCGACGGCCCACCCGAGACTCCGTTGGTTCACCAGTGCCACAGGTTCCGCGGGAACGATCGCCGCCGGCGACTATCTGAAGGAACGCTACGGCACCAACATCGCAGCGCTCGAGGCGCTCGAGTGTCCGACGATGTTGAAGAACGGCTTCGGAGAGCACAACATCCAAGGCATCGGCGACAAGCACATACCGCTGATCCACAACGTGATGAACAGTGATGCGGTTATCGCCATCAGCGACCGGGCCACCGACAACCTCGACATCCTGTTCAACACCGCAGCCGGCATGGCCCACCTGCGCGATCGTCTTGGCGTGCCGGGTGCCGTCATCGAGCAGCTCACCCACTTCGGCTACTCGGCCATCTGCAACACGCTGGGCGCGATCAAGTTGGCCAAGGAATTCCGCATGACGGCGGACGACGTCATCGTCACGGTTGCGACGGACGGATCGGAGCTCTACCCGAGTGAGCGGGAGAAGTTCCTCGCCCGCGACTACTCGCAGGGCTTCGGCGCGGTTGACGCTGCCGAGGTGGCCGGCCGATACCTCCAAGCGGTCGATCGGGAGAACATGATCCAACTCACGGAGACGGATCGCGAGCGGATCTTCAATCTCGGCTACTACACCTGGGTCGAACAGCAGGGCACCTCGTTCGGGGACTTCACTGCCCGCAAGGAGCAGTCGTGGTGGAAGGCACTTCGAGACCTCGTTCCGGTGTGGGACGAACGGATCATCGATTTCAACCAGCGCACCGGGATGGCGTGAGCGGTTCGGTGATTGCCCGGCATCTCGTGGCGTCAAAGGTGAACACCGGGTGAGCGTCTCTGTCGTTCTCCGATGCGCCGGGTGCGCAGCGACCGTCGACCCGCTCGATGTCGGCGCTCCCGCGCCGTTTCGCTGTCCGAACGCCGATCGGGCCCCGAACGTCGACCATGTCCTGACCTGGGATCCGCTCCTCGGCGGAGTGCGCACCTGGCCCGACGACACGTCGACCAATCCGTTCATCCGCTATCGCACGCTGCACCACAGCTACCACCTTCACCTCGGCCTCGGGGGAACCGACGCCGAGTACGTGCGGCTGGTCGAGCGCCTCGACGCTGCGTTGATCAAGAACGGGGGACCGGGATTTCGCGTCGCCCCGGTGCTTCCGCTCGACACCCTGAGTGCGGCCACGGGAGTCGATGTCTGGGGTCGCGACGACACGATCGGTGTTGCGGGATCGCACAAAGCCCGTCATCTCATGGCGATCCTCATGCACCTCGAGGTGCGCAAGGTTCCGCTACGCACGCCACTTGCCATCGCTTCGTGCGGCAACGCCGCGGTCGCGGCGGCGACCCTGGCACGCGCTGCTGGCCGAACCGTTCAGGTCTTCGTGCCGACGTGGGCGAACCCGGCGGTGCTCGTCGAACTGCGGGCCCTCGGCGCCCGCATCGTGGAGTGCCCGCGCAAAGACACTGATCCTCCGGGCGACCCCTGCCTGCATCGCTTCCGCGAAGCGCTGGGGAAGGGTGCGCTTCCGTTCTGCGTACAAGGTCCCGAGAACGGATTCACCATCGATGGCGGAGCAACTTCGGGACAGGAGCTCGTCGATGCGTTCGCCATGCTCGGTGTGCCCGATCGACTCTTTGTGCAGGTGGGAGGCGGCGCCTGGGCCTCGGGGGTGTGGCGGGGGCTGCGCGACGGCCGCGGTCTCGGGGTGATCGATCGACTCCCGGCCCTTCACTGCGTTCAGGCGCAGGGGTGTGCGCCGCTGGTCGAGGCATGGCGCGCGGTGGCCGGTCGGGCCCTTCGGGCACTGGGGCACGAGGAGTTGTTCGACGAAGGCTTCGACGTGGTCGCCGCGGCGTTGGTCACCAACGAGGCGCGCAGCGCCGTCGAATCGGCCATGCAGTGGGCGCTGACCCATCGACCGGCCGTGATGCCGGTGTGGCACGACCCGCACGGCATCGCCACCGGAATCCTCGACGACGAGGCCTATGACTGGGCGGTGCTGGTGCGCAGCATGCTGGTGAGCGGCGGGTGGCCGGTCACCGTGTCGGACGATCAGCTCACTGCGGCAACCGCACTGGTGAACGGCGGGTCGATTGATGCCGACGAGACCGGGTCGGCGGCGGCCGCCGGCCTGGTGGCGTTCCGCGAACGCGGGTGGGGCGTTGCCGAGGAGCGTGTCGTCGTGACCGTGACGGGGATCCGTCGGCGACGGTAGCGGGTGCGCCGGACAAGGGTGCGGCGGGATACCTCTCGGGGTGGAGGGGTTGTCGTGTTGCGAGCAGTCGAGCGGAGCGAGCGGCGCAGCGCCGGACAAGGGGTGCGGCTGGACACCTCCCAGGGTCGTTCGGAGGTGTTCAGCCCCCATATATGGGGGCAACCTCTCTCCCAGTGTCTCTGCGCGGTGGGTTCCGCTGGCGCCGGTTACGACGGGCTAACCTGGCGAACGAATGTTCGTCATCGGCATAGATCCAGGGCTGACGAGGTGCGGGTTCGGTGGCGTCCGTCGGAGTAGGACCGGGCTCGAAGCGGTCTGTCACGGGGTGCTCGTCACGGCGCCGGATTCGCCCCATCCCCGTCGTCTGCGTGACCTCCAACGCCAGCTCGTCGCGTTGATCTCCGAACACCGGCCTGATGTGGTCGTCGTGGAGCGGGTGTTCTTCCAGACCAACGTCCGTACCGCCATCGGCGTTTCGCAGGCGAGTGGGCTGGCACTTGCGGCGGCCGACGAATTCGGGTGCGACGTCGCCCAATACACGTCGAACGAAGTGAAGCTGGCAATCACCGGCGACGGCGCAGCGGAGAAGAAGCAGACCCAGGCGATGGTGGCCCGGACGCTGAAGCTCACGGAGCTTCCCCGTCCGTTCGACGCCGCCGACGCTCTGGCGCTTGCCATCCACCACCTCGGTATGGCGAGTTACGCCCGCCTCGCGTCGAGCTCGTTCGGCGCCACGCCGCACCCGACGTCGGGAGGCGATGCCATCGGCAACGCTCGGATCGCCACGTCCTTCGGCGGGGTGCGCCTCGCCGCGACGCCGTTGGGTCCGTCCAAGAAGGTGCGCGCCAGGTGATCGGCTATCTGCGAGGCAACGTCGTCGACCGCACGCTCAAGGGGGAGCTCACTGTCGATGTCGGAGGAGTGGGGTACCGCGTCATCGTTCCCACGGGTCAGCTCGCCCGGATGCTCAGCGCACACACGACGTCGTCGAGTCCCGAGGTCACGCTTTTCGTGCACACCAGCGTGCGTGAAGACGCAATCACGCTGTACGGCTTCGCCAGCCGCGACGATCGCACTTGCTTCGAGCTGGTGCTCACGGCCCACGGGGTCGGACCGTCTTTGGCGCTGGCCATCTTGAATGTCCACTCGCCGGACTCCCTTCGCACCGCACTCGCCACCGACGACGTCGACGCGCTCACCTCCGTGCCCGGAGTCGGCAAGAAGACTGCGGCCCGACTGCTCGTCGAGCTCAAGAGCAAGCTCGCCGACCTCAACGACTACGACGGAGCGATCGCTGCAGCGGCAGACGCTTCACCGCTGCCGATCGACTTCGTCGCCGATGCAAGGGCTGACGTGCGCGCCGCGCTGGCCGGTCTGGGTTACGGGGCAGACGAGATCCGGGCCGTGATCCGACGCCTTCCGAGCGATGTGACCGATCCGTCGGCGCTGCTCAAACACGCTCTCGGCCTTCTGT
Organism: Acidimicrobiia bacterium; assembly: GCA_031423635.1. GTDB lineage: Bacteria > Actinomycetota > Acidimicrobiia > Acidimicrobiales > JANYDT01 > JANLQX01. Next base: position 1,459 of record JANPFX010000111.1, on the reverse strand, counting down.
CCACCGGTGTCTGATGAGTATTCCGCCGGATGACGCCATTGCCGACGACGGCCTCGAATCGCTCCGCCCGCGCAGCCTCACCGAATTCGTGGGGCAACCGCAGCTCAAAGAGCACCTTGGGATCGTGCTCGAGGCGGCGCGCAAGCGCGGGCAGGCGGCCGATCACCTGTTGTTCGCGGGCCCTCCCGGGCTCGGCAAGACGTCGCTCGCAGCGATCGTCGCACTCGAGATGGGAGTCGGGTTTCGGATCACCTCGGGCCCGGCGCTGGAGCGCGCCGGCGATCTCGCCGCCATCCTCACGAATCTCGCCGAGAATGACGTGCTCTTCATCGACGAGATCCACCGATTGCCCCGAGCGGTCGAAGAGGTGCTCTACCCGGCGATGGAGGACTTCCAGCTCGACATCGTGCTCGGCAAAGGACCGAGTGCGAGAAGCCTGCGGCTTGATCTCCCTCCGTTCACCTTGATCGGCGCCACCACGAGGGCCGGCCTCATCACCGGTCCCTTGCGTGACCGCTTCGGCCACACCGCACGGCTCGACTACTACGGCGTCGACGACCTCCGTCGAATCGTCGAGCGGGCCGCTCGCATCCTCGACGTGTCGATCGAGGCGGACGGTGCCCACGAGATCGCGCGCCGATCCCGCGGCACGCCGCGCATCGCGAACCGCCTGCTCCGCCGCATTCGTGACTACGCCGAGGTACGGGCCGAAGGCATCATCGACCTCGCCGCAGCCCGTAACGGCCTTGCTGTGTTCGACATCGACGAACTCGGCCTCGACCGTGTCGATCGTGCCATCCTCCGCGCACTTACGACCCGCTTCGGCGGGGGGCCTGCCGGTCTCTCCACTCTCGCCATCAGCATCGGTGAGGATCCCGACACCCTCGAGTCGATGTACGAGCCGTTCCTCATCCAGATGGGCCTCATCAAACGCACGCCCAAGGGCCGCGTCGCCATGCCCGCGGCGTGGGAGCATCTCGGCCTCACTCCGCCGAGTGATGCCACAACGACGCTCTGGGGGGATGACGGCTCTCCACCGTCTGACCGACGCCTCTTCGACTGACCGCTTCCATGACGACCACTGCCGAGTCCTCCTCCAACGTGTACGAGTCTCCGCGCCCTCCTTCGGGTGCACGGATGGACGACTACGACTACGACCTTCCGTTCGCCACCATCGCCCAGACACCGATCGAACCGCGCGATGCGGCCCGACTGCTCGTCGCGCTTTCCGCGAATTCCGCCCCGCAGCACCGCCATATCCTCGATCTCCCGTCCTTGCTCGAGCCCGGCGACCTCCTCGTCGTCAACGAGACCCGGGTGATCCCCGCCCGACTGCATCTCCGCAAGCCCAGCGGCGGTGCGGTCGAGGTGCTGCTCCTGGAGCACCGCTCCGATCAGACGTGGCAGGCACTCGTGAAGCCGAGTCGCAAGGTTGCCGTCGGGACCCGCCTTCGGCCGG
>JANPFX010000110.1:0-4734 GCA_031423635.1 Acidimicrobiia bacterium | reverse complement strand
GCGAGATCGTCGACGAGTACGACGTGGAAGAGGCGCAGGTCCTCAAGCTTCCGAACGGCGACCACATCGTCACCGCGACGATGCTCATCGACGAGCTCAACGAGTTGCTCGGCGTCGAGTGGCCGTCGGAAGACTGGGACTCCGTCGGCGGTCTGCTCTTCAACCGGCTCGGCCACGTGCCCCACGAGGGAGAGACCGTGAGCTACGAGCATCATCTTCTGCGCGCTGAGCGGGTCAAGGGCCGTCGGATCGGCCGGGTTCGCATCACCCACGTTCGGAGTAACCATGATGACTCCGCAGCGTTCGACACCGAGCAGTAGGGCGATGGCCGGCTCCGAGGTGCCCGATCGGCCCGATCCGGCCGCCCCGACAGGTGATGAAGCTCGACTCAGTGACCCCGATGCGGCGGGTGCGCGGGGGAGTTCGTTCCGTTCCGGGTTCGTGTCCTTCGTGGGACGTCCGAACGTGGGAAAGTCCACACTGGTCAACGCCATCATCGGCACCAAGGTGTCAATCGTGTCGGACAAGGTGCAGACCACCCGCACCCAGATCCGCGGGATCCTCAACCGGCCCGACGCTCAGGTGATCTTCGTCGACACGCCGGGCATGATGCGTCCGCGGACGCTGCTCGGCGAGCGGACGAACGACGCCGCCACGTCATCGATCGGCGATGTCGATCTCGTGTGCGTCGTGCTCGACGCAACGATGCCCCTCGGCAAGGGTGACCGGTTCGTGGCGGCGCGGGCGCCGAAGTCGGCGTTCCTCATCGTCAACAAGCTCGACGTGGCGAGTCGCGACGAGGTGCTCGCCATGCTGCGGACGTCGGGCGATTTCGAGTTCGCGGAGTACTTCCCCGTGTCCGCGGCCACGGGCGAAGGCGTCGATGTGCTCACCGAGGCGATCATCGGCCGGATGCCGTTCGGCCCGGCGTTCTACCCGACCGACGTGTTCGCCGACATGTCTGAGACGTTCTGGGTCGCCGAGCTCGTCCGCGAACAACTCCTGCACCACACCTCCGAAGAGCTTCCTCACTCGATCGCCTGCCGGGTGACCGACTGGGAGGAACGCGAAGGCAAAGGACCGTACGTGCGCGTAGAGGTGATCGTGGAGCGCGACTCGCAGAAGCCGATCGTCATCGGCAAAAACGGCTCTGTGGTGAAGGCCGTCGGAACTGCGGTCCGCGCCCAGCTCCCCGAGGGCGCGTACCTGGACCTGTTCGTGCGCGTCGACCGCGATTGGCAGCGTCGCCCGAAGGCCCTCGACCGCCTCGGCTACTGACCTCGGCTACTACCCGCGAGTTCAGCCGCGGCCGACGAAGCCACCGGCGATGGTGAACGTCGTGACGTCTCGGAGATAGCGAGGAGCGAGGTGGGCGCGGACTGCGTTGAGAGCGGTGTCGGCGGCGGCGGAGTCGGCGCCCCCGCCACGCTGGATCACGTCGAGGTCGGCGATGGTCGCTTCGAGGGCGCGCCCGAGCTCGTTGTAGGCACGCTCCACCTCGGCGGAGTCGGGAGGGGCCGGCAGGTCGGGCAGGGCGCCGAGGGTCGCTCCCCGCTCACGAATCCGAGCAGCCTCCTCGCCCGCCACTGCCTCGAGCGCCGCGGCCGCTTTTCGGAGCGTGGCGGTCATGTCGTTGTGCTCGAGCACGAGGTATGAGTCATAGACCGGGAGGGTCTGGCGCACGCCCTGCAGGATCGACTGCATCATCATCGCCGTGGCCACCGCCTTCTCGTTGGAGAGGAAGGGGATGAGTTCGTTGGTGATGCCGACGATGACGCCTTCGAGCATCCCGTCCAGACCGGGGTTGGTGTTCATGCGGGCGCTCCTGGGTAGCCGAGAAGTTGGGTGAAGGCAACGAGCGTGGGCATGCTCGGCTGGAGCAGATAGAGGTTCAAGAAGACCTCGTTCTCCTTCGCCACCCGTCGCTTCACCGCGTTGAGGACGGGTACGCCGATGTTCATGGTGCCGAACATCATGAAATAGCCGAGCTCCTCCGGGGCGATGTCCCAGCCGGTGAGCTTGTTGTAATAGGCGAGGAAGCCGCCTTCATCGCGCGGGTGCGACATGACGGAGGTGTTGCTCATGGAGTCCATGGCCACCATCCAGCCCAGGTCCTCGCGCGGGTCGCCGACACGGGAGTTCTCCCAGTCGATCAGCGCGGTGACCCTGCCGTTCTCGTAGAGGAAGTTCGCCGGATTGAAGTCGCCGTGGACGAGGACCAGCGGAAGCGGACGCGGCTTGTTGCGTCGCAGTGTGAGCGCGGCGTCCAGCATTACCATCGCCGCCGGGTCGTAGGCGATCGAGGGATAGGAGTCGATGTAGTACTGGAACGTTGTGTCCATGTAGGCGTCCCACGACGAGGTGTCGATCCCGACACCGCGGGGATCGCTGAGCAGTCCTCCGACGTTGAGCTTGGCCAGCTCGGTGGTGTGCAGTTCGACGAGCACCTCGCAGAGATGACGCATCACGTCGTCGGCCTGGTGGGCATCCGGTCCTTCGTTGAAGAGGTCGCTCGTCTTGCCACTGCCGTGCATCCGCTCGATGAGCATTGCGGCTTCGCCGAACACGTTGGTGTCCATCTCGGTGCCGTAGCTCCGGCTCACCGGGATCTCGGTGTGGGCCCGCACTGCTTCGATCAGCTGATGCTCGACCTCACGGCTGGTCTCGAGGATTGCCACAGCTTCGGGCGGGTTCTTGCGGAGGATGAAGGCAAGTGTCTCCTCGACCCCGTCCCGCACGACGATGGCGTCGAAGCGGAACGTCTCCCGAGAGAAGCCGCCCGGTATGGGGGCGAAGCCCGAGACGGTAACCGAGTCGGCATCCGGCATCACCCGTTGCAGGAAACTGACGAGCTGTTTTTCCATCGACACTCCGAACACGTTGGCGGGCCGAGCATTGTGTCACGCGTCACATGGCTTTCGCCCAATCCGGGACCGGTTCAGAAGATGGCGAAGGGCTGGTCGATGCCGAACGACATCTGCCCCGAGAGGGCGAACGACTTGCGTTGACCGACCACATGGTGGGTGATCATCGTGGCGTCGCGCCGGATGCGCTCGAAGACGTTCGCTTCCATGATCGCCGCGGTGCCCGCCTCCTCGGCCAGTCGTTCGATCGCCGCTCGCGCCGTCTGAGCGACCCACACCACCGTCCGCGCGAGGGCCGCCCGCTGGTCGACGGACGGCTGCGCACCGGTTTCCAACGTGAACCAGACGGAACCGAGCGTGCGGTCGATCAGGCCATAACACGCGTCGAGATCGGCTTTCGCGGCCGCGATGGCAACCTGGGCCCGCGGTTCGTCCTTGAGCTTCGTCATCGTCGCCGACATCTTCGAGGTGCACAGTGTTTCGAACTCGACGATGGCCCGCCGCAGCAGACCGGTCGGCACGCCGGTGAGCTTCCCCCAGATCAGCCCGCGGTACGAATGCAGCGGTGGATTCCCGGCGGGGACGTCGAACGGATTGAACGCGTGTGATGGCGGAACGAAGGCATCGGTCACCGAGTAATCGTTGCTGCTCGTCCCGCGCAGCCCCGTGGTGTGCCACACGTCGTGAATGACCGTGTCGGCCTTCGGCAGGATCACGGCGAGGTAGTGCGGCTTGCCGTCGACGAACTGCATCTCACCGTTGACGGTGGCCAGACAACCACCGACCACGTGATCGGCATGGAGCACTCCGCTGCCGAAGGACCATCGTCCCGTCACCCGGAAACCGCCGTCGACGATCTCGGCGCGTCCGGCCGGCGAGAGCCACCCCGCTGTGAGCAGATCAGGGTTGTCGAACAGCGCACGGGCGACGGACTGGTCGGGGAGGAGGCTGGCGTAGAAGCCGCTGTCGCAACAGATCATCGACACCCACCCGGTGGATCCGTCGTGGTACGCGAGTTCGTCGATGACTGCGACGATCTCGAGCGGAGACAGCTCCAGCCCGCCGTGCTCGCGCAGCACCGGCATGCGGAACACGCCAGCTGTGCGAAGCCCGTCGAGGACGCGAGGGGTGAGTCGGCGTTCGCCACTGATCTCGTCGGCGTCGGCTTCGATTGTCGCCCCCAGCGCGCGTGCCGCGTCGAGAAGGGCGGACCCTGGCGAGCGAAAGGTTTCGGTGCCGGCGTTCATCTGGTCTCCCGCGGTTGTTCCGTCGCCATGCATCGTCCCACCAATCCCGACCGGTGCTGCGTTCGTCAGCTTCGCCGTTTCACCCCGCGTTGCGGGCTCGCTTCGAGCGGGTCGGCCGGCCAGTCGTGTTTGGGGTACCGGCCGCGGAGCTCGGCGCGCACATCGGGGTAGCCGACCTCCCAGAACCGCGCCAGGTCGTCGGTGATCGCCGCGGGACGCCCCGCCGGTGTGAGGAGCTGCACCACGCAAGGCACACCGTCAACGGTCGGCGATGAGCGGGTGCCGAGGAACTCCTGCAGCTTGGCCCGGATCGTCGGCCCGGCCCCGCCGGAGTAATCGACGGCAACCTCGCGTCCGGTCGGCAGCGTCACCCGGTCAGGAGCGCGTCGATCGAGCTCGTGGCGTTGGGAGCGATCCGTCAGCAGCGCCAAGGCGTCGATCGGCGAGACGCTGCGCATCGGGCGGCGGGCGCTCGCGGCGGCGAGGAGTGGCACGAGCCACTCCTGCACCGAGGCGAGAAGGCCGGACGGCGAGAGGTCGGGCCACACCGGCGCAGCGCCCGCCGGCGTGTCACGTGCGCCGAGCGAGTCGCGGGCGGCGACGAACGCCACCCTTGGCGCGGC
>JANPFX010000109.1:0-50461 GCA_031423635.1 Acidimicrobiia bacterium | reverse complement strand
CATCCGCACGCTCGGGAACTACTGGCACGCCGGCTGGAGCAAGGCCCGCCCTGTCACCCTCATGCGGTCGAGTGCCTACGACCGATTGACGGCTGTGGCCGACGCGCTCCCGGATCGATTCGGGCTCGCCGTGTTCGACGCGTGGCGCCCGCTCGATCTCCAGGCCGAGCTCTTCGATGCGGCGTACCGGGGCCATGACCTTCCCCCAGGTTTCGTTTCACCGCCTGACCCCGACCCGACCACGCCGCCGCCCCACCTCACCGGTGGGACGGTCGACCTCACGCTCACCGTCGACGGCATCGCGCTCGCCCCCGGCGGAGGGTACGACGACTTCACCGATCAAGCCCGGGCCGACTACTTGGAGGCTGGGCAACGCCAGCCCGATCTTTCCTTGGAGAATGACCGAGCAGTACGCCGGATGCTCTTCTGGGCCATGCGGGAACAGGGCTTCGTCGTGCTCCAGCAGGAGTGGTGGCACTTCGAGTTCGGCACGCGCCGCTGGGCGGCGATCACCGGCAACGACCCGCTCTACGGCCCGGCTCACGTCGACTGACCGCGCCGTCCCAACACGCACGGATGTTCAGCCCCGGCGGTTCTCCGCCCAGGACTTGCCCTTCTCGACATCGATGTCGTGGGGGAGGCCCAGTGCCCGTTCGGCCACGATGTTGCGCTGCACCGCCCAGGTGCCGCCGCCGATCGTCAACGCCGGCGCGAAGAGGTATCCGTAGTGCCACACCGGCTCGACGTCGGGATAGAGGCCCTTGGCGAAGTTGACCTCGGTCGGGGTCCCTCCCGCCGACACCGGAAGCGCGCCGCTCGGACCCGATCCCGAGAGCATGCCGTGGGCACCGACGAACGCTTTGGCCATGTCCATGACGTGCTGGCCGTGCTCGTCGGCAAGCAGCTTCTGAACGCTTGCCTCGGCCCCGGGCTCGCGTCCCTTCAATGTGGAAGTAAGCGTACGTAGCCTCATCAGGCGCAGGGTCTCGGCCTCGATGTAGAGCGCAGCGAGACGATCGCGCATCACGGGATCGGTCACGCCACCCTGCTTGCGGACGAGCTCGAGGAGGTCATAGGCGCTGGGGCCGGTGCCCCACAGGGAACCGGCGCCCGACAGCGACACCCGCTCGTTACCGAGCGTGACCTTCGCCAGCCGCCAGCCGTCGCCCTCTTCTCCGATGCGGTACTCGACCGGCAGACGGACGTCGTCGAAGAACACCTGGTTGAACGAATGCGCGGTGGTCATGTCGATGATGGGCGTCATCGTCACCCCGGGGAGGTTCATCGGGAGGACGAAGTAGGTCACACCGCGGTGCTTTGAGACATCCGGATTCGTACGCGCGATGAGGATGCCGAACTTGGCGTGGTGACCGCCCGACGTCCAGATCTTCGACCCGTTGATGATGTAGTCATCGCCGTCGCGCAGTGCGCGTGTACCCAGCGACGCCAGGTCGGAACCCGCGTCCGGCTCGGAGAAGAGCTGGCAGTAGAACTCCTCGCCCGACAGGATCCCCGGGAGGAACCTCTTCTTCTGCTCTTCAGTGCCCCCGTAGAGGATCGTCGGTCCGCCCCACCCGATGCCGATGGCGTTGCTCGGCCGTCGGATCTCGGCCCGCCGGAGCTCTTCGTCGATGATGAGCTGGTGCTCCGGGTCGGCGCCGAGACCGTACGGAGCCGGCCAGTGCGGCGCGACGTAGCCGGCCTCGGCCAGCTGGCGGCCGTTCGGATTCGGGTTCGCCGCCAGCCAGGTCCGGACCGCGACTCGGCGTGGATCATCGTCGGCAGGCAGGTCAAAGTCCATGGACGCACCCTACCGATGCGGGTTGCCCATCATGAAGTCGCGTTCGGAGGCACCATCACCGGAGATTGCGGGCGAACAGTGCGTGCAGTCGCTCCCAGTGCCGCTCGGCGGCGTCCTTGTCGTACACGGGACCGCGGGTTGGGAACGCAAAGCCGTGGTGCGTTCCCGGGTACCACTCGACGCGGGCGTTCGTACCGGTGGTTCGCAGATGGTCGATGAGCCCGTCGATGACGTCCTTGGGTGCGTACTGGTCGGTCTCGGCGCAGGCGAAGTAGAGCTCGCCCTTCACGTTGGCGGCGAGATGAGCGGGGGAGCCCTCGCCGAACAGCCGAACGCCGTAGAGCGATGCCGCGGCGCGGATCCGGTCCGGGAACAAACCCGCCATGGCGAACGAGAACGGTCCACTCATGCAGTAGCCCATGCAGCCGACATGGCTCGACTTCGCCGCAGGGTCGGCGTCGATGTGGGCGAAGAGCGACTCGGTGTCCCGGGCCACCATGTCGTCGCTCAGCCCGTCCATCAGCGCGAACATCGCGTCACGGCTGTGCGCCGGATCGCCGGAGAAGATGTTGAACTCCCGAACTGATCGGTAGTAGAGGTTGGGGAGGATCACGTAGTACCCCGCGGTGCCGAGGCGGCGGGCCATGTCGTGGAGTTCCTCACGCTTGCCGGGCGCGTCCATGTAGAAGAAGACCACCGGATGGGGCCCACCCTCCTCAGGGTGGGTGATGAAGGTGTTCATCGCTCCGTCGGCGGTCGGGATGTCAATGTGGCGCTCGATCATCTGATCCTCATTGCGGGGGTTGGGGCCGAGCGAACGCTATTGGGACGCCGGTTTCGGGTCACAATCATGGTCGTGGATTCGTCGTCGCCCGTCGCCATCATCTTCCGCGTGGTCGTCGGACTCATTGGAGTCTTGGCGGCGCTGTCGACGTTCATGTCGGCGATCAAGCTCGTGGTCGTCCCCAAGGGCACCTCGCAGAAGATCACTCGCACGGTGTTCACGGTCGTCCGCGGCGGCATGAAGCTGTATGCCCGACCGAATCTGCCGTGGGCGAAGCGGGATCATCGCCTTGCCCTCTACGCGCCCCTCGCACTCGTCCTCATGCCGATCGTCTGGGTGACGCTGATCATCGTCGGCTTTGCCGGGGTCCACTGGTCACTCAACCCGAAGTCGGTCGGTGACGCGTTCTACGTCAGCGGTTCGTCGATGCTCACCCTTGGCGTCATGTTCCGCCGCAACGGTCCGGCGGCGGTGTCCTCGTTCGCACAGGCGGCAATCGGGCTCATCGTGGTGGCGTTGCTGATCTCCTACCTCCCGGCGATCTACGCGGCGTTCTCCAAACGCGAGGTGCTGGTCGGGCTTCTCGAATCGCGCGCCGGCACGCCACCGTCGCCGGTGACGATGCTCGTCCGGTTCAGCCTTGTCGGCGGACTCGACCAGCTCCCTGCGTTCTTCAGCCGCTGGGAGGACTGGTTCGTCGAAGTCGAGGAGAGCCACACCAACTTCGCCGCCCTGAACTTCTTCCGTTCGCCACGAGCGGATCGGTCCTGGATCACCGCGGCTGGATGTGTTCTCGACACCGCCGCGCTCTCGCTCAGCGTGCTCGACGTGCAGCGTTCTGCGGAGGCGGCACTCTGTCTGCGGGCCGGCTTTCTGTCGCTGCGGCGGATCGCCGACTACTTCATGATTCCGCACAACGACGATCCGAAGCCCACTGATCCGATCAGCATCTCCCGGCACGAGTTCGACCTCATGTACTTCGAACTCGAAGCGGCCGGGATTCCACTCAAGGCCGACCACGATCGGGCCTGGGCGGACTTCTGCGGCTGGCGAGTCAACTATGACACCACCCTCGTCCGTCTCACCACCGTCGTGTCTGCGCCTCCGGCGCACTGGTCGTCGGACCGCAAGGTTTCGCCGTTCACCCCCCAGCTCTTCCGCACCCGTCGCCGACTCCGTGAGCACGCGGCGCAACAGCAGGCCTTTCGGGACGCGACGATCGCCCTTCCGGCGGCCGGGTCGGCACCCGACGTGCCGCTCACCTCCAACCTGGGGTCGGTTCGGTAGCCGTTGGGTGGCGGTGCAATGGAGAGAGTGTGCGTTTGGTCGCTCTGGGAGCGACTCAGGCTTCACTCTCGGCCTTCTTGGCCCGCGCCCTACCGCTTCGCGCGTTCGTCCTCGTATGAGGCGATGGCGGTGAGCTGAGCGCCGAGGGTCGCGTCGACCCATCTCGTGCCGGCCCCGCAGACCATGTCGTAGCTCGTCTGGGCCGCCGCCAGGTGTCCGGTGAAGTGCGGCATGACCTGCTCGGCGATGAGTTCGTAGCTGCGCAGCGTTGCCGGGAAATCGGCAAGGTCGGCGCCGAGCGTCATGAAGCAGCCGAATCCACCGGTCTTCTCGATGAGCCGTTCGATCTGCTCGATCGCCATCTCCGGTGTGCCGATGACCATGCGTCCGGATTCGTTGGCGAAGTCGACGAAGTCGTCGTAGTCCGATGGTGGCGGCGGATCGTTCGGATCGCCGATGGGGATGATGTGGCTCAGGTAGTTGAACACCCACTGCAGGCCATAGCGGCAGTTGGCCTTGGCCTGCTCGACGGTCTCGGCAATGTGCATCGGACCCATCAGTCGCCACGATGAACGCGGGGCCTGGTGGCCGTTCAGCGCGGCCTCTTCCTGCCAGACGTTGTAGTTGTAGTCGAGCACCGAGAACCCGGCCGGCTCGGTTGCGGCGATCGAGATGAGGCCGGTCCCGTAACGGCCGGCGAGCTTCGACCCCGAGGGCGAGATGCTGCTGGCAACCGCGATGTCGAAGTTCGAATACGGACGGATCTGGAGCACTGCGTTGTCGCACGTGAACCACTCGTTTCGTTCCGTGACCGTCTCGCCCTGGAAGAGTCGCATCATCACATCGAATGCCAGTTCCATGATCGGACGTTGCTGCATCGGATCGATGCCCAGCATCGCCGCATCGGTAGTGAGCTGGCCGGGGCCGGCGCCGAACATCATCCGCCCCCGCGTCAGGTGATCGAGCATCACGATCCGGTCGGCGAGGATGAACGGGTGGTGATAAGGCAGCGAGTTCACTCCGGTGCCGAGCTTGATGTGGGTGGTGCGCTGTGCGGCGGCGGCGATGAACACCTCGGGGCTGGCGATCAGCTCGCTTCCTGCTGAGTGGTGTTCGCCGATCCACGCCTCGTGGAAGCCGAGCCGATCGAGATGCTCGATCAACTGGAGATCGCGGTGGAGCGCGAGTGTCGGATTCACTCCCGTCTTGTGCATCGGCGGCAGGAAGATGCCGAAGCGCATCGGGTCGACGAAGGGCTGGAGCTGGACCATCAGCTCATCGTGGCACAGCAGCCCCGACGACGGGTTTCGACGACATCCTTTCGCGGTGGCAGGATCGCGGCATGTGCCACCCAGGTGAGCTCGGCCGCACGAACCGCAGCCTGAGCAGCATCCGCACGAGGGCGGACGGGCCGGTGGGCGCATGGTGACCTGGCCGGTCGGCCGCGGGGTCGATGGCGGCATCGACGAGATCCCGTTGCCGATCCAACCCGGTCGTCTCTGGCTCTGCGGCAAGCACCACATCGGACCCGATGTCGAGAGGGCAATGACTGCGGTGGGGGCGTCGGGCGTCGTGTGCCTCAACGAACGCCACGAACTCGACGATCGTTATCCGGCGTATGTCCGGTGGCTCGACGAGTCCGGTCCCGAGCGGGTCCTGTGGTATCCCATTCCCGACCTCCATGCCCCCCGGCTCGACGCGGCCATCGAACTCGTCGGTGCCATCGTCGATCGGCTTGCCGGGGGTGAGCGGCTGGTCATGCACTGCGGTGCGGGTATCGGTCGTGCAGGGACCATTGGGACGGCGGTGTTGCTGGCCGGGGGCGTGCGTCTTGACGATGCGCTGGACACGATCGCTCGGCACCGCCCGATGGCCGGGCCGGAAGCCGGTGAGCAGCAGGCGCTTCTGGCGGCCCTCGCCGATTCGCCGAGGCTCGCGGTGGTCAGGGAGCGCTCGAGCGGGCCGGCTGCGTCCCCAACGTCATGACCGCTTCCATCGTGCACATACCAATCGACAGACAGTCGAACATCAGGTTCACCTGATCCTCGGCCGGCGGCCACGGCATTTCGGGATGAGCGATCCGGAGCGAAACGATGCCGTGGACCTGCGACCACAGCATGACGGACAGCTCGAGCGCCGAGGCGGCCGGCCGAATCATCCCGCCAGCAATGGCGTCCTCGACGGATTCGACCAGGCTCACCAATCCCTTCATCTTCGACACGGCCATGTCGAAGGAGTGCGCGTCCATCATGTCGGGGTGCTTGTGACTGCCGGGGGTCATGAACAGCACCCGGTACTGCCCGGGATTGGCCAGCCCGAAGTGCACGTAGGCCATGGCCCGGGCCATGATCGCGCCGAGCGGACCGTCGCCGTCGGCTGCCTTCTCGTCGAGGAACTCGCCGAACCGGTCATAGGCCCGCTCGCACACGGCGAGCACAAGGGCGTCCTTGTCCTCGAAGTGCCGGTAGATCGATGGTGCGGTGACGCCGACGGTCTGGCTGATGGCGCGAATCGACACGGCATCAGCATCGGCCGTTTCGACGAGGAGCCGCTCGGCGGCGTCGAGGATCTCCTCACGGAGTCGTTCGCCCTCGCCCCGGCGCGCCCGGATACGTTTCACCGGGGTGCTCGGGCTCGCGAGCGCAGATGGAGTCGGCATGGGCAGGGTCCTGAAGGTGAGACGAACGTCACTACCGTAGCGCTGTCAGGCCAACTGGACCCTGTTGCCATGTCGATCGTCCTCAGCCGACCATCGCCGGGTGCTCGACCGGGAGGTCGGCGGCGAGCGACGGGGGAAACTCCTCGAGATTGACGTGTTCGCTCAGACCGATCCGCTGCTGGAGACGACGCAGCGGAGCGGGCGCCCACCAGTTCGCTTCACCAGCGAGGCGCATGAACGCCGGCACCAGGGTCGCCCGGATCACGAAGGCGTCGATGAGGACGGCGAGGGCGAGTCCGAGGCCGAACAGCTTGATGAAGCTGATCCCTGAAGTGGCGAAGGCGACGAAGACGATCGCGATCAGCAAGGCCGCCGCGGTCACGATTCGGCCGGTGCGCTCGAGACCCAAGGCGACCGACTTCGTGTTGTCGCCCGTTCGGTCGTGTTCCTCCTTGATGCGTGAGAGCAGGAACACCTCGTAGTCCATGGAGAGGCCGAACGCGATGCAGAACATCAGGATCGGTGTGGTGGCGTCGAGGGTTCCCGTGGCCGTGAAGTCGAGAGCTCCCGAGAGGTGACCTTCCTGGAAGATCCAGACCATGGCTCCGAAGGTGGCACTCAGGCTGAGGATGTTGAGCAGCAGCGCCTTGAGGGGGACGAGCAGCCCGCCGAACATCAGGAACAGGAGGATGAATGTGACGACGGCGATGATGCCGCCCGCCAAGGGAAGGCGGGCGAACAGCGACGCCTTCGAGTCGACGAGTTCGGCCGAGGGCCCGCCGACCTTGGTGTCGAACGGAGCGTCGACGGCGCGGATGGCCTTGACCATCGTCGAGCCTGCGTCGGACACCGGTTCGACGTTCGGGACGACGGAGAGCCACGTGCTCGAGGCGGCGACGAAACGGGCGCTCGACGGGTTCGCCGGTGCGACCTTCTCTCCGGCGACCCAACTGCCGCCGGCCCCGTCCACGCGGGCGACGTCGCGGACCTTCGAGAGCGAGGCCGCGTACGTTTCGATGTCGGCCACACGAGCCTGAGGGTCGACGCCCGGGATGATCACTTCGGCGGCACCGTTCTCACGTGAACCGAAGTCTCTGGCGATGCGGTCGAGCGCGGTCCGCGCCGTTGCGCTCGTGGGCAGGACGCGGTGGTCGGAGAGCGACAGGTTCACATGCAGGAATGGGGCACCGAGGAGCAGGAGCGCCAACGAAGCGCCGACGGCAACTCGTCCGGGTCGGCGCATCACGGCCATCGCCAGGCGGTGCCAGAAGCCGTCACTCGCCTCGACCGTCGAAACGCGTCGCTGCTTGCGGAACGACAGTGAGTCGACCCGGCGTCCGAGCACGGCAAGCAGTGCGGGCAGAACGACGACCGACGACAGCGCGGCGATCGCGGCAACAGCGATGCCGGCGTAGGCGAAGCTGCGGAGGAACGCCTGGTTGAAGACCAGCAGCGACGAGAGCGAGATGGCAACGGTCGCGGCCGAGAACACGACTGTGCGTCCGGCCGTTCGCATCGTTCGGACAACGGCGTCGGCAACAGGCCATCCGGCCTCCAGCTCCTCTCGGTAGCGCGAGACCATGAACAGCGCATAGTCGATCGCCAATCCGAGACCGAGGGCGGTGGTGAGGTTCAGGGCGAAGATCGAAACGTCGGTGAACGAGTTGATGACCTGCAGAACCGCGAACGTTCCGAGGACCGTAAGTCCACCTACGAAGAGGGGGAGGCTGGCGGCGATCAGTCCTCCGAAGATGAGGACGAGCAGGATCAAGGTGATGGGGAGGGCGATCGTCTCGGCCCGCTTGAGGTCGGCCTCGATGGTGGAGCCGACCTGGCGGAAGACCTCGGCCTGGCCGGTGACCTCGACGGAAAGCGGCGCACCGGGTTCGGCTCGGGAGAAGCGGGGCGAGAGCTCTTCGATCCGTTCGCGGACTGCGTCCTCGTTACCGGTGATCCGGGCGAGCACGAGGGCTTCGGCGCCGTTGTTGGACTTCAAGGGCGGTGCCTGCAGCGACCAGTAGCTCGCCGTGCCGGACACCCCGGATTCCCCTTCGAGTTCCTTGGTCAGCGCCTTGCCGGCAGCGACGCTGGCGGGGGAATCGACCGACCCGTCCTTGGCGGTGACGAGGAGCACCAGGTTCGGTGATCCCGCGCCGAACTGGGTTTCGATGAGCTCCTTGGCGGCGCTCGATTCCGACGTCGGGTCGTCGAATCCACCATTGGACAGGTTCTTGGCCACGGAGCCGCCGAAGGCGCCGGCGAGTGCCGCGAGGACGATAGCGACGACGAGGACGATGCGTCGCCGGGCGACGATGAGGCGGGCGAAGGATGCGGGCATCGTGGGCCTCAGCCGGCGAGGGCGGTGCGGGTCGACCGGACATCGGCGGCGGCCGTGCGGCGGGACTTCTGCATACGGCGGAGCGTCCGAGTGGCGAGCTGAGCCCGGCGGACCTCGGCGCCGAAGGTCGCTTCCGCCTCGAGCGTGCGGAACCGCGCCGCAGCCTCCCGGGGTGTCGGGAAGGTAAGAGCGGCGATCGTTGCGGAGGTGTCGTGGGTTCCGTGGTTCGAGAACATGGGGGGGTCCTTTCGTGGGTCTGCCCGATTGAAGAAGGTAACGCTGTTACTAGAACAGAGCTACCGTACCTCTGTCAACGTAACAAACGTCACCTGCAGGGTCCGTCGGCGAACTACACCGCTGGTGGCGCGCCGCTCCGGCCCGGGATTCGGTTCGGTGTTGACGGGCACGGAGTGGAAGGATCTCGTCATGAACGACACGAACGACGGTTCGGTGTTTGCCCGGCGCGAGCGGAAGGGTCCCCTCATGAACGACACGACCGGTGATACGACGGGAGTCGGCCTCGCCGAGCTCCTCGACCTCGACCCCCGGGCGGTCTCGTGTCCGCACGACGTCTTCCGGCCGATGCGTGACGCCGCTCCGGTGCACTTCATCGAGGAGACCGGTTGTTACGCCGTCACCCGTTTCGACGATGTGCTGGAGATCGTCCGCGATCCTGTGCGGTTCTCTTCCCGTATGCCGACCGGCCCGCACGCGGGGGCGGCATTGATGGCGCGGGTGGGAGAAGTGGCGGCGAGTTCGCCAGAGATGGCCGCAATGGTCGGCAAGGCGTTCTCCCGGAGTTCCGCGGTGCTGCTCTCGGCGGATCCGCCTGACCACGGCCGACAGCGGCGGCTGGTCAACACTGCGTTCGGCCCGAAGCGGGTCGGCGCAATGGAAGCGGAGATCGCGTCGATCGCCAACGCGCTGATCGACTCCTTTGCGGCCCGCGGCGAGGTCGAGCTGGTCAAGGAGTTCGCTGTCGGCCTGCCGCTCACCGTCATCGCGAAAGCGCTCGGCGTGGAGGATCGAGAACTGGCAACGTTCAAGCAGTGGAGCGACGTGCTCGTCGTCCTGGTCGGCAACCACAAGCCGAGCATGGAGCAGATCGCCGAATACGTCCGGGTCCAGGTCGAGTTCGCCGATTACTTCACCGAGAAGATCGAGCAGCGGCGCACCGATCCGAAAGACGATCTCATCACCGACGTGGTGCAGTCGCGCATCAAGGAGGCAGACGGGACGGAGACCGAGCTGTCGGTCCCGGAGATGCTCTCGATGTTCGCCCAGTTCCTCGTCGCCGGGAACGAGACCACGACCAAGCTCATCGCGTCGATGATGCGGCTTCTCGTCGACAACCCGTCGGCGATGGAAGCGTTGCGCGCCGACCCGTCACTTGCGGATCAGACCGTGGACGAGGCGTTGCGGCTCGAAACCCCGGTGCAGGGCCTCTATCGGCAGGCGAACATCGACACCGAGATCGGGGGGTGTCCGATTCCCAAGGGCTCGCATCTCTGGGTGCTCTACGCCAGCGGCAACCGCGACGAGCGGAAATTCCCCGAGCCCGACGCAATGGATCTCGAACGCGAGAACGCCAAACAGCACCTGGCCTTCAGTCAAGGACCGCACTACTGCATCGGGGCGACGCTCGCTCGCACCGAGGGACGTATCGCCGTGCAGACCCTGTTGTCACGCCTCGACGACATCGCGTTCGCTCCCGGTCGGAACACGTTCGAATACGAGCCGAGCTACGTGCTGCACGGACTGCGCGAGCTCTGGCTCACGTTCACCCCGAAGCGCTGATCAGCTCGCGTCAGCTGTGGCGGAAGGCCCCCGGCCCGCTCATCAGGCCGCGCCGCCAACGTCGAGGGGTGAGGGCGATTCCACGGGGATAATCCTCGAACAGCCAGCGCGCGAAGTTCCGCCGGGTCCAGTCCGTCGATCCGGAAATGGCGACAGCACCGTCGGCGATCAGGCGAACGCGCATCATCCGTTCGAGGGTCGACGCCATGCGATGGTCGGGCCCGAGGTGATGGAGCACTTCGCGTCGATAGTCATCGGCTGCCTCGGCGAAGCCGTTGGTTCGGAGGAGAGCGTCGGCCGCCATCGAACCCGTCTGCAACGCCTGTCCGATTCCTTCGCCGGTGAGCACATCGCAGGCCCGAGCGGCATCGCCGACGAAGAGGACACGTCCGTCCGTGAGGGCGGCATGGTTCGGCGCGCACGGGATCGGCCATGCTCGTGGTGTTCCCTCGAAGACCGGGCTCGGGCCGAGCACCGGTCGCAGGTAGTCGCGGGTGAGGAGGGTCTCCCACAGGCCCTTCATCTCCTTGGTCTTGACGTCGCCCCGACGTTCGACGCCGAAACCCAGGTTCACGCGTCCGTCGGCCAAGGGGAAGCACCACAGGTATCCCGGGATGATGTCGCGGTCGAACCAGACACACAGGTCCCGCGAGGCGGTCGTGTGAACGTTCGACACGTACTGCCGGTAGCCGTGCCATTCGCCGAGGTACGGCGTCGTGTGGTCTGCGGGTGAGCCGACGTTGAGCAGCTTCCGCGTCGGCGACCACATGCCGTCGGCGGCGATCACGTGCTGGGCGAGAACCTCGATCGGTCCGTCTGCTGTTTCGAACACGAGACGAACGGCATCGTGGTGTTGGCGGGCGTCGGTCAGGGCGTGTCCTTCGTGGACCGATGCGTCTGCTTTGCGGGCCAACTCGACAAGGGCAGCGTCGAGTTCCACCCGAGTGGCCACCGCAGCGAACCTGCCAAGGCCACGGGGGAGCGGGAAGGTCTTTCGCCGTCCGCCGGGCGGAGTGATCTGGACGTCGTCGACCCACGTCCAACTGGGAATCGTGCCGGGGTCGAGGCCCAACGCATCGAGACGGCGGAGCGCGCCGGCGGTGAGGCCGTCGCCGCAGCACTTGTCGCGCGGGAACGTCGCCTTGTCGAACACCATGACATCGCGACCGGCACGGGCCAGGGCGATCGCTGCAGCGGAGCCGGCAGGGCCGGCACCGACAACAGCGATTTCGGTTCTGACGGTCGATGGCACGTGTATCGACGGTAGTGGACGTCGCAGCGAAGCCGTCAGCTGGGCGGGCCCGCTTTCGTGTGTCCTCGGCCACCGGTTCTCGGGGCGCGCCTGCTTCGATGTGGTGGCCGCGAGAGGATCAACGGGTGAGGATTCGGTGATGGGAAATTCCGAGCGGGGCGACCACACGGTCTCGGGTGCCCCTGACCATCTCGGGCGACACGCAGGAACGGTCGCGCTCGCGGTGGGGGCGCTCGGGATCGTCTACGGCGATCTCGGGACGAGCCCGCTGTATTCGATCCGGGAAGCCTTCAAGAACCAGCATCACCGTCTCGCGGTCGAGCGGGCCAACGTGCTCGGTGCGATTTCGATCGTCGTGTGGACACTGATCATCATCATCGCCGTCAAATATGTCTTGCTCGTCATGCGGGCGGACAATCACGGTGAGGGCGGAATTCTCGCTCTTACCGCGCTCGTGACGTCTGGAAGTGATTCGGCGGACGATCGTCGCCGGTCGAGTCGCCCCCTCGTGATCCTCGGGTTGTTCGGAACCGGTTTGCTCTTCGGCGACGGAATGATCACTCCGGCGATCAGCGTGATGTCTGCGGTGGAAGGTGCCGAGTTGGTCCGTCCCGGGCTCGACCGAGCAGTCGTTCCGATTTCTCTTGCGATCCTCGTGGGCCTGTTCGCCATTCAGCGCTTCGGCACCGGCAGAGTCGGAAAAGTCTTCGGCCCGATCATGCTGCTCTGGTTCGGGGTGATGGCCGTACTCGGTGTGTGGAGCATCAAACAGACACCGGACGTACTCAACGCGATCAATCCGATCCATGCCGTTCGCTACTTCACCACCAACACCACCAAGGGATTCCTGTCGGTGGGCTCGCTGTTCCTGGTGGTGACCGGTGGCGAAGCGCTCTACGCCGACATGGGCCATTTCGGACGCACACCGATCACCCTCGGGTGGTTCGGGCTCGCCATGCCGTCGCTTCTCGTGACCTACCTCGGGATCGGAGGACTTCTCCTCCGTGACCCGACGGCGATCGAAAGCCCCTTCTTCCTGCTCGCCCCTGATTCGATGAGACTGCCGCTGGTGCTGCTGGCCACAGCGGCCACGATCATCGCCTCCCAAGCGTTGATTTCCGGCGTGTTCTCCATCACCTATCAGGCCATCCAACTGGGTTATGCGCCGCGGACGAGGGTCATCTACACGTCGTCGACGTCACACGGCCAGATCTATCTGCCGTTCGTGAACTGGTCGCTCATGGTCGCGTGTCTCGGACTCGTGATGGCGTTCGGATCATCGGCCGCAATGGCCGCCGCCTTCGGGCTTTCCGTGACCGGCACGATGTTCATCACCACGATCCTGTTCGCGGCCTACGCCCAGATGCACTGGGGCTGGTCTCGCGTTGTCGTCTGGTCCGTTGCCGGCTTCATCTCGCTCATCGAAGGGGCGTTCCTTCTCGCCAACATGTTCAAGATTCCCGAAGGTGGTTGGTTCCCTCTCGTCGTCGGGGTCGTGATCTTCTCGTTCCTGACCACGTGGAAGACCGGACGCTCGCTGGTCAACGCTCGGCGACGCATCAGCCGGACGACACTCGACCGCCTGGCCGCGAACATCTGTGAGCAACCCGAATCGGCGCTTCGGCGCGTCGACGGTACCGGCGTCTACTTCTACTCGCAGCGGGGCCTGGTGCCGCCGAGCATGATCGCCAACATGCGGGCCAACGGCCTGCTTCATTCATCCGTGTACATGGTAACGGTACAAACCGCTGATCGACCGGTGGTGCTCCCGGCCCGGAGGGTCGAGGTTGTGAAGCACTCCGGCGGGATTTCCGAAGTCGTTCTCCACTACGGATTCATGGAGCGGACTCCGGTCGCCCGTGACCTCGAGCTTCACCTCTCGATCGATCCGGTGAGCACGTACTACTTCCTGGGGCGAGAGACCGTGCAGCCCTCCGACCGTCACGGTATGGCTCCGTGGCGCGAGCATCTGTTCGCGCTCATGAACCGCAACGCCGCCGACGTCGGCGCATACTTCGAACTGCCACCGGACCGAACGATCGAAATCGGCTCACGGGTGGACATCTAGTCGGATAGCCGACGAGGCTGCGCACGACGGGCGGCCATTTCTTCTCGGCGGACAGGTCCTCAACCTGAGCGGAATAGGCGCCGAAGAACTAGCTGTGGTGAGTCCCCAGCGTCGGAATGCGCCTGCCAAAGCGCGCCCGAACCGTCCGACGCCGTCCTATGTCGCCGAGCGGATCCGGTTGGCCGAGGACGAGGTCGGCGGCCCGACCAAGACGACGTTCACGCTCATCATCCCGATGTTCCGGGAAGCCGACCGCATCACCAGGTCGATCATGGCTTTGCATGAGGCCGGGCTCGATGGCTACCAACTGCTGCTCGTCGATGACGGATCGAACGATGAAACCGTCAATGTCGCGACCGCGTTGCTCGCGGAGCTCGGCCTGCGTGATTCGTCGGTGCTCGCCCTGCACTCGAATCGGGGCAAAGGCGGGGCGGTCCGGGCCGGGATCCTCAACGCCAGGACTCCCTACGTGGGCTTCGTCGACGCCGATCTCTCCCTCGACCCCCTCGAGATCCGCCGCGCCTTGAACCGGCTCCACCTCACCCGAGGCGACATCGTGGTCGGTGAGCGCGTCGTCGACCCAGCCACCCAACCACGTCTGCGGCGTCTCGCCTCGCTGGTGTTTCGTCGCCTGACCGAGAGTGTCGCTCCGACGGGTGTCAGGGACCCGCAGTGCGCGTTGAAGGTCTTTCGCCGTGACGTTGCGACGGCCCTTTTCGAGGCCCTCGACACCGACGGCTACTCGTTCGACGTCGAGGTGCTTCTGCGGGCTCGGGCGGCGGGCTACTCGATCGACGAGATGGCCATCCGCTGGACCCACCAACCCGGTTCGAAGGTGCGCCCGGTGCGTGATTCGCTGCGGATGATGGTCGAGGTACGCCGGATCGGGCGCACCGTTCGTCCCCTTCGCTGACCAATCGGTCCTTCACAGGGTGCCCGGGACGGCTGCTTGCCTGCGGACCCGTACGGGGCGGTGATCTATGCAGCGTTGCGGATTGGAAGCTTCACGAGGAGCACCGCCTGGCGGTCCTCGTACGCGACACGCCACGCGGTCGTACGTGCTCGTAGTTTCGTCACGAGGGGTGCATCGGGCCGTCCGAGGACGGAACGGACGTCGGCGTTCTCGATGTCCTTCTCCCACCCGGGCCTGGTGTTCCACGTAGCGACATAGCGATCGACGAAGGCATCCCCGTACATGTCGGGTCGGCCATCGATACCGACGGGCTGCTTCAGCGACCAGAGGAGGTATCCGCCCCAGTCGTACTGGTTGTACAGGTTCGTCGTCGGGTTCGCCCTCAGATATCGAGATGCTGCTGTAGGGAACTCCTTGGCCTGGGCGTCGGCTGTTGCCTGCGGCGCGAGGTTCACGAGCCCCAACGCTCCGATGCCGATGGCACTGATCAGCGCGGCCATCGGCAGAACCGCCGACACGGCGCTGGGTGGCGACGACACTGAACGTCCGTCGGCCTCGTTCTTGGCCCGAACCGCACTCGATGCGGCGGTGAGCGAGAGCGCAAGGAACGGCGCAGCGAAGTACGAGAACTGGGTGATGTTGCGGACGGATTGGATCCCGAGGGCACCGTAGATCGCCATGCCGACCATGGCGTAGATCGGCATCGAGCAGCGCATCTTCCACACCGCGACGGCGGCGAGCGCCAGCAACGCGAAGAATGGCCACCACTGCAGACGGGCGAACGTGGGGGAGAACCACTCCTCGATGTAGCGCGTCGATGCGTTGTCGCCGAGGTAGGAGAACGGGTAGAGGAACCCGTCGATGCCGTTGGGGTTGACGAGGGAGATCCCGATCGTCGCGACCAGGGTGAGGAGGCCGTGTCGGAGAAGGTCTGGCGAAACGGCGTCGGCACCGTTGCGCAGTGTCGGGATGACCTTTGCGGCGACACGCTCGGCCACGAGACCGCAGACGAACAGCAGAAGGGAAGCGATTCCGAACATGTAGCCGCCGTGTGCGTTGCACCAGATGAGCATGATCGGGACACACCACCACAGGAGCTTCGGACGGCCTTGCCAGGCGCGCACGAACAGATCGGCATAGATCGCCCCGAAGAGAAGTGACAGCATCTGCGGTCGTGCCCCCCAGGTGTGCAGACATGACAGCGCGGCGAACAGCGTGATGGCGTTCGTCCAGCCGGTGCCGGCCCCGAGTCGACGGCACGTGCCGGCCACGATCGCCCAGGAGACGGTGATCGTGACGACTGCGTACGCCACGAGCGCCGGCCAGCGCCCGACGGCGTGGAGGAGGCCGAAGAGGATCTCGGTGAGCCACTCGTGGGCGATCCATTTCCGGCCGGGAGCAGTCCAGGAGAACGGGTCCGACTTCGGGATCTCGTGGGTCTTCAGGATGAGCTTGCCGGTAGCGAGGTGCCAGAACGAGTCCGGGTCGACGACCGGATCGGCGGCGGCCGATGCGATCGCGGTGAGGACCAGCACCCGTCCGGCGATCGCCGGACGGACCTTGGTCAGCCATCCGGGCGTCGCCGGGACGGCGCGAGTCGGCGGAGTGGCGGCGGGGGCAGCTGACGTCACGTACTGAACATCGGTTCAGCGGACCTGAACCTTGAGCCGGAGCGTGCGGCGACCGGCGGAGACCCGATTCGGGGTTCCATCGGCGGCAAACCCATGTTTCATCGCCAGCGAACTCCTTTTGGGCACCAAAAGGTCGGGAACTGACTGTTGCGGACGATGAGCTTGGCCCTGCCGGCGATTTGGCGCCGCTGGGCGAACCCTATGCGCCGGAGCGGGTCGCCGGAGAGCCGTTCTCGGCGTAGTCCGAGAGCAGCGCGAAGAGCTCGTCGGGAACCTCCACCCCCGATTCCTCGGCGAGGATCCGGTTCGCGACCCGGCGAGCCCCGGGCAGTCGGACTCCCGGTTGTGCGGTCATCGCCGCGAGTTCCTCCTCGACCCGGGCGGCAAAGCCGGGACCGGCGATCGCCGAGGGGTCGATGACGAGAAACGTCTGGCCGACGTCGGGTGGTCCGCCGGCGTTGCCGCCGAACCCGGATGCCTCGAACGAGAACGATGACCCAGTGAGTCCGCCGGCGAGAAGGTCGACGAGCAGGGCGAGCGCCGACCCCTTGTGGCCACCCGATGGAGCAATGGTCCCGGCCAGTCCGGAAGCCGCGTCGGTGGTCGGCTCGCCATCGCGGTCGAGTGCCCACCCGAGCGGAATCGGACGTCCCGAAGCGGCCGCGTCGTTGACGGTGACCCACGCGACGGCTGAGGACGAGAGGTCGGCGACCAGTGCCGAACCGTCGCCGCGCGGGACGGCCCAGGCGATCGGGTTGGTCCCGAAGAAGGGTGCCTTGCCGCCCCACGGGGCCATGGTGGAGGAGGAGTTGGCGAACATCAGGGCGACGAGGCCGTCGTCGGCGAGCCGCTCGACGAACCAGCCGAGGATTCCCGCGGAATACGAGTGTGCGATCGTCAGCAGGCCGATGCCGAGCGAGCGGGCGACCTCGCCGACGATGGGCGCGCCGAGGTCGAACGCCGGATGGGCAAATCCGTGCCGGGCGTCGACGGCGACGACGGCGGCTCGGGGCCGGGTGAGGGCCGGGACGGCACCGCCGAGGACCTTTCCGCACGCGAGGTGGTCGGCGTAGGTCGGCAGGTAGCCGAGCGCCACGTTGCGAATGCCGTCGGCTTCTCCATCTCGGATGCTGCGGGCGGTCGCGCCGGCCTGGAGGGGCGAGGCACCGCAGGCCACGAGAACTCGGCGGGCCAGTGTCTCGACATCGTCGAGCGAAAGAATCACGGTCACGTCCGAAGTTTTCCAGCTGTTGCAGCCATGGGCGACCCGTTCGCTTCGCTCGGGTACCGCGACTTCGACTAACACAGAGCACGCCATGGGAGAGCTGCGCCAGACCATCGTCACCCTCGACCTCGAGGGAGTCCTCGTTCCGGAGATCTGGATCGCCGTGGCCGAGCGAACGGGAATCGCGGACCTCCGTCGCACCACCCGCGACGAACCCGACTACGACGTGCTTATGCACTACCGGATCGATCTGCTGGCCAAGCACGGGCTCACGATGTCGCTCATCCAGGACGTGATCGCCGGACTGGTCCCTCTGCCCGGTGCCGTCGAGTTCCTCGACGAGCTCCGCCGTCGCACCCAGGTCGTCCTCCTGTCCGACACGTTCGAGCAGTTCGCCGAGCCCCTGATGCGCCAACTCGGCATGCCGACGATCCTGTGTCACCGCCTCATCGTGGAGAACGACCGGATCACCGGGTACCAGCTGCGCATGCCCGATCCCAAGCGAGCCGCCGTCCACGGGTTCCAGGCGCTGAACTACCGGGTGATCGCCGCCGGCGATTCGTACAACGACACCTCCATGCTCCTGGCTGCTGAAGCCGGGTTCCTGTTTCACTCACCGCCGAACGTGCAGGCGCAGTTTCCCCAGCTCCCGGCCCTCGACACCTTCCCTGAGCTGCTGGACCGGATCACCGCAGCACTGAGCTGATACCCACCGGCGGCGGCTCTGCAGCTGCCGCCGAAATTCACCGGACTGCACGGTCGGAGCCTTTGCTACGCTCGTCCTCAGTTCGTCGGGCCAGCGTTGTCCCGAGGAGCGAATCCTGTGTTGTTGCCGTTGGCGACGCCCTTCTTTGCCTGGGTGCCGTCCGATTTCACCTCTCACATTCATTCGTCCTCGGAAGGTTGTGCTCATGGCCGGAACGCCCGTCTCGCTCACTCGTAAACCCGCCGCTGCGGCCCGGGTCGGAGCATCGGCTGATGTCACGTTGCCGTTCACGGACTTCCCGGCCAAACAGGGGCTCTACGACCCTCGTTTCGAGAAGGACGCCTGCGGTGTCGGCTTCGTCGCCCACATCAAGGGGGTGAAATCGAACGGGGTCGTCCGCCAGGGCATCGAGGCTCTCAAGAACATGGAGCACCGTGGCGCCGCGGGCGCCGAGCCGAACTCCGGTGACGGTGCCGGCATCCTGGTCCAGACGCCGGACCGATTCTTCCGGGCAGTTCTTGCCGATCTCGGCCACACCCTCCCCGAATTCGGTCGCTATGCCGCTGGCATGGTGTTCCTTCCCATTGACCCGGTGGGGGCCGAGGACGCCGCTCGTGCCATCGACGCCATCGTCGCCGAAGAGGGCATGCGCACCGTTGCGTGGCGCACCGTTCCCACCGACGCGTCGATGCTCGGGCCGACGGCGCATGCGGTGATGCCGACCTTCCGTCAGGTGTTCGTCGCCGGCAACGATCCCTACCTCAACGACATGAACCTCGAGCGTCGCGCCTACGTTGTTCGTAAGCGCGCAGAGAATGAGGTACCCGGCATCTACATCCCGAGTCTCAGCTATCGCACCCACATCTACAAAGGGATGCTGACGACCGAGCAGCTCGACGAGTTCTTCCTCGACCTCACCGACGACCGGATCGAATCGTCGATCGCGCTGGTGCACTCTCGGTTCTCGACCAACACGTTCCCGAGCTGGCCGCTCAGCCATCCGTATCGCTACATCGCTCACAACGGCGAGATCAACACCGTGCAGGGCAACCGCAACTGGATGCGTGCGCGCGAAGCGCTCTTGGCGAGCGACCTGATCCCAGGTGACTTGGAGAGGCTGTTTCCGATCATTCTGCCCGGAGGGTCCGACTCGGCGAGTTTCGACAACGTGCTCGAACTGCTCCACCTCGGTGGACGCCCCTTGCATCACGCCATGCTGATGATGATCCCCGAGGCGTGGGAGAACCACAATTCGATGTCGCCGGCGAAGAAGGCCTTCTACCGCTACCACTCTTCGCTCATGGAAGCCTGGGATGGACCGGCCGACGTTGCCTTCACCGATGGAACGGTCGTCGGTGCCGTGCTCGATCGCAACGGCCTGCGCCCGAGCCGGATCTGGATCACCAGCGACGACCTCGTGATCATGGCGAGCGAGGTCGGTGTTCTCGACATCGATCCGTCGAAGGTCGTGAAGAAGATGCGCCTGCAACCGGGCCGCATGTTCCTCATCGACACGGCTGCGGGCCGAATCATCGACGACGAGGAGCTGAAGGAGTCGCTCGCCGGCGAGCATCCCTACGCCGACTGGCTCCATGCCGGTCTTCTCGATCTCGAGGACCTGCCCGACCGGGAGAAGCCGGAGTACCCGCACGAGTCGGTGCTGCGCCGCCAGCTCACCTTCGGCTACACCCAGGAAGACCTGAACATCCTCGTCAAGCCGATGGCCAAATCCGGCCTGGAGGCTCTGGGATCGATGGGCACCGACACGCCGATCGCGGTTCTCTCAAAGCGTCCCCGGCTGCTGTTCGACTACTTCCAGCAGCTGTTCGCCCAGGTGACGAATCCGCCGCTCGACGCGATCCGAGAGGAGCTGGTCACGAGCCTCGGCTCGTCCATCGGACCGGAGGGGAACCTCCTGAACCCCGGCCCCGCTTCGTGCCGGCAGATTGCCCTGACCTCGCCGATCATCGGCAACGTCGAATTGGCGAAGCTGGTGCACGTCAACGATGACGGCAACCTTCCCGGCTACCGACCCCACGTCCTGAAGGGCCTCTACAAAGTGGCCGGCGGCGGAGTCTCGCTCGCGCAGCGTCTCGACGAGATCTGCGGCGAGGTCTCCGTGGCGATTGCCGAGGGCGCCAAGATCGTCATCCTTTCGGACCGCGACTCGTCACTCGAGCTGGCGCCGATTCCCTCACTCCTGCTCACCGGAGCGGTGCACCATCACCTCATCCGCGAGAAGACGCGCACGCGGGTCAGCCTCATCGTGGAGTCGGGCGACTGCCGCGAGGTGCACCACGCGTGCCTACTCATCGGGTACGGGGCGAGCGCGATCAATCCCTATCTTGCGTTCGAGTCGATCGAGGACATGATCCGTGAAGGCGACCTCGACGCCGATCCCCGCAAAGCGGTGAAGAACTACATCAAGGCCATGGGCAAGGGCGTCCTCAAGGTCATGTCCAAGATGGGCATCTCCACCGTGTCCTCCTACATGGGTGCGCAGGTCTTCGAGGCGATCGGGCTGCGGAACGACGTCATCGATCGGTACTTCACGGGAACCGTCTCGCGGCTCGGTGGGATCGGTCTGGACGAGATCGCGTCGGAGATCGGCTCACGTCATGCCACGGCCTACCCGGACCGTTCGACCACGCGTGCCCACCGTTCGCTTGATTGGGGAGGCGAATACCAGTGGCGACGCGAGGGAGAGTTCCATCTCTTCAACCCCGAAACCGTGTTCAAGCTCCAGCACGCCACGCGTTCTAAGCGTTACGACATCTTCAAGGAATACACCGCGTTGGTCAACAACCAGTCCGCGAACCTGGCCACGCTGCGCGGGCTGTTCCGGATCAAGTCGGCCGAGGAGATCGGTCGCACTCCGATCCCGATCGACGAAGTCGAGTCGATCGAGACGATCATCAAGCGCTTTTCCACCGGTGCCATGAGCTACGGCTCCATCAGCGCCGAGGCCCACGAAACGCTGGCGATCGCGATGAACAGGATCGGTGGGAAGTCGAACACCGGTGAGGGCGGCGAGGACCCAGAGCGTTTCGTGCCGATGGCGAACGGTGACTCGAAGCGCAGCGCCATCAAACAGGTGGCGTCCGGTCGTTTCGGCGTGACCAGTGAGTACCTGGTGAACGCCGATGATCTGCAGATCAAGATGGCCCAGGGCGCCAAGCCAGGCGAGGGCGGTCAGCTGCCCGGGCACAAGGTGTACCCGTGGATCGCCAAGACGCGGCACTCCACACCCGGCGTCGGTCTCATCTCGCCGCCGCCGCACCATGACATCTATTCGATCGAAGACCTTGCGCAGCTCATCCACGACCTGAAGAACTCCAACGATCGGGCCCGCGTCCACGTGAAGCTCGTGGCCGAGGTCGGCGTCGGTACGGTTGCTGCCGGTGTCTCGAAGGCGCACGCCGACGTGGTGCTCATCAGCGGTCACGACGGAGGCACTGGCGCGTCGCCGCTCACCTCGCTCAAGCATGCGGGCGCGCCATGGGAGCTCGGCCTGGCCGAGACCCAGCAGACGCTGATCCTGAACGGTCTGCGCGACCGCATCGTCGTGCAGTGCGACGGGCAACTGAAGACCGGCCGCGATGTGCTCATCGCTGCGCTTCTCGGCGCCGAGGAGTTCGGCTTTGCGACGGCGCCGCTCGTCGTCAGCGGTTGCATCATGATGCGCGTGTGCCACCTCGACACGTGCCCGGTCGGCGTCGCCACCCAGAATCCGAAGCTCCGGGCGAAGTTCTCGGGCAAGCCGGAGTTCGTCGTGAACTTCTTCGAGTACATCGCCGAGGAGGTCCGGGAGTTGCTCGCATCGCTCGGCTTCCGCACCATGCAGGAGCTGATCGGCCACGTCGATGTGATCGACACCGATGCCGCGCTTGCCCACTGGAAGGCGTCAGGCCTCGATCTCGCCCCTATCCTCGCCACGGTCGAGAACCGCTACGGATCGTCGTTGCACTGCACGGCGTCGCAGGACCACGGATTGGATCGCGCACTCGACAAGACGTTGATCGAACACTGCAGGCCGGCGCTCGAGGATGCCCGTCCGGTCAGCCTGGACATGCCGATCCGGAACGTCAACCGCACTGTCGGCACCATGCTCGGTGCCGAGGTGACACGTCGCTACGGCGGCGACGGTCTGCCCGACAACACCATCTCGGTGAGCTTCACCGGCTCGGCCGGGAACAGCTTCGGGGCGTTCGTGCCCAAGGGGATCACGCTTCGTGTCGAAGGCGACGCCAACGACTACGTCGGCAAAGGGCTGTCCGGTGGCCGGATCATCCTGCGCCCGTCCCAGGACGCGCCGATCGCGTTCCGGTCGCACGAGAACATCATCGCCGGCAACGTCATCCTCTACGGTGCCACCGCCGGCGAGGCGTACATCGCCGGTGTCGTCGGAGAGCGCTTCTGCGTCCGCAACTCCGGTGCAACTGCGGTTGTTGAGGGTGTGGGCGACCATGCCTGTGAATACATGACGGGTGGAACCGTCATCGTGCTCGGTGCCACCGGCCGCAACTTCGGTGCCGGCATGAGCGGCGGCGTTGCGTATGTCTACGACCCCGCCGGCGCGTTCCCGGCGCTGGTCAATCGCGAGATGGTCGACCTCGACCCGCTCTCCGAGGACGACCGCGTGGTGATCGAACGGCACCTTCGTCGTCACTACGAGGAGACCGGTTCGGGATTGGCCGACGCCGTGCTCGCCGAGTTCAACGAGTCGGTCCGCCACTTCGTGAAGGTCATGCCGCAGGACTTCAAGCGGGTGCTGCGGGCGCGGTCGTCGGCCGAGGCCAAAGGCGAAGACGTGAACGATGCGATCATGGCGGCGGCGCGGGCATGATCTCACCGCTTGTTGCGTCGAGTTGTTCAGTGTACGTACGAATTGCAGGGAGGGTCTGATGGGTGAGATCGGTGGCTTCATGAAACACGGACGGGTGACGCCGACACGCCGCCCGGTTCCGGTCCGTCTGCGTGACTGGAAAGAGGTGTACGAACCCTTTCCCGACACTGCGCTGAAGACTCAGGCCGGCCGCTGCATGGACTGCGGCATCCCGTTCTGCCACAACGGCTGCCCCCTCGGGAACCTCATCCCCGAGTGGAACGACCTCGTGTACAAGAACGACTGGTCCGAAGCGATCGAGCGGCTCCACGCGACCAACAACTTCCCCGAGTTCACCGGTCGTCTCTGCCCGGCACCGTGTGAGGGGGCGTGTGTGCTCGGCATCAACGACGATCCCGTCACGATCAAGACCGTAGAGAACACGATCATCGACCGTGCCTGGGACGAGGGGCGCGTCAAGCCGATCCTCGCCAAGGTCAAGACCGGCAAGAAGGTCGCCGTGATCGGTTCCGGGCCGGCGGGCCTTGCTGCCGCTCAGCAGCTCACCCGCGCCGGCCACGACGTCGTGGTGTTCGAACGTGCCGATCGCATCGGTGGACTCCTTCGCTACGGCATCCCGGAGTTCAAGATGGAGAAGTGGGTCCTCGATCGCCGCCTCGAGCAGATGAAGGCCGAGGGCACCGTCTTCCGTACCGGTGTCCACGTCGGTCAGCCCGGTCATCCGAGCGCTGAGGAACTGCGCGGCACATTCGAGTCCGTCGTCCTCGCCGGCGGTTCGACGGCAGCACGCGATCTCGATGCTCCCGGCCGGAACCTCCGCGGGGTCCACTACGCCATGGAGTACCTCGTTCCGTCGAACAAGGTCCAGCATGGTGACTTCGCATCGTCGCCGATCGACGTGAACGGGAAGCATGTTGTGATCATCGGGGGCGGCGACACCGGTGCGGACTGCCTCGGCACTGCGCACCGACAAGGTGCGGCGTCGATCAAGCAGTTCGAGATCATGCCGCGTCCGCCGGAGGATCGGGCAGTCGACAATCCGTGGCCGCTGTTCCCGTTCGTCTACAAGGTCACGTCGGCCCACGAAGAGGGTGGCGAGCGGGTCTACTCCGTCACCACCACCGAGTACGTGGGCGACGACGACGGCAACCTGCGGGCGATTCGCGGGCACGAGGTGGTCACTGCGTTCGTGGGCGGTCGGCCGACGTTCGAGAAGGTCGAGGGCTCGGAGTTCGATATCCCCGCCGACTTCGTCTTCCTGGCCATGGGATTCCTCGGACCCGAGAAGGGAGGCCTCCTCGAGCAGTTCGGTGTGGCCCTCGATGGCCGCGGCAACGTCGCCCGCAACGCGTCCTACGCAACGAGCGTCGACGGGGTCTTCGTGGCCGGGGACATGGGCCGCGGTCAGAGCCTCATTGTTTGGGCCATTGCCGAGGGGCGTTCTGCGGCCCGTGCATGCGATGAGTTCCTGATGGGATCGTCGGACCTTCCGTCGCCGCTCGTGGCCGCGGCCACGAGGTAGTCCGGCCGACTGCGGCGGATCAGCTCACGCGGGTCGCGACGAAGACCGGGATCACTCGCTCGGTCTTCTTCGCATAGTCAGCGTACGTAGGAAATACGGCGACCGATCGGTCCCACCATGTGGCTCGTTCGTCGCCCTCGACGATCCGAACGCGGTAGTCCGCGGGCGCTGGCCCGTCCTGTATCTCGACGAGGGGTTCCGCGACGAGGTTGTGGAACCAGCCAGGGTTCTTGGGCGCCCCTCCAATGGAGGCGACGAGGGCGTACTCGCCGTCGTGCTCGACCCGCATGAGTGCGAATTTGCGGACCTTGCCGGAGGAGGCTCCCCGGCTCGTGACGATGATCACGGGGATACCGGTGTCGCGCAGCGTCGCCGCCTCCCGGCCGCCGGTGCGTTCGTAGGTCTCCACCTGATCCCGGACCCACTGCAAGGTGCTTGGTTCGTACTCTCCACTCAATGGCATCCGCCCATCGTAGGGTCCACGTTGGGAGAGAGGTTGCCCCCTGCTTGTCCGGTGCTGCGCCGCTCGCTGCGCTCGACTGCTCGCCACGCGGGTGAGCAGCGTGCGTTGGGAGAGAGGTTGCCCCCATATATGGGGGCAGAACACCTCCGAACGCCGCTGGGAGGTGTTCAGCCGCTCGCTGGCGTTCATCGGGCATCGCGTCGCGGGTGACGTTATGGGCATCTCGCTGCCAGGATCGAGACGTGACACTTGTGGCAACGATCAACGGCAGTCTCCATCGTGCGTCCTACAACGGGATACTGCTGACATCGGTGGAGAGCGACCTGCGACGACGCGGGGTCGAGTTGGTGCGAACGACGATCTTCACTCACTCCCCCGTTTCGACAAGGATCTCGATACCGATGCGGCGCGCCCAGAGTCGGTGAAACGCCTACGGGCGCTGCTCGGTCGGATCAACCGCCTCGTCATTGCGTCCCGACCTTCAACGGGGCGATCCCAAGCGGGCTCAAGGACGTCATCGACTGGGGGAGCCGGCCCTTCGGATCGTGGCCGCTGAAGGACAAACCCGTCGCGATCATCACTGCGTCGGTCGGGCCGGGTGCCGGCACGGCCAGTGGGGACTACCTCGAACGAATCTTGTCGATGTTCGGCTCGAACATCGTCGCACCTGTTTCGTCGATCGGCAGGGCGACCAAGCAGATCGACGAAGCGGGAACCGTACTCCCGGAAACCATCGCCCGGCTCACCGAGACCATCGTCGCCCTCGTGGCCGCCCTCGGCGGGGAGTGACGGGTTGAGAGAGGGTCGCCCGGACTGGCCTGCGGCAGAACACCTCCCAACCTCGTTCGGAGGTGTTTAGCCCCCATATATGGGGGCAACCTCTCTCCCAAACGCGTGGGCTTCATCAAGGTTTCCGGTGGGAATGCCGATAGTAGAACGATGGCTGCGACGTCTCCTGAAGCGCTGGTGGCCCACGTCCTGCGGCGGTGCGCAATTGCTCCTGACCCCGAACGAGTCGCCCGATTCACGCGCGGGGCATCGACTCCCCAGGCCGCGGCGGGAGCGGCCATTGACTGGGCGTTGCAGGCTGCACCACTGCCGATCTCGCCGGCCCAGAGCCGCCAGGACGGCTGGGATGACGCGCTCAAGGGCTGGACCGGAAACCTGCGTTCATCGGGCGCCGGGTTGCACGAGCGGATGACGTGGTTCTGGCACAACCACTTCGCTACCAGTAGCGACAAGATCGGGAACCAGGCGATGCTGCATCGCCAACAGCAGCTCCTCCGGACCCATGCGCTCGGCAACTTCGCCACGCTGCTGCGGCAGATGGCTCTGGATCCCGCGATGCTGTTCTACCTCGATCTCGCTGGCTCGTCGATCGAAGCCCCCAACGAGAACTTCGCCCGTGAGCTCATGGAGCTCTACACGATTGGACCGGGCAGTTACATGGAAGCGGACGTCAAGGCCGGGGCGCTGGCCCTAGCCGGGTACGAAGTCGACTACGACACCGCTGCCGTGACGAAGAAGCCGGATCGAAGCCTGGGTGGCGAAGTCGTGTTTCTCGGACGCAGGGGACGGCTGGGTGTCGACGACGTGATCGACGTCCTCCTCGGCCACGAGGCGACCGGTCCGTTCGTGGCGTCGAAGATCTACTCCCATCTCGTGGGTGTGCGGCCGTCTCTCGAACGGGCCAAACAGCTCGGGCAGCTCTTCCGCGGCAGCGGCTACGAGATCCGCCCGGTCGTCGAGAGCATCGTCCGCGGCGAGGAGTTCCTCGGGTCACGGATGAACCGACCGAAGACGGCCATCGAGTGGTGGGTCGGCGCCGTTCGGGCCATCGAGCCGTTCCGGGCTGACCAGGACAAGGACCTGAACGTCTGGGTTCTCAACGACCTCGGTCAGATTCCGCATCGTCCTCCGAACGCAGCAGGCTGGCCGTCCGGTCCGAAATGGCTTTCGTCCGACCAGTTCGTCACCCGAGCCGCGTATGTGCGGTCGGTGTCGTGGAGGATGGAGCCGATCAAGGGCGCGCCGGGCAGCGATCTCGTCGCAGCAACGCTGACGCGGTGCTCGTTGCACGAGGTGTCGGGTCGGACGATGAACGTGCTTCGAGACGCGGCGCTCGCCGTTGCCGGCAACGCGGACGAACTGACGATCTCGCGGCGACTCATCACCGCAGCGCTTCTCTCACCGGAGTTCTCCCTCGCATGAGCACGAAGCCCGAGCCCCGACCTTCGACCGTTGTCAATCGGCGCGAGTTCCTCGCGCTGGTCGGCCTGACGGCGACGGTCGCCGTCCTTCCGGCAGCGCTGGGTCTCGACGACTCTGCCGTCGACGCCGCGAACCGGAAGACAAGGGCGGCATCGTCAGGGAAGCGAAAGCCGGTCGTCGAAGGCCCGGTCGTGGCCGGTCGGCCGGTCGCCGGCCCGCGCGTGCTCGTGATCATCGAGTTGCAGGGCGGCAATGACGGGTTCTCCATGCTTGTTCCGAGCGGCGACGCGAGGTTTCGTCAACTCCGCGACCGTTCCTGGCTCAACCCGAAGGATCTGACCCGCCTTGACGATGGCTACTCGATCGCTGCCGGACTCGCTCCGCTGGCCTCTCGGCTTGCCTTTGTCGAGGGCGTCGGGGTGTCGAAGCCGGATTTCTCCCACACAGCGATGATGACTCGTTGGTGGCAGGGTGATCCCGACGGGTCGGGTACAAGCCGAACCGGCTTCCTCGGACGGTGCTGTGATCTCCTGGACACGGGTTCACCAGTCGTCGGGGTGAGTGTCGGTGGTGGGGCTACCCCCGCCTTGCTCAGCGCAAAGGCTCCGACCGTGGCATTGCCCGGGCTCGATTCTCTACGTGAACTTACGAATGATCGTGACGACCGGATGCGAGCGACCATGGGCTCACTGACCGACGGAGGTGGCGAGAGCGCGGGCCTGGACTCGGTCGACAGCGATCTGCTCGCCCGCGCCCGGTCCGGTCTCTCGTCCGGGTTGACCCTGCTCAACGGACTGGGTGGCATCACCGGCAAGTCGTCGAAGTACCCGGACAACAACCGCCTCGCTTCGGCTCTCGGGCTGGCTCGCGAGCTGGTTTCCCTCAACGTCGGCATTCGGGTGATCCACGTGCCGTGGGGATCGTTCGACACCCACACCGGCCATGCGTGGGCCCACCCGGAGCAGATGCGACAGCTCGGTTCGGCGCTCACCGCGTTCCACAACGACCTGGTCCGCAGCGGCCTGAGCGATCGCGTGCTGGTGGCGACGACGAGCGAGTTCGGTCGGCGCCCGCAGGCGAACGCGGGTGGTACGGACCACGGCGCGGCCTCGACGGCGTTGGTGCTCGGACCGGCTCGGGCGGGTCGTCATGGTGCGCCGGTGAGCTTCGGGCAGCTCGACCAGTCCGGCAACGTCGCAGCGACGGTGTCGATGGCGGACTACTACGCCACACTCGCAGCGTGGCTCGGCGTGCCACCGGGAGAGGTCCTTTCCTCACCCGGAGCCGTGCTCGGTTCGCTGGGCCTCACGTAGGCGGCCTCAGGAGTGGGCCTCATGGAGCTTTCGGGAGCCGGAAATCTCGATGCGAGTCTTCGGTCGTCGTCGGCTAGAGCCAGCCGTTGCGCTTCAACCGGCGATAGGTGATGAAGCTGCTCGCCCCGATCGTCAACAGTGCGAGCGGATACCCCCAGCGGTGTTCGAGTTCGGGCATGTGCGCGAAGTTCATGCCCCAGACGCCGGCGAACAATGTCGGTACGGCAATGATCGCAGCCCAGCCGGAGATCGCCCGCATGTCTTCGTTCTGACGGACGCTGATCTGGGCGAGATTCGCCTCGAGAGCTGCTGCGAGAAGATCTCTTGACTGTTCGAGGCGCGACTGGACGCGAAGCAGGTGATCGAGAACGTCCCGGAAGTACGGGGCCACGGTCGGCGGAACCTCGAAGACCGAACGGGTCTGCGACGTCGCCAGACGTGTCATCACGTCGACGAGCGGCACGACGTTGCGCAGGAAGCTGAGCGTGCTCCGCTTCTGCTCAAAGATCAGTTCCGCGGCGTTGTTGGCTCCGGCCATGAACACCCGATCCTCGATGCTGTCGATGACCGCCTCGATCTCGTCACATGCGTGTTCGTAGCGATCCACGACGGCGTCGGTGAGGCTGTAGAGGACGGCAGCAACTCCCTCACGGAGAAAGCCGGGCTCTCGGTCGAATGCGCGCCTTGCGTCGCTGACCGGATCGCTCTGCCCGTGTCGGACGGTGATGACGAATTGCGGCCCCACGATGACCTGAAGTTCGCCGAACGAGGTTGTGCTTCGGCGCAACGACCGTCGCTCGTCGGCCGAGACTCGGGGTTCGACGGTCTTGAGGACGAGCAGTGCGGACGACGGGTACGACTCGAGTTTGGGTCGCTGGTGTGGCTTCAGCGCGTCCTCGATGACGAGCGGGTGGATCATCAGTTCCGCTGCGACACGGTCCAGTTCCGATGGCGTCGGCGCCACCAACTCGATCCAGACCCACACATCGGGCCCGTCGAGTGACTCGAACGCGTCTTCGAGACTCAGCGGGTCAGACTGACGTTCGCCTGATTGGTAGACGGCACAATCAACGATCACGCCCTCGAGTATTGGCCCGACTGGTCGTCGTCAAGCGGATACACCAGTCACGGGCGGGGCGACCTGCACCGGTGTGGCGGGCGGTGCTGTCGCCGGCGGCTGGCTCGCGGGTGTCTTCGTCACCGGTGGTGTCTTCGTCGGCGGCGTGGTGCCGCTCGGTGCCGCCGAGGCGGGAGCGGTGGACGGCGTCGCCTCGACAGGTTTCGAGGCGACCGGCTCGTCGACGGCGGCGTCGGTATTCTCGGCCACGACAGTCGCACGCGGCTCGCTTGTGGTGGTGGTCGCTCCAGGCGTGGGTTCACCGTTGCAGTCGACCCCCTCCTTCGGGAGGTACACCGCCCGGAAGGAATCGGTCTTCGATGTCCCGTCGACCCGAGTGACCCGACGAATCGTCTGCACGTCCGCGCACTGCTGGCGCGTGGTCTTCTTCTGTTCCAGCACCTCTCCGGTGGCGAACTTCGTGGAGTAGAGCGTGACAGTGAGGCTCGAGTCGGTGTAGGTCGGCCAGATCAGCACGCCGTAGGGCGTTGTGTTGCGGATCTTCAGATCGGGTCGAGGAAACGAGAGCGTTGCTTCGCGGCCGTAGGGGTAGCGCGAGATATAGATCGAGTGCGCCTTGTAGGCCGGGATGTCGAGGCCGGCGAAGAACGCGGCGTTGAAGAGCGTGGTCGCGAATTGGCTGATACCGCCACCGAACGACTCCTTGAACACGCCGTCCTCGATCACATGGGCTTCGATGAATCCCTTTGCCGGAGTGCGCGGTCCGATTGTCGCGTTCACCGAGAACGTTTCGCCGGGCTGGATGATCGCGCCGCGCAGTAGGTCGGCGATTCGGTGAATGTTGCGCACGCGGTCTTCGCCGGAACGGTGGCGCGTGGAGAACGTCGCGATCTGCTCGTTGATGCCGAGTTGGGTCAGTTCTTCTGTGCTGATCGCAGGTTCGATGACGTCGAGGTCGATCGCGACGGGCGGAGTGGCGACACCGTTGAACACGGCTTCGATTCGCTCGTACGTGCTTGCCGAGCAACATCGAAGGCCTTGCTCCGATGGGATGTTGATCACTTCACCGGATGAGCCGATGAAGACCTGGGCGTTCTTTGCCTCCCGCACGGTCTTGCCGCCCAGGAGTTTCTGCAGCCCGGCGAGAGTGTCCTCCGGGTCGAGCGTCAGCCGCACCTGACGGTTCACGATGGTCGGGCGGACCCATTCGCGGAGCAACTCGGTCGAGATCGAGAACGTTGCACCGTTCGCGAGAACGGCGATCGGCCGTTCGGTGAGTGCGGTTGCCCGCGCGGACAGGGCCTCGAGTTCCTCGGTCGTGTATGACGACGGCAGGGCCACGCTGCTCGTCGAGACCGTCACGGGGAACCGGCCGGCATCAATCTCGCTTTCGATCGTGTCGGCGACCACTGCCGCGTCGATGCCCTGGCCGTCGCTGCCGGGAAGGATGGTGAATGCTCCGTTGCGGACGCGCAACTTCGGGTCCACCGGGTCGCGCCGTCTGGCACCTTCTCCCTCCTGGAGAACGGCAATCGTCTTGGTCCTCGACGCGATGACGGGAACCGCAATGTCGATCGGGGTCGAGAACGAGGCGATGTAGCGCCGAAGCCGCTGCCCCAGTGCATGCTCGCGGCCCGCGGCCATCACGGCGGCGCGTAGTCGCGGCCGGTCCACGGTGAGGCCGAACGCGGCTCCGGGCGCCGAGAAGCCTCCAGTCGGTGTGGCGATGCGCACCGGGGTCGAGCGGACCTCGTCTTCGACGTCATCGATCGCGCGCTCGAGTCCGCTCCGGTCGAGCCCGCCGACGTTGCGGCCGTCGATGGTCACATTGCGCAGCACCCGGCTGTCGAAGGACCGCGCGTCGGCGTACGCCGCGCCTGCCAGGCCGACCAAGATCAGAGCCGCGGCAATCGTGCCGAAGCGTGCGCGAACAGAGAACCCCGACATCTTCCGCTACATGTTACGTGTGCGGAGTAACGGCTCCGGCCGAGGGTGCGTCGAGCGCTCTACCGGCCCGACTCAGCGGGTTCTCGTCGTTCAGTGTGGGGTGAATGCCCGACTGTCCCATGCGCTGATCTCTTCCAACCCTTCGCGCATCGTGATGAGCACCCGCTCCCACAGCTCGCGCCCGAGCTCGGCGTTGGCGCCCCGTCCATCGCCGATGACCCCGATCGGTAACTGACCGGGCGGCGGCACGGGCTCGAAGTCGTCGGACAACCAGCCGAACGCGACGCTTCCACCGAAACGGACGTGTCGGTTCTCCGCCAGCTTCTCGGGCACGGCGCGCACGGCTCGGCTGACATCGACGAGGTCTGGTCGTATGGCCATGAGCATCGATGTCTCGTCGTGGCCGCCGTGGATGGGCATGCCGCGTTCGTCGCCCTCGCCGCTCACCACGAAGGGCTGCATCAGAAAGGTCTGAAACCCGTACGCGAGGCGGAGCTCCCGGAGCATCACCTGGAGCAGGGCGCTGTTTCCGCCGTGGCCGTTGACGAACACGAGCTTGCGAGCCTTGGTCGTGGCAAGGGATCGTCCGATGTCGTTCAGCACGGCGAGCATGGTGGTGGCTGAGAGCCAGACGGTTCCCGGCGCCCATGCGTGCTCGTTGCTCTTGGTGTACCCGAGGGACGGGAGCGCCCAGATGTCGAGCGCCTCGCCGAATCGGTCGACGAGGGATTGCACTGCATGTTCCGCGATCAGCAGGTCGGTGCTGAGTGGAAGGTGCGGTCCGTGCGCCTCGATCGCACCGAGGGGAAGCAGGAGGATGGACGACTCGCTGATCCGCCCGCCGAGGTCATGGACGGAGAGTTCCTCGAAGCGGCGTGTCGACGTCATGACGCGAGGCTAGGTTCCGGTGGGGCCGATCGCGAGACGGGGGTGTCGCGCTGACGGGTCTTCCAGAGGCATAGGCCGAAGAAGTATCCGACCGCGGCTATCAGCCCGATGCGTCCGGCCACGGAGTGATTGGGGAGGCGCTGGGTGGCCCAGGCCATGGCCAGGAGCCAGGCGACGGTGATGGGCAACGTGAAGATCCGCCCGCCCTCGGAACGCACCGGATGGGGGAACTTGACGTTCGTGACCATGAGGACACACAGCAGCAGGGTGAAGGCGGCATTGAGCCACTTCGGCGTTTCGAGGAGGAAGAAGGTCGGGGCCACCAGGTTCCACGTCGCCGGGAAGCCCCGGAACCAGTTGTCGTCGGTCATCATGTCGGTTCGGGAGAACCAGATCGCCGAGAGGAAGACGACGAGACCGGCGAGTGGGAGTGAGATCGGGCTGGGGAGCAGGTCGAACTGGTGGAGGAAGGCGGCGGGCACGACCACGCAGGTGACGTAGTCGATGACCAGGTCCAGGACATAGCCGTCGATCCTCGGCACCCTCGCCACGATGTCGACCCCGCGGGCCATCGGTCCGTCGATCCCGTCGATGATCTGGGTCAGCAGAAGGTAGAAGATCGCCTCTTTCGGCTTCTGGTTGAACACCGCCTGAAGGGCCAGCATCCCGACCACGATGCCCGTCGCCGTGAAGAGGTGAACCATCCATCCCTGGCGGACCTCGGAACGCGTCGCCGTGCACGGTCCGGGCTGGCCATCTCCTGCGGCACTTGCCATGTTGCTCACGCTAGTGCCGGTGACGCCTCTTTCCGGGGAAGATGGGGTATGGCTTTCTCCGGATTCGGTCGTGATGCGCTCCCCTTCTTCGCCGGGTTGGAGGCGGACAACTCGAAGGCGTTTTGGACGACGCACCTGTCGACCTTCGAAACGGCGGTCCGCGCCCCGATGAAGGCCTTCGTGGAGGAGGTTGACCACTCGTTCCGGCCGTTGGTGATCTTCCGACCCCATCGCGACGTGCGCTTCGCCAAGGACAAGTCGCCGTACAAGACCCACATCGGCGCGGTCGGCGAGCTGGAAGGGGGTTCGATCGTCTATGTGCAGCTCTCCCGCCGCGGGCTCATGGCGGCGTGCGGGTACTACATGATGGCGACGGACCAGCTCGAGAGGTACCGGGCCGCCGTCGCCGACGACCGAACCGGTCCCCAGCTGGAGTCGGCGATTGCCGAGGTGACCAAGGCCAAGCTCACCGTTTCGCACGGTGGAGGGGAACCGCTCAAGACGGCGCCCCGTGGGTATCCACGCGATCATCCACGAATCGGACTGCTGCAGTGGAAGGGCGTCATCGGCGCGCGTGAGTTCGGTGCACCGTCGTGGCTCTACGGCCCGGGTGCGCTGAAGCAGGTGCAACAGGTCTGGCGTTCGACGGCGCCCCTGTGTTCGTGGCTCGACACGCATGTTGGGCCGAGCACGACGATGCCAGACGACCTCCGCGAACGCTTCTGACGGCGTCGGGCCGGCCGGGCGAGCGTCTGGCGTGCGACCCGGAGTTGTCGACGTACCAGGCCAACTGGTGCCAGCATCGACGATATGGATGCGGGAGCGATCGTCGTCGGGGCAGGCCACAACGGACTCATCTGTGCGGCGTATCTCCAGCGCGCCGGGATCTCGACCGTGGTCGTGGAGTCCCGAGAGACCATCGGAGGCTGCTCGGGGACCGATCACGCATTGGGTGGTGCTCTGGTGAACATCTGCAACTGCGATCACGCCATGGTGCGCACCACGTCGATCCCTGATGAGCTCGCCCTCGATCGGCATGGGCTGCAGTACCTCAACGTCGAACCGGCGTATCTGAACGTGCACTGGGACGGTGGACCCGGATGGTTCCTGTTCCACGATGTCGACCGGACGATTGCCTCGCTGCGACACTCGTACCCGGGCGAGGTGGCCGGGTACGAGCGTTACCTGCGCTCGGCGTTGCCCGTCGTGCGAACGGTGACCGAACTCGCCCAGGCGACACCGACGCCGGGGGCGATCTTCGGCGGTATGGCTCGGCGCGCCAAGTACGCGTCGCGTGCCGTGCCGACGATCCTGCAGTGGTCGAAGCGGAGCGTCGGGGACGTCGTCCGCTCGTTCTTCGCGGCGGAAGCGGTCCGGTCGCCGGTCATCTCGACGGGACCGTCGGTATGGGGACTGTCCCCCGAGACACCGGGCACCGGTCTGGGCGCGCTCGGCTATGCGATGCGCCATCACGCACCGGTCGGTCGGCCGGTCGGGGGGAGCGGTGCGCTACCTGGTGCGATCGCCTCGGCTCTGGTTGCGGCGGGAGGGACGGTGCGCACCGGCGCGCGAGTTTCGCGCATCCTCTGTGAAGGTGGAGCGGTTGTCGGCGTCGAGCTGGCCGGCGGGGAGGTCATACGCGCACCTATCGTCGTCGCCGCAACGGATCCCCGGTTGGCCCTCGTCGACTGGCTGTCGGATCCGCCCGCCTCGGCGGCCGCGCTGATTGCGAAGTACCGCGACGCCCCGGTCCATGACGGGTACGAAGCGAAGATCGATGCGGTCATCGACGCGCCGTACGACATCCCTGCGGTCGACGACGCAATGCGCCGGGCCCTCGGGCTCTCGGACCAGCAGGTCCGAACACCGTCGATGATCGTGAGCAACTCGCTCGCCCAGCTGGCCGCCGATCATGCGGCACAGCTCCAGGGTCGTATCGCCGAGCGACCGCAGTTCTTCGTACAGCTGCCCTCCGTGCTCGATCCTTCCGTCGGGGCGGCCCTGCCGGCCGGACATCAGGTGTTCTCGCTGGAGATCCTCTGGACGCCATACGCGTTGGCCGGTGGATGGGACGCGAGCGATGAACCTCGTCGGTGGCTGACGAAGGTGTCCGAGCTCGTCACCATGGGCGACGGTCGGCCGTTCCACGATCACGTGGTCGACTATCGCCTGATGGGTCCGCGGGAGTACGAGCGCGAGTTCTCGATGGTGCGCGGCCATGCCCCCGCGTTCTCCGGCACCCCGATCACCGCGCTTCTCGGACGCAACCGGGAGTTGTCACGCTACGAGACGCCGGTGAAGGGCCTGTTCCTCACGGGTGCGGCGACGTTCCCAGGCGCCGGCATCTGGGGTGCGTCGGGCCGCAACACGGCAACTGCCGTCCTCGCGTCGGATGGTCGCTCAGCCCGGGCGCGTCGTTCGGTGTCGGCTGCCGTCGCCTGAGGTTGCGAAGAACCGACTGAGCTGGCCCGCGTCAGCGCTTGTTCAGGAGCGTCCGATGAGCGGGTCGATGAACCGCGGGTCGA
The DNA here is from genome assembly GCA_031423635.1 of Acidimicrobiia bacterium. Classification (GTDB taxonomy): domain Bacteria; phylum Actinomycetota; class Acidimicrobiia; order Acidimicrobiales; family JANYDT01; genus JANLQX01. The sequence goes on along the minus strand of JANPFX010000109.1, from coordinate 14,431 downwards.
TCTTGGCCCGAAGCTGTCGCTCGAGCTTGGAGAACTCCTCGGCCGTGTCACCCTTCGCCACGGCGTTCGCCCGGGTGAACTGGGCCAGGCGCGCGGCAGCAACATCGCCGATCGTGGCGTCGCTGCCGTTGCCCAGAATGCCGAGCCTGACCGCGAGCGCAGTGGCGACCTGGGTGGACGGAACGTCGATCGGCGCGCCGAGCTTGGCGCTGATGGTTCCGAGGTTCGCCGTGAGTCGCTCGGGTTCGCGTGCTACGCGGACGGCACCGCCCTGCAGGACCGGGATCAATCCACGAAGGCACTGCTCGTAGCGGGTCCGGGTCTGTTCCGTCGTGACCATGACGAACGGATAGGGCTCCCAACCGAGCTCGTCGACGAGCTGGAAGGTCAGGCTCGGGTTCTCCGCAACGAAGGGGTTCGTCAGCAGCTGGGCCCACCCCGGCGAGATGGGGTTCGGGGCCACTGTGGTGACGGCGTTCTCCAGTGGTCGAAGCGTTGTCGGTGATGCGATCTTTGGTGCGGTGAAGAGACCGGACCGATCGAGGTAGGTGACGACGTCGGCGGAGGTTCCCGCGGGAGGTGCTGTCGGCTTGGATCCGGGTGGCAACTCGGCAGCGGTCTTGCCGAACCCCGTGGGCCACGTGAGTGCTAGGTCGTTTCGTTCCCAAGGGGCGAATACCGCTCGGATCTCGGGCTTCGCGTTGAGGAGCTCGTCGGTCGAGATCGCTCCGAGCATGATGGTCGGGTCGCGATCCAGGGCGTCGAGCACGCTGCCGTTGGCAATGGTCGCCTTCGTGCGAATCTCCATGTCGATCCCCAGCGGGAGCACGCTCAGCGGATCGAGCATCGCTCCGCGATACGCGGACGCGCCGGTCAGGCCGTCGACTGCGGAGACTCCGACGAATGGAAGGGCCCACACGTCGACCGGTCGGTCGAGTTGGACGACGATCGGATCGGGGCAGACGGTCGCCAGGGCGCCGGGGCTGGGACGTTCCACCGAGGTAGCGATCGTCGACGTGGTCGGCGTCGTCTCGACCGCTTCGGGAGACGGGCGGGTGCTGTCGGCGCACCCCATGAGAGCGACGGCCATGAACACGAGCGTGAATGCGCGTCGACGGGTCTGCTTCACGACGGCGGCCGCCGACGCGAGGACACTCTCCGTCCGGGTCACTTCGCTTCCTCAGCGCAGAAGATTGCGTGTCACCTTTGTGCTGGCGACGAGTCGACCCCGGTGCCAGACCATCCGCTGGCTGTCGGCCTTGGCCATCACCGAGGTGAGGTCATCCCCTGGTACCGCAAGCAGCTCCGCGGGTTGACCTCGCTCGATCGTGACCGTCGGCAGGCCGACAGACGCGCGAGCACCGGTCGTGACCGCCGCGTATGCCTCGTCCGGTAGGAGGTGGCCGGCCATCACCAACAGCGCGGCGGTCTCGAACGGATCGGAGCGACCCATCGAGTTGAACGGATCGCGGACGTTGTCGGCTCCGGCGCCGACGATGGCCCCCGCATCGAGGAGCGGACGGAGCGCAGTAAGCCCGCGCGGGGTAGACACCGGGTGGTCGCGGCCCTGCAGGAAGAGGTTCGTCTGCGGCAGGGTGATCACGCGAACCCCCGAGGCCGCGACTTCAGCTGCGACGGTCTTCTGTACGTCCAGGGTTTGCACGCCGAGGCTGACGCAATGACTGGCCGCAGCGCCGAGATCGAACCCGGTCTCGCGGACGCGTTGGGCGAGGTGGCGGAGCTCGAGGTGGGAACCATCGAGTGTCTCGTCGGTGTGGAGGTCGAGCTGGCGGCCGAGTTCCATGGCGAGGTCGAGCGCGTAGTCGGATGCAACTAGTGGCTCCACATCGAGGTGAGGGCATCCGCCGACGATGATGGTGTCGTCCATCTCGAGGACGGTGCGCAGAAGGTGTCGGCCTTCGGGACCCTCTGGTCCCGTGACCCAGCCGCACAATGCGACGATCTGGATGTCGAGGAGGTGACCGATCCGGTTCCGAACGAGAAGGAGGGCCTCGGCCGCCTTCGTGTCGATGCCGGGGTGGACGTTGACGTGGGTACGGACCGCAGTGACACCGTTGCTGACGAGTTCGAGTGCGGCAATCTCGGCGCGCTCGGCCATGTCGTTCACCGTGAGCTTCGGGAAGAACGGGATCCACGCGTCGATGGCGCCGAGCAGATCGCCCCGGGGGTTCGGAACCTCGGTGACGGTGAGCGCCTTGTCGAGGTGGGCATGCGGTTCGCATGGAGCCGGCAGCAGGAGCCAACCCTCGAGATCGATGTCGGTGGTTTCGCCGGGGCCACCGTTGGGGTCGATCACGCCTCCGATGTCGGCGCTGCGTGGCCACGCCCGGCGCGGCTCGTCCACCGAGACGATGCGTCCGCTGAGAGCGTCGATCGACACGTCGACGACGCGCCCGTCGGCCAAGCCGGCGTTTCGCAGCCACGTGGTCGGGCGAGTCACGCCGGACGGTTCGATGGTCGGAGTGGTGGTGTTCATCGATTCCTCAGAACGGACGATAGGGGATCGACTGCTCCGGCTTTGCGATCGGCTCGAGTGCGATCCCGGCGGCGGGGAGGACCTGCTCGGCCAGAATGTGGATCTGCTCGTCGAGTTGGCTTCTCGTGAGCCCGGCGAAGTCGAGGAAGAAGACGAAGTGTTCGACTTCGAAGCGATCTGCGTACATACGGATAGCGGCAGCGCAGTTCTCGATCGAATCGATCAGTTGGATCTGCTGGTCGCATGACTGCTGAAGCGTTGGGCGTACCCCGAAACCCATCTTGTTGCCGTCGTCATCTTTGTATCCGGTGAACCGGCCGTATGGCCCCAAGAACTTCGAGAACTCCTGGTGGCCCGGTCCGCCGATCCTCCACGCTTCCTCACGCGTGGGTTGCGCGTGCATGCTGAGCACGAGCGCCTTGTTCTCGCCGAGCCGTGACGTGGTGCCGTGGTGCTCGTCCCAGGTGCGGGTGAAGTGCTCCCATCGGGGCGCGAGATAGTCCGGGTGCAACAGCCAAAAGACGCCTTGGTGCCCGGCGCGGGGCACATACTCCATTGTGTCGGGCGAGCCGACGGGCTGGAAGATGGGAATCTTGCGGGTGGGCTTCGGGATGAGCGTGAGGTCGGTGACCGTGTGTCCCCGGTCGGGGATGCCGGGAGGGGGGAACTGGTAGTGCTTGCCGGTGAAGGAGAAACGCTCGTTGTACCACGCAAGCTTGATCACCTCCATCGCCTCTTCGAACTGCTCGCGGTTGAACGCGTCGTCCTTGACGCTCATGTCGTTGTCGCCGCTCGCCACCCGGCTTCCGAGGGTGAGTGCTTCGCGGGGGACCGTGCCGCGGCCGACGCCGAACTCCATGCGCCCACCGCTGAGGATGTCGGCCATGGCGAAGTCCTCGGCGAGGCGAAGCGGATGCCATTGGGGGACCACGTTGAACATCTGGCCGAGCCGGATGTTCTTGGTGTGCTGGGCCATGGCCAATCCGAAGAGCACGAGGTTCGGCGTGACTTCGTAGCCCTCGTACTGGAAATGATGCTCGGTGAACCAGACGCAGTTGATCCCGACGTCGTCGGCGGTCTTGCACCACACGGCGAGATTCTCGTAGCCGGCGACGAAGTCGGCGCTTCCATAACGGCGGTCGGTCGTGGCAGGGCCCGAGTCGCCGGCGTCCGTCATCGGAACGTGGCCGTAGAAGTTGAGGTCGACGCGCATCGCTTCCACGTTAGGTGTGCCCCGGGGGAACTTCTTCGAGCTCGGCGGCGCAGGCTCCGCCGAGGTCTGCTCGTTGTCCGAAAGGGGCGGTCGGCGCTGTCCACCCCACCGAGAGGCCTGGCTATGTTTGGAGGAATATGTCACCGCCTCCGGCCTCCGAACGCGAAATCCTCACCTGGGACCTCTTCGGCACGGGTAGTCGGGAGCTCGCCCAGCTGGTTGCCGACGCCGACTGGTCGCCCGACATCATCCTGGCCATCGCCCGTGGCGGACTCGTGCCCGCTGGCGCGCTGGGCTATGCCCTGTCGATCAAGAACGTGTTCGTCATCAGTGTCGAGTACTACACCGGGATCGGCGAGACGCTCGAGTTCCCGGTGATGCTCCCTCCCCAGCTGAACCTGGTCGACCTGACCGACCGGAAAGTCCTCATCGTCGACGACGTCGCCGATACCGGCCACACCTTGAAGGCCGTCCTCGAGTTCGTCGGCACCAACGTCTCCGAGGTGCGCACTGCGGTGATCTACGAGAAGCCGCAGTCCGTGGTGAAGTGCGACTACGTCTGGCGTCGCACGGATCGCTGGATCGACTTCCCGTGGAGCGACAAGCCGCCGATCCTGGGCGGAGGCGACGGGCACTGAGGCGCGTCGGCTGACATCCGGGGCGTCTCCGGCGGAGATGGGCGGGTTCAGAGAGGGACGGCACTAGCCTCGGTGCGGCATGGCAGACCCGCTTCCCCGCCTTCGATTTGCGCCGTCCCCGACGGGGTTCTTCCACGTCGGGAGTGCGCGCACAGCCCTGTTCAACTGGCTGGTCGCGAGGAAGACCGGCGGCACCTTCGTTCTTCGGATCGAGGACACCGACGCCGAGCGCAACAGCGACGAGTGGGTCGACGGCATCTTGTCGGCGATGCGCTGGATCGGCATCGACTGGGACGAGGGCCCCTACTTCCAGAGCGAGCGCGGGGATCTCTACACTGCGGCCATCAACCGTCTCTTTGCTCAGCGCATGGCGTATCGCTGCACGTGCACGTCCGACGAGGTGCGGCTGCGCAACGCCGCGAACTTCGGCGCGGCCGAGGCTGAACGCGGGTACGACGGCTTCTGTCGGGACCTCGAACTGGGTGAAGGAGCGGTCCGCTTCCGTACGCCCGATGACGGTTCCACCACGGTGGTCGACCTGATCCGCGGCACTCCGACGTTCGACAACACCAAGATCGAGGACTTCATCATCCGGCGGTCGAACGGCGGCGTGATGTTCCTCCTCGCCAATGTCGTCGACGACATCGACATGCGGATCACCCATGTCGTTCGTGGCGAGGAGCACCTGCCGAACACGCCGAAGGCCCTGCTGCTCTGGCGGGCCCTTGCGCCAGATCTGCCCCTCCCGGTGTTCGCCCACGTTCCGGTGCTGGTGAACGAGAAGCGTCAGAAGCTCTCCAAGCGCCGGGACAAGGTCGCGCTCGAGGACTTTCGCGATCTCGGGGTCCTTCCCGAGGCGATGCGCAACTATCTCGTGCTTCTCGGCTGGTCACTATCGGAAGATCGCGAACTCGTAAGTGTGCAGACGATGATCGACGAGTTCCGGCTCGAGGACGTGAACTCGTCGCCGGCGTTCTTCGATCTCGCGAAGTTGACGTCGATGAACGCCGAGTACATCCGCATGCTCACGGTCGACGAGTTCATCGAGCGGACCCGACCTTTCCTCCCGGCGGCCTGGGCGGACAGTGTCGTCCTCCGCCACCTCGCCCCCTTGCTCCAAGAGCGCGTGCGGCTGCTGCCCGACGTGGCGACCATGATCGACTTCTTCTTCGATGCTCCGGTGATGGAGCCCGACGCGTGGATCAAGACCATGACGGGAAGCGCGGCGCCGTCGGCCCACCACATGATCGAAGGCTTCATCGCCGGAGCGGCGATCACCCCATGGCTGGCCGACGACCTGAAGCTGCTCGTCGAGCGCGTCGGGGCCGGCATCCAGCTCAAACTGGGCAAGGCCCAGGCGCCGTTGCGAGTTGCTGTCACGGGACGCACCGTCGGGCCGCCGCTGTTCGAGTCACTCGAGTTGCTCGGGGTCGAGGAGACGATCCACCGGCTCCGGGTCGCGCAAGCGAGGCTCGACTGATCGGCCCGCTCCCTGCCGGCGCCTCGATTCGTCGACTGCTCGGCCTCGCCGGGCTCCGCATCCATCCGATTCGATGGGTGGCCAAGGTCGCCGGGTTCGTCGCCGTGGTCTACGCGCTCGGAACGGTGGCGATGGTGTGGACCGCGGCAACCCGTGACGAGGTGGGCGAGCGCCCGGCCGAGGCGATCATCGTGCTCGGCGCGGCCCAGTACAACGGTCGTCCCTCGCCCGTTCTCCAGGCTCGCCTCGAGCACACCCTGTCGTTGTACCGGGAAGGTGTGGCGCCGCTGATCGTCGTGACCGGCGGGCGTCAGGAAGGGGACCGCACGACGGAGGCGTCGGTCAGCGCGGACTTCTTCCTGAAGAACAAGGTGCCCGATTCCCGCATCGCCCGGGAGGTCCAGGGCCGCGACACCTACGAGTCGCTTGCTGCCACGGCCCGGTTCCTTCGCCGGCGTGACGTGTCCGACGTGGTCCTGGTGACCGACGGCTACCACGCCCGCCGGGTGAAGGCGATTGCCGGCGAGGTTGGTCTGCACGCCCGGCTTTCCCCGGTCCCCGGGACAACCGGATCGATTCGACGCCTCCTGAAGGAAAGCGCCGCTGTCAGCATCGGCGCCATCGTCTCCCACCGCCGCCTCAGCGCCTGGCTCCACTGATGCGTGGGAGACCCGTCCGCTAGGAGAGAGGTTGCCCCCAGTGTTTGTTCGCGCTGCGCCGCTCGCTTCGCTCGACTGCTCGCAACACCGGTGACCCGTCCACTGGGAGAGAGGTTGCCCCCATATATGGGGGCAAAACACCTCGCAACGCTGCTCGGAGGTGTCCAGCCGCACCCGCAGGTCACCTCTTGCGGTGCGTCGTGGTTCAGGCGAGAGCGGCGGTGAGTGCTGCGGTGAGCGACACGATGCGCCCGTGCGTGTCGTGGCCGATCGGCTCGAACATGGCAACGACGGTCAATCCCGTTGCCGGGAAGTAGAACATGCCGCCGTCGGCCGTGTGGTGGCCGATCGCGGTGTAGCGCTTCACGCCTTGGGCATCGGTCGAGCACGGGCATGCGGGCCACGCGCCCAGGCCGACGTTCGCGTCGCCGATGGTCGTCATCATGGCTAGCGCTCGCTCGCTCAGCACCCTGCCGGGGGTGAACAGTGCCTGCCCCCACTTCGCAAGGTCGCTCGTGGTCGACATGATCCCACCGGACGAGAAGCCCACCCAGCCAAGTTGCGGGGTTTCGTCGAGCCGAGTCTGTACGAGGCCGACCTCAGAGATGAGTTCGCGTACGAGTTGCCCGTACGACTTCCCCGTGGTCTGCTCGAGCAGAAGCCCAAGGTAAAGGTAGTTCGAGTTCGCATAGCTGACCTGGGTGCCGGCCCCGACCAGCGGTGCCCGCAACGACAACGCCACCGCATCGGCAACGGTCAGCGGGGCCGACGGGTCGTATCCGGGAGCGGAGCGGTAGTCGACCAGTCCCGAGGTGTGGGTGAGGAGTTGTCGCACGGTCAGCCCGGCGGGAGCAGGTACCGAGACACCGGTGAGGGATGGGACCTGGTCATCGAGACGCAGATCGCCTCGGTCGACGGCGCGCAGGACGAGAGCGGCCGTGAAGGTTTTGGTGATGCTCGAGGCGCGGAACTCGCGAGTGGTCAAGTACTTCGAGTCGACTCCCACGTCGGCGGATCGCGAGGTCCAGGTGTTGGCGCCGATTCGGATCGCCACGACGGACGAACTGATGGCCGGTTGCACCTGGACGCGCCAGGCGTCGAACGCGCGCTGGAGCTTCTCGGCCGGAAGCGGAGCGGTTGTGGTTGTCGTCGCTGTGGCGTTGGCTGCGACCGTCGCTCCCGATGGCGTGGGCGGGTTCACGATCGATGTCGTCGTCACCGGGACGGCCTTCGCCTTCGCCGCTGCCGGCGGGAGCGTCGTCGTGGGAGCGGCACGCCGAGCAGGAAAGGTCGTCGTCACCCGGGGTCGCGCGGCCGCCGACGACCCGGCCGACTTCACTTTGACAACCACTGGGGACGCCGAGGCGAGCCGTGCCACGGGTGAAGCGGGTGAAGCGGGTGAAGCGGTCGTCGGAACTGCTGACCACGGCGGATCGAACGAGAGCGAGTCTGACGAAGACGTCCGCAGGGCCAGGAAGGTGGGCTGTTTGATTGGGGCGGCCGTCGAAGCGAACGCGGCATCGCTCAAGGCGGCACGTGACGAAGGTGCCGGGATGTCCGGCACGAGTGTTCCGGAGTTCAGCGTCCGAACGGCCGCGGCGGAAACCCAGGATCCCGGTGTGATGGACCCGGCCGCGAACACCGTGAGGATCGCCGCGATCCCCAGGCGCCGTGATCGCGTGGACCGATCGACGCGCTTGCGTGTCGACGCCCCCGCAAAGTCTTCGACCCAGCCGAAGGTGAATACGGCGCCGCCGACAAGCGCGAAGGTGACGACGGTGAGCCCGAGTGATCGAAGCGGTCCCGTGGCGGTCGTGAGGAGATGTGCTGCGCCGATGATGCACAGCGGATGCCAGAGGTAGATCGTCAGCGCACGGGACGAGACCCGCCGGGTAGCGGCCGCCACACGGCGCCGACTTGCGAGGCCCCGGAGCGGCGCTTCCGCCAAGCTCAAGGTCGCGAGTGTCGCGATGCCGAGGAGGGCGATCAGCGGGTACGAGCTGTTGACGCCACCCGCCGGAACGCCGCCGGCTTTTGCGAGAAGAACTGCGCCTATCCACCCGGAAACGGCGATCAAAGCCCGCTGGCGGGGGGATCCGATCATCTCTTTCGTGCCGTAGGCAATGCCGAGCACCGCAAAGAATCCGTAAACGACGAAATCACCAAAAAGCAGGTGGATCTGCCCGCTCCCGAGGTAAGGAACGCCAGCCGCCGATGCGCCGGAGAGAAGCGCGATTCCGATGACGACCACGGTCGCTGCCACGCGGAGATGGCGTGCGGCAACGCGCAGTATCGGGGTGAGGGCGGTGATCCAGAGCACGGCGCGCAGATACCAGAGGTGCGAGGACAACCAACCGCCGCTCCACGAGGTCGCGGTGGGGTCGACGACGGGGAGCACCCAGGCTCCGAGTTGCGAGATGCTCGGCTCGACGGAGGCCGTGTTGACGACGGCGTACGCAAAGGAGAACGCGGCAACGGTCACGCCGTACACCCAGAACGGAACGAGAAGCCGGCGGCCCCGCCGCTGGACGAACGAGAGATGGCCGGAAGGGCTCGGCCGTGTCACCGTTCCCAGGACGAAGAACATGACGGGTAGCGCGGCGATCCACGTGAGCCACGTCTGTGCGAAGAGATGCCAGAAGATGATGCGGGCGAGGGCAACGCTCCGGAGGAGGTCGAGCAGAGCGTCACGTTCTCCTGCTCGTTTCGGTAATTCGTTCGAATCGGTGCAATAGGACCTTTGGCCCACTACCGGAGATGACGCTGCTTCATCGTGGCGAGTCCTCGATGTCCGCAGCCGATCCATGCCGACTACTTATCGGTGATTGTGGTAAGGAACTTATGAGTGAAAAGCAAGAAATCGGTAAGTATCTTCAACCGGCGAGGACGGTCGTCGCCCGGCCAGAGGAGCTGCGGGAGGACCAGCGAACGCGCGGGCGCTGCTACCTGGTGAAGCGCTGCGCGTCGATGGCCTCGACCAGTGCCCGTGCCCGCCCGGCGGTGTCACCGACTTCAACGTCCGCGCGCATGGCGATGACGAGACCTCGGCCGGGCACGATGAATAGTCCGCCGGTGGCGGTGTGGTGCCCGAGGATCTGCGTTCCGTCAGGTGACGGGCAGGGGCAGTAGGTCCACAAGCCGAGTCCGGCGCGGTTCTCGTCGAAGCGCTCCATCTCGCGCAGCGAGGAGTCTCGAAGGACCCGGCCCGGCGTGGTGAGCGCTTCACCCCACAGAGCAAGGTCGGCCGTGGTTGACATGATGCCGCCGCTCGAGAAGGCCGGCCATCCCGGTCGATCGGGTGGCTCGAGGCGCGTGCTCGGCATGCCGAGCGACGCGGCCAGTTCGCCGACGAGTTCGCCGTACGGGCGCCCGGTCACCTGCTCGAGGAGCAGGCCGAGGTAGAGGTAGTTGCTGTTGGTGTACGTGGTTACGGAGTCGACCGGAGCGCGGAGGGGGGCTCGGAGCGACAGTTCGACGGCGTCACGGGGCGAGAGCGGTGCGGTGGCGACGTAACCGGGAGCGGCGTTGTAGTCGACGAGCCCCGATCGGTGTCGGAGGAGATGGCGGACGGTGAGGCCAGGAGGGACTGGTGCGCTGACCTCGGTCAGCGGTGCGAGCGGCGCGTCCAGGGAAATGGTGCCCAGCTCCACTTGGCGCAGGACGAGGGCGGCCGTGATCGTCTTCGTGACGCTGAGGCTCCGGTACCGCTGCATGGGGTCTGGCGCGGCGCCGCTGTTGCGGGCCGAGCCAGTCCACGACTGGCCGTTCTGGCGGACGGTGACCGACATTGCACCAAGATCGCTGCGCGACGCCGTCCACCGCGTCAGCAGATCTTGCAACTCAGCGGCGTCGAGGGGGCGTCCGCGGTCTGTGGGCGCCGGATCTGTGCCCCCGGGCGGCGCCGTGATCGTGATGCCGGCAACCTCGGTCCGAACCGACGACGTTGTCGGCGGGGTGGTTGCGTTCGGAGTCGTCGACAGGGCGGTGCGGCGGCGCCCGGCGGCTCCGGCAGCCTTTTCTTGGCGCTTCGCGATGCGTTCGGCTCGGAGCCGGGCCTGTTCGGCTTGACGCTGCTGTTGACGGGCGGCTCGCGTCGCGCTCCGCTGCTGGAAAGCAGTGGCTGCGGCCACCGATGTGGCCGACGGCAGCGGTGAAACCTCCGTGGCGACCGCCGGGGACGCAGCGACAACGAGGGACAAGAAGGCGAGAATTGCCATTCGCGCTGTTCGCCCGGCTGTTGGCGTCACCCGACAACGATGCCACGTGCCGGCTGTCACGTCTGTAGACAGCGGTCAGATTGAGTCGAACGCCCCATCAAGATGTGTCGACGGATGGTCGCCCGCCACCCAGCAAGGCAACCGGCGCCGCCCGTCGACCGACCGCCACTAGCGTTTCCTCACCCAATCCAGCAGAGAACGTGTACCCGAATGACCTCCGAAGCTGCCGCCGACCCCCCCGCTCCCGTGCTCACCGACTTCATCCGTGAGCAGGTTCGTCGCGACATCGCGGAGGGTCGCAACGGCGGAATCGTGGCTACCCGTTTTCCGCCCGAACCCAACGGCTACCTCCACATCGGCCATGCGAAGGCGATCTGTCTGAACTTCGGCCTCGCCGAGGAGTTCGGCGGCACCTGCAACCTGCGGATGGACGACACCAATCCGCTCACCGAGAGCACCGATTTCGTCTCCGGCATCCAGGAGGATCTTGGCTGGCTCGGTTTCGAGTGGAACGGCGATGTGAAGTACGCGTCGGATCAATTCGAGCAGCTCTACGAGTGGGCGCGACTGCTCATCTCCAAGGGCGTCGCTTACGTCGACGATCAGGACGCCGAGACCATCGCCGCCACCCGCGGATCGATCAGTGAGCCGGGTGTCAATTCGCCGTTCCGCGACCGATCGGTCGACGAGAACCTCGAGCTGTTCAGTCGTATGCGCGCTGGGGAGTTCCCCGATGGCGCGAGGGTGCTGCGGGCGAAGATCGACATGGCCCACGTGAACGGGCAGATGCGCGACCCGATCATGTATCGGATCCGTCACGCGCATCACCACCGGTCCGGTGACGCCTGGCCGATCTACCCGACCTACGACTGGGCGCACGGCCAGTGCGATGCCGCCGAAGGGATCACGCATTCGATCTGCACGCTCGAGTTCGACGCGCACCGTCAGCTCTATGACTGGTTCCTCGATCAACTCGACCTTCCTGGCATCCGGCCCGCGCAGTACGAGTTCTCGCGGCTCAACCTCACCCATATCGTCATGTCGAAGCGCAAGCTCGCCCAACTCGTACGTGAGCATACGGTTGAGGGTTGGGACGACCCGCGCATGTCTACGCTCCGCGGCATGCGCCGACGCGGCTATCCGCCTGCGGCCATCCGGGCATTCTGTGCCGAGGTCGGCGTCTCGAAGGTCAACTCGACGAACGAGATCGAGCTCCTCGAATCGTTCGTGCGCGACGAGCTCAACCGGACGTCACTCCGTCGCATGGCGGTGCTCCGTCCGCTTCGTGTGGTGATCGAGAACTTCCCGGACGATCACGTCGAATGGCTCGATGCCGTGAACAACCCGGAGAACGAGGCGGACGGAAGCCGCAAGGTCCCGTTCTCCAAGGTGATCTACCTGGAGCGTGACGACTTCATGGAAGAGCCCGCCCCGAAGTTCTACCGGCTCGCGCCCGGCCGCGAGGTGCGTCTCCGTTACGCCTACTTCCTGAAGTGCACCGACGTCGTCAAAGACGCCGACGGCGAGATCGTCGAGCTCCGCGCCACCTACGATCCCGCCACCGCGGGTGGGCAGGCGCCCGACGGCCGCAAGGTGAAGACCACCCTGCACTGGGTGTCGGCCGATCATGCCGAGGAGTGTGAAGTGCGGCTCTACGAGCGGCTGTTCACTGAGGCCTACCCCGACGCCCAGGAGGGACGCGACGCGCTCGAGTTCGTCGATCCCGATTCCGTCGCCGTGAGCACCGCGCTCTGCGAGCCGGCGCTCGGGTCCGCCACGCCGGGCGAGCGGGTGCAGTTCGAACGTCTCGGCTACTTCTGCGCCGATGACCTCCGGCCCCGGGTGTTCCATCGCACCGTCGGGCTCAAGGACGAGTGGGCACGCGTGCAGAAGCGGGCCTGAGCCCCCGCAGGTTGGTCGCTCCCTGTCAGAGGAAGTGCGGAACGGGTGATCGGCCGGAGTCGCTATGATCTCTGGGCCATTGGGGAATGGTGTAATTGGCAACACGGCAGTTTCTGGTTCTGCAATTTGGGGTTCGAGTCCCTGTTCCCCAGCCATCCGGCCTCGGTCGGCTGACATCACATCCGGTTCGCCGGAGCAGCACGGCCCCATCGTCTAGTGGCCTAGGACATCACCCTCTCAAGGTGGAGGCACGGGTTCGAATCCCGTTGGGGCTGCCACAAAGCAGCAGGTCAGAGCCGGTCTTCGGATCGGCTTTTCCTTTTCCCGGCGGTTTTTACAGCGTGTTTACAGCATAGGGAGTCAAGCGGGGCCTCAAGGCTGCCGAACAGCATCTGAGGTGATGGCATGAAGGGCACGATCCGAGAGAGGGTCAAGAAGGACGGTTCGACCGTCTACACCTGCCAAGTCGAGGCAGGCCGGGACCCAGCTACGAACAAGCGCCGGTACCGGACGGCTACTGCGCCGACGCGTCGCGGGGCGAACTCGCTTTTGCATGAGCTCATGAAGGAGATCGACGGCGAAGCCGGTCGGGTGGACGAAGGCACGACGATGACGCTCGGTGCCCTGATCGAGCGCTGGCTCGAGTTGGGCGGCCCCGCCGCTGCGTCGACTCGACAGGTCTATGCGGGCTATATCAAGAACCAGATCAAGCCGCACCTGTGGGAAGTCCGGCTCGATCGGCTGAAGGTCGGCGATATGGATCGTTGGTATCTCGTGCTGCGAGACTGCGGCCTCAAGCCGGCCTCTATCTGCAAGGCGCACACGATCGTTCGTGCCGCCCTCTCCCAAGGGGTTCGCTGGGGGTGGATCTCTGTCAACGTCGCGGCGATGGCGAAGCCGCCGACGGTTGCGAAGCCGGTGATCGCCACCCCGACCGCCCAAGAGGTGAAGCGACTGGTGGAGTTCATAGCTCGTGAGGATCGCGATTTCGCTACGTACGTCCGTGTTTCTGGCGTGACTGGGGCTCGACCGGGTGAGGTGTGCGCACTTCGATGGCACGACATCAACTTCGTGTCGGGGGACCTGCACGTCCGCCGCCGCATCATGCGGTCGGAAGCCGGCATGTACCCGGAGGAGCTCACGAAGACCGGCAAGACGCGAAAGATCCCCCTCGATGCTTCGACGCTTCAGTGGGTGCGTGACCACCGTGCCCTCTGTGAAGTCCGTGCTGAGCGAGCTGGAGTTCGGCTGGAGGCGCAATCGTTCATCTTCGCCTCGTCGGTCGACGGAAGGTCGTTTTGGCGTCCCGACGTCGTTGCTCGTCGGTTTCGATACTTTCGTGAGAGGGCGGGTATGGGCGCGGTGCCGCTGTACGCACTTCGGCACCAGGCGGCCACAACCATGATCGATGCCGGCGTCGACGCCAAGACAGCATCCGACCGATTGGGAAACTCGGTAGCGACGATTCTGAGCACGTATACCCGCGGGCGTACCGAGGCTGACGTTGCTGCTGCGAACCTCCTGGGCAACCTCTACGACTGACCGGCGACCTGGCGCTGTCGCGCGGAAACAGCGCCGGTCGTCGCTGTGCGATCACCGACCAAGCCGTCGAGGAGGTCATTGATTGCCTTCAGAGGAACAAGGAGTCGGCGCCCCATGCGGATGGCAGGGAGCTGACCGGTGCGGACGTACTCATAGGCCGAGGTCCGCGATATCCCGAGCATTGCGGCCGCCTCGTCAACGGAAATGGTTACGCGCTCGATGGTGGTGAGCTCTCGCATCAGAGTCCTTTGATCATTGGGTGACGAGGCGACGGATTGCCTGG
>JANPFX010000108.1:0-5682 GCA_031423635.1 Acidimicrobiia bacterium | reverse complement strand
AGCACGCCAACATCGAACGGAACCCCCGCGATCCGCCGAACAGTCAGCGTTCCGGAAGCCGCGCGAATCGTCGGGATAGGACGTTCCACTCTGTACGAACACGTGCGCACGGGACTCGTGCCGAGCCTCCGAATCGGAGGTCGGGTCGTCATCCCGACGGAAGTGATCGAGACGCTCCTACAGTCCGCGCTGACGCCGCGTCCATAGGACAGCGCGGTTCGGCCGTCGTCGACCACGTCCGAACGATCCGATTTCGGCCGATGCGTCCGACGAGATCCTGCAGGTCTGTGCACTTGGTGTGCACTTGGAACCTCTGCCACAACTGGCTTCCAGCGCTCCAACCAACAAATACAGCCTGCTACCTGCACAAATGTGAGTGGACCGTGAGGGCTTCGAACCCCCGACACCCGCCTTGTAAGGGCGGTGCTCTACCAGCTGAGCTAACGGTCCGCTGAAGCGGGCCGCCAGCTTACCGGGACAGCACTCAGGCGGCGTTCGGGTACAGGCGAAGGAAGTTCTCGGCGTAGAACTTGTCCTTCACGACCGGGGCCGCGTCGGCAAGACACTTCTCGAAGCGGGCGATCGGATCGCGTCCGCCTTCGGTGTGCGGGTAGTCGCTCGAGAACAGATAGAGATCGTCGTTGGACTCGGCGACGAGACGGGCGACGTCTTCGAACACGAACGGCGTGAAGCCCATCTGCTGCGTGAGCTGTTCGCTCGGCGTCCGCGTGAAGCCGGCGAGGTTGTGATCGACACGGGCGTACGTCGAGCAGACCATGTCGAGGCGACGCAGGAGCTCCGGCACCCAGCCGGCACCGAGCTCGACGGCAGCGCCACGCAGGTTCGGTTCACGTTCGAACACGCCGTCCATGACCATGGCGCTAAGGAAGGTCTCGGGGGCCTGGTGCATGATCGCGGCGTCCTTGCTGCGCACGTTCTCGCCGCCACCCATCCAGTCCTTCACCGGGGCGCGTCCGTTGTTCATCCACGCCTTGCCGAGCTGCAGCGGGGCGCCGCCGACGTGCAGGAGAAACGGCGTGCCGGATTCGGCGAGTCGGGCCCAGAACGGTTCGAGCTCCACGTGTCCGGGCGACTTGTCGCCGCACGAGCGATGGGGCACCCACACGGAACTGAAGCCACCTTCGAGGACCCAGTCGAGCTCCGTCAATGCGCTCTCGGGATCGTCGAGCGGGATGATCGCCACGCCCATGAGACGGTCGTCGTTGGCGCAGAACTCCTTCATGTGACGGTTGTGGGCGCGGGTGGCGCCGTAGCGCAAACGCAGATCGGTCTTGCTGCTGGCGTGGAACGGGAGCGCGACGGAGTGGGTGGCGAAGACGAGCTGACGGGCGAAACCGAGCTGATCCATGGCGACGCTGCGATCGTCGCGGTCGAAGGCACCGAGGGCCTGGATCTCCTTGACCTCACGGATGAGCGACCCTCCCATCGCGTGCATCCGAGCACGATGTTCGTCACTGTGTCGGTTCCCCTGATTGACGATTACCGCGACTTCTTCGTCGGTCACCAACGATGCCGAGTAGCTGACGAGCGGAACCTCGTCACGGATGTCGGGATCGGCGTAGGAGCGGAGGAAATCGGGGAGCTCCATGATGTGGCTGTCGGCGTCGTAGAACGCCCGGTCACTCGGTGCGTACGTCATCGTGAATTCCCCCGGGATTCTGGCCGCGCCAGTGCATCCGACGCCGGGAGGGATGGTACCTGAGCAGTGCTGGAGGACTCCTTTCACGCACTCCATGCAAGGACTCCGGTCAACCGCGGACTGCGCGTTCAGCGCTGATGGTACGATGCCATCCATGATGGTAACAATCGACCGTGCCGGCCGGGTGGTGATTCCGAAGGAGATCCGGGATCGCCTTTCGCTGGAACCCGATTCGTCCATCGAGGTCACGGTCGACGGCGACGAGATCCGTTTGTCGCCGGTGCGAAACCGCAGTCGAGTGATCGTCGAGATCGACGGCTGGCCTTCGATCCAACCAGCCGACGGCGTGACCATCACCGATTCCGACGTGCAGCGCTGGCGCGATGCCGACCAACGCTGAACGCTGGGCCGTCGACACCAGCGTCGCCGTGGCTGCGCTCGACGGATCCCACGCAGCACATTCCGCGTGCCGCGACGCCGTTCGATCGCGCCGACCTACGTTGGCCGGTCACGCAGCATTCGAGACCTTCTCGGTTCTCACTCGGCTGCCGGGACAGCTTTCGATCGACGCCCCGACTGCGCAGCGCATCATCGACGCGGTGTTCCCGTCCGTCTGCTGGCTCGGTCAAGACGACGCCACACGATTGCTTCGAAGTCTCGGCACCATCGGCATCGTGGGTGGAGCGGTCTACGACGCGCTCGTCGGCGAGGCGGCGAGGGCGAACGACTACCGATTGCTCACCCGAGACCTCCGGGCGCGACGAACGTACGACCTGATCGGCGTCGACTACGTACTCATCGGCGTGTAGGAACGTGCTCTCCGAAGTCCGTCCCGACCGAACGACCGCCTCGGTAGGGTTCCTTCGTGGACAGCGTTGACGCCCGGCAGGACGAGACGATACGCGCGCTTCGTTCCTCTGGGGCACGATTCGCCCTCGTCTTCGGCAGCCAGGCACGAGGAACGGCCGGCCCGACCTCGGATCCATCCGTCAGCCGACGCCGGCCATCGTCTCGTGCCATTCACGTTGGACGTCATTGCGAAGGTCGGCGTTGGCCCAGTAGTCGATGACCGTCATGGCCATCGCCTTCGCGCCGTCGAGTGCGCAACGATCCGCTCCACCGGTGATCGCAGCAGCCGTCATCTCGATCGTGTGGCCCGCACAGAACGTGCCGACGTCGAGCACCGGGTGGATGACCGGCAGGGCGTAACTCACGTTGCCCATATCGGTCGATCCGGCCGCTTCGATCGGGACCTTCGACGGGTCGAGGAACGAACGGCCGAGCGACTCGGCATTGATTCGAAAGGACGCAGCAAGCGTCCGGTTGGCCCGGAGATCGAGATACCCGCCGAGCGATTCGACCGTGCACGTGGCGCCGACCTGGCGGGCCGCTCCTTCGAAGCACTCGACAAGACGTTCACGAAGCGAGTCAAGCCGCGCCCGTGTCCGTGCTCTGATCTTGTAACGCGCAGCTGCCTCCGCTGGGATCACGTTGTCGGCGACACCGCCGTTGGTGATGATGCCGAAGACCCGCTCGTTACGTCGGAGGTTGGCGCGAATCATCTGCGCACCCTGATAGCCGAGCACCAGCGCGTCGAGGGCATTGATGCCGGCGCGAGCCGAAGACGAGGCGTGCGCCGCCTTCCCGTGCATGGTGATGATCAAGGTCTCGTTTGCCAGGTACGGAGCGATCTCGACGTTCGCCGGCTCGGGATGGATCATCATCGCGACGTCGGCATCAGCGAACGCTCCTCGTTCGAGCAGACGCATCTTGCCGCCGCCACCTTCCTCGGCGGGAGTACCAAGGATGGTGACGCGTCCGCCGAGTGATTCGGCAAGCGGCGCCAACGCCAGGCCGGCTCCCAGCCCGGCCGCAGCGATGATGTTGTGACCGCAGCCGTGACCGATCTCCGGCAACGCGTCGTACTCACAGCAGATGACGACATGCGGTCCACTGGTGCCGGCCCGGCCGACGAACGAGGTGTCGAGACCGAAGGCGGGTGCCTCAACGGCGACACCATGGCGAGCGAGAGACGCCGCGAGCTGCGCCGCAGCGAAGTGCTCGCTGTAGCAAAGCTCCGGATTGGCATGGATGGCGTGACTGATCGACACCAACTCGTTCGAGAGTTCGTCGACGGTTCGGCAGGCCGCTTCCTTCGCCGGAATTGCGCTCACCTCGTCAACGTAGCGCCGGATGATCGGCATGCGTGATCCATCGCAGCGTCGGTAACGAACACAGTGCGTGCAAGCCTCACCGACAACGCGGATCCCGACGCCGCCCCCGTGCCAAACACCGCAGGTCGAGGTCGAGACATGGCTTCTCCGACATGCAGCGGGGCAATGGCAAACCGCTCCGCCGTTGACGACCGTGCTTCTCAGCGGCTCCCATCCACACGAGGTCGCGCAGACTCTCGCACATCGCCGGAACATCACCGCTGAAATCGTTCACTCCACCAGCTGGCGAATGGTCGCCGGGCGACTCGTCGTCACCTACATCATCGTCACGCGCGACGACCTCGGCGCGGACTCGTTCGACGTGCACCCCGACCGGACCCACGAGTTCCGGGGGACGGAACCGGATCACGCGTCCGGATCCGTCGACCCGATCTGCCCGCCCGACGCGGTGACCGACTGGGACGTGGTTCACCACGCGCTGCACCACCTGGCATTGCTAGTTACGACCAACACGTCCATCGCTTCCGCGTTGTCGGCCCCGGCGCGTCGATCGCTTCGAGCGCTCGTACCGGCAGGCGCCGGGATCCTCACCCCCGTCACCCGCGTCAGCTAACCGCTTCACTGCGGTCCCAAACCGCGCCGACGAGGCCGTGCGGACGTGTCGCGAGCGAGCGCTGCGCTCGCCGTCGAGCGCAACCAGCTCTGACACTCCCGGTATCCTGTCAACACCCCCAACGAAGGACCTGCGGTGACGCGTCTCGGCTATCAGATCCCCAACTTCACCTACCCGGGCGTCGGACCCGAAGGCATCTTTCCAAAGCTCATCGAGCAGGCCAAGGCCGCCGAGGCGAGCGGATTCGACCGTCTTCTCCTGATGGACCACTTCTACCAACTCCCCGGCATCGGCAGCCCCGATGACTACATGCTCGAGTGCTACACGGCCCTCGCCGCTCTCGCCCAGCACACCACCACGATGCGCCTCTCGTCGCTCGTCACCGGCAACACGTACCGTAACCCGGCGGTGCTCGCCAAGATCGTCACCACACTCGACCACGTATCAAACGGTCGAGCCTCGCTAGGTATCGGCTCCGGCTGGTTCGAGCTCGAACACAACGCCTTCGGCATCCCGTTCAACACCTTCGGCGAGCGATTCGAAAAGCTCGAAGAGGCGCTCAACATCATCCTTCCGATGCTCCGCGGCGAACGTCCGTCGCTCGACGGCAAGCACTACAAGGTGACCGACGCAATCAACTCGCCCGTTCCGATCTCCAAGATCCCGGTGATGATCGGGGGCAACGGCGAGCAGAAGACGCTCCGCATGGTTGCGCAGTACGCCGACGAGTCAAACCTCACGTGCGATATCGCCGAGGTTCCCCGCAAGCTCGAAATGCTCGATGCCCACTGCCAGAAGCTGGGACGCAATCGATCCGAGATCAAGGTGACCAAGCTGGTGATGGGTGTCATCGGTCGCACCCACGAGGATGCCGAGGCCGCTGCCGCGCTCTTCATCTCGAACCATGGCTGGCCGGCCACCATGATCGATCTCCTGCGGCCGCGCATGGTCCTGGGCGACGCCGACTCCTTCGGCGAGCAGATCGGCAAGATGATCGACGCCGGTTTGGATGGCGTGACCATCAACCTCGTCGCCAACGCCCACGAACCCGAGTTGATCGCCCTCGCCGGCCGCGCCGCCGACGCCGCTATCCCGAAGGGCTAAGCCGCCGCGCCGCTGCTCCACCGCGCAGGCACCGACGAGGCCTTGCGGAACACGATGCCGTCGATGTGCGGCACCGGCGCATCCTCATCGAGGCGGACACCACGCAGACCACCCAACACCGCACGAACGGC
>JANPFX010000107.1:0-4410 GCA_031423635.1 Acidimicrobiia bacterium | reverse complement strand
CGGTTCTCGTAGATGATGGCGACGACGCCTAGGGGCACCCGCACCTTGGAGATGCGGATCCCGTTCGGCCGGACCCAGCCCTCGGTGATCTCGCCGACCGGGTCCGCGAGCCCGGCCACCGAACGAAGACCGGTGGCCATGGCCCGGACCCGGGCGTCGGTCAGCCGGAGCCGGTCAACCACGGGAGCCGGCGTTCCGGCGGCCTCGGCGCGCGACACGTCGACGGCGTTGGCGGCCAGCACCTCGTCGGACGCCGCGTCGAGCAGGTCAGCGGCGGCCAACAGTGCGGCGTTCTTCGTCGCCGTCGACGCCATCGCCATGGCCTTCGACGCCACCTTGGCCCGCCGTCCCAGTTCGGCCATGCGGGCAGCGAGATCGTCAGACACGGCCCGACAGCCTACCGGCACCCCCACCCCACCCAGCGGACGATTCCCCTATCCCCCACCCACCATCCGTGGGCCAGCTGGCTCGCACGGGCCGGGAAACCGCCCGTTTTCCTAAGTGAGCCGGCCCAAGCCAGTGAGCTGGCCCACGGTGGCTCAGTTCCGGACGGGATTCCCGTGGGCCGGCTTGCTCGCACGGGCCAGGAAACCGCCTGTCTTCCGAAGTGAGCCGGCCCAAGCCAGTGAGCTGGCCCACGATGGTTCGGGTCCTGGGACGCGCGAAACGGCCCGCACCTGCAGGTGCAGGAACGGGCCGATTGGCGTTGTGCAAGCTCGACCGAGGCCGAGCGGGCAATTCAGGGCTTGTAGTTCTTGGCGGCCGCCGAGTTGTAGGGCTTGATGGCGGTGAGGCCACCTCGGGCGTTCTCGTCGGCCCTGTAGATAATTGACGCCGACGGTGCGACTCGGGTACCCGGAGCTCCATAGTTCCATTCGGGGTACATGCCGCCCAACGGGACGGTGCCGAGGTTGGCCATCGCTTTCTGAATGCCGGCCCGGGAGAGGTCGCCGTTGGCGACGGCCTTCTCGAGCAGCGCCACCACGGTCTGGGCCTGGGCATAGCCCCATTCAGTCGCCGGGTTCGGCACACCGATCTGCTCCGGTGCGTACTTGCGGAGATCGGCCATGTGCTGCTTCATCCCGGGAACCGACTCGTCTCCCCACTGGGTGCCGTCGGCTGCAATGAGAACCTGCTTGCCGAACGCAACGCCGTTGGCCGGGGTCAGCGTCTTGCTGGCGAACGCCGGGGAAACGCCCAAGAATGTCGGGCGGTAGTCGATCTTCTCTCCCGCCGACAGCAAGCCCGGCGTGTGGAACTCACCCGAGATCGTGATAACGACCGCATCGCAGCCGCTGCTCTTCAGCTGGCCCATCGCGGCGTCGGCGGAAGAATACTTCAGCTTCGGTCCGGCGTTGAACTTCAATTCCTTCAGGGCGAAATCAAACCCTTCTTCGCCGGCGTTGCCGTAAGCCGAGTTGAGGGCGAGGGAACAGATCTTCTTGCCGGCCCCGCCACCTTCTTTGAGGTAGTAGTCGATGACGTTGATGGCCTGGGCCTGGTACGTCGCTCCGACGGGGAGGAATGCCGGATCCTTCACAAACGCGGCATCGAGGGAGATCGCCGTGCCGGTCATACCATCGGTTGCCATGGTCTTGCTCAGGGCCTGGGCGAGCGGGGTCCCGTAGATCTGACCGATCATGACGACCTTGTCCTTGACTTCGGTGTAAGCCTTGGTGGCTTCACCGGCGTCGTAGTACGTCTCTTTGAAGAGCACGTTGATCGGGTACTTGCCGGCGACGCCGCCGGCGTCGTTGATCCGGCTGATGTACGCGTTGTAGCCGGCGCTGAGCACCTTGCCGCCGTCGGCGAACAACGCCGAACTGGGAAACTGCGGGCTCGACGACACGTTGCCGAGATAGCCGATGGTGATGGTCTTGCCATCGAACCCGGGGACGGTGGCGAGTCCGGCCGGAGCCGGAGTGGCGGCGCCGCCGCTCGAAGCCGCCGGAGCCTTGGTCGTGGCCGGAGCGGCGACCTTGGCGTACACACGTGACTTGCCTTTGGCGACACACGTCAGGCCATTGACGACTTCACCGACCTTGCGGCACTTGGCGCCGGCCTTGGCCGTGGCGGAGAACGCGGGAAGGGCCGGAAGGGCGACGGCCGATGCCGTCCCCAGCACGAGCAGAGCTCGGGTGATGTGCTTCATGTAGATGGTTCCCCTTGAGTGTTGATGGATGTGTTCCGGTGACCGAGGTCACGTTTTCCATGAATTCTGGCACACCGCCACGCGAACGGTGTGTTGCCGACGTTCCGCTACGAACGGCGAACAAGACGGCGCCTACGAAGAAAAGGGGAACGTCCGTAGCCAGCGACGTATTCGCTGCCAGACCCCGACGAGGCCGAGGGGGAAGAACCGGAGGAACAAGATGATGAGCAGGCCGTAGAAGAAGTCGGTGAACACCAGAAA
Source organism: Acidimicrobiia bacterium (assembly GCA_031423635.1). Lineage (GTDB taxonomy): Bacteria > Actinomycetota > Acidimicrobiia > Acidimicrobiales > JANYDT01 > JANLQX01. Next base: position 1,997 of record JANPFX010000107.1, on the reverse strand, counting down.
GGTGAACCCGCGTTTCGCCGGATCGGTCTGCACACCGGGAAGGTGCTCGAGCAGTTTCCGCTGGGTTTCGAACAGCGTCTTGATGGCGTCGAAGAAGACCGCGAAAGCGATGGCCCCGAGCACCGACCCGAGGAGCGAGCCGACGCCGCCGATGATGATCATGGCGACGAAGTTGATGGAGAAGCTCAGGTTGAACGACGTGGGGTTGACGTTGCCGAGGAACGATCCGTACAGCGCTCCGGCCAACGCCGCGCATGCACCGGAGACAGCGAATGCCCAGGTCTTGGTATAGCGCTGCTCCACGCCGATTACTTCGGCCGAGAGATCCCGGTCGCGGACGGCCATCATGGCCCGACCTTGACGCGAGCGAAGCAGGTTGCGCGCCATGACAACGACAACGAGGACTACGGCCCAGATGAGCCAGAAGTACCCCTGCTTATCTTTGAAGAAAAAGTTGTCGAAGAAGACTGTTTCGGCGGTGTCCTTGGACTTGAACTCGATCAGTTTGCCCGGCCACACCGTGAGGTGGAACCCGGGGAGGTCGGTGCGAGGCGCGACATCACCGCCGGTCATCGATTCCCAGTTCTTCGACACATGTTCGGCGAGGAAGACGAGGAAGAGCGAGACCATGGCGAGGTAGTTCCCGCGGAGGCGTAGGGCGAATGGTCCGATCACGGCGCTCAGCAACGCCCCGAGGACGGCGGCGATGACCAGCCACATCCATGACGGCAGGTTGGAATCGATGAAGTCGACCCCGAAATAGCCGGTGGAGTAGGCACCGAGCGAAATGAACGCGGCATGGCCGAGCGAGATCTGACCCGTGTTGCCGATCAGCAAGTTGAGACCGATCGCACCCAGGGCGTAGACCCCGGCGTAGATGAACGTTGTGAGCCACTTCTCGTTCATGGGGAGCCCGGGAATGAGCTCGTTGGGGAGGTGGAACGAGCCGATGCCCAGCCAGGAGAAGCCGATCGGGATCGAAATGAACGTCAGCGCGCCGATGACCAGGCCAACCTTGGAGCCCGTGGTGCGGAATCGCCGGTGATCGTCGGCGTAGCTGGTGACGAGTCGACGGGTGGCGTCACGGCGCGCCCACCACACCATCGCTGCGGCGGAGGCAGCGATCACCACGATGGTCAGCAGTGCACCGCTCATGACCGAACACCAGCGGTGCGGGCGGGCCAACGCAACGTCGACATGGCTAGACCCTCCGAACTTCCTCGGACCCGAACAGTCCGGTTGGTCGCAGGAGCAGGATCGCGATCATCACGAGGAAGGGCGTGAGGCGGGCGAACTCGGCCCCGACGTACTCCTCGATATGGAACTCGTACGCCGCGGTCATCTCCTGCACGATGCCGATGATCAACCCACCGATCACGGCACCTTCGAGCGAGTCGACACCGCCGAGGACCATGGCCGGGAATCCGAACAGGGCCAGCAAGCCGAGCGACGGCGACACCTGAGTGACCTGCGATCCGGCGCCCGAGGCGAGCAGCGTGCCGGCGATCGCCGCCAGTGCAGATGCCAGCGCCCACGACAGGCCGAAGATCACGTTGGGGCTGATCCCCTGGGCGATCGCCGCCTCCTGGTCGAACGCCGTGGCCTTCATCGCCGTTCCCAGCTTGGAGCGCTGGAAGCCGAAGAAGAACGCGATAGCGATCGCTCCCGTGACGCTGAGGGTGAAGACGTCGATGTACTTGACCCCGACGCCGGAGATCCGGAAGAACTTGTCGCCGAACGGCGAGTTCAGGTTGGACGGGCTGGTTCCCCAGATCCCGGCCATCACCGAACTGATGACGACGCCGACGCCGAGCGTCACCATGATCACGGCAAACACCGGCCGTCCCCGGAATCCGGAGATCACGAATTTGTTAACGGCCCAGCCGAGACCGGCCATCAGCACCGTGGCGATGACGAGGGCAACGAGGTACGGAAGACGGAAGAGCGAAGGTGGACTATCGAAGTTCAGGCCGGGAATCGGGCCGGAGAGCGAATAG
>JANPFX010000106.1:0-23419 GCA_031423635.1 Acidimicrobiia bacterium | reverse complement strand
ACGATCCCAGCCCTCGCGTCGCAACTCGGGCGTCGCATCCCACGTCGCGTCGCAGTCGGCCGTGCAGGTGTCCTGGGTGGCGTCCCAGTAGGTCAGCGAGACTGCGGGCACGATGTCGAGGTGCCGGGCTTTGAGCGACTCCGGTGATGTGGCGATCCAGCCCGTGAGGTCGGTGCCGTTCCACTCCCAGATGGGGTGGAGCACGCGGGTCGACGGTTGACCTTTGGTGTTCGTCGTCGCCGCCACCGCCCAGACGATGCGGTGCGCCATCTCGACGAACGCTGGGGCTACAGCTGCGAGCTCAGACATGGGATCTCCATCCGGTGTGCGTGGTCGGCTGATCGTAGGCCGTTGGCCGCCTCTCCAACAGAGCAATCGCGTGGGTGGTCGGCGCCATGTTGTCGAGTTGACGACGTCGCAAAGTCGACAACGAGGCGCCAACTCGCGACGGCTGCGAGAGCGGCGGTTCGGCGGAGAAGTTGGAAACATTGTCGAAATGCTCCATGCGTAGGGTGTCCGGCATGCGCCTGGCGCCCCATGAGAAGGATCGACTGCTGATCCACGTCGCGGCCGACGTCGCCGAGCGGCGACGCCAACGCGGTCTGAAGCTCAACTACCCCGAGGCCGTCGCCGTGCTCACCTGCTGGGTCTACGAGGCGGCTCGCGACGGGCGCACCGTGGTCGACCTCATGGAGAACGGACGCCACGTGCTCACCCGCGACGACGTGATGGAGGGCATCGCCGAGATGGTCGACGAAGTGCAGGTCGAAGCAACCTTTCCCGACGGTACGAAGCTGGTCACCTTGCACCAGCCTATCCAATGACCGTGACAGACGAGATGGGCATCGAAAGCGAGACAGGTGTCGCCAGCAATGAAGCGCAGCGGAGCGGTGCGGCTCGCGGATCAATGATCCCGGGTGAAGTTTGCGGGCCGGATGGCGTGATCGTGATCAACGCCGGGCTCCCGGTCACCCAGCTCGACGTGGTGAACGGCGGGGATCGGCCGATCCAGGTCGGCTCGCACTATCACTTCGCCGAATCGAACCCGGCCCTTCGCTTCGACCGGGTCGCTGCCCGTGGATGCCGCCTCGACATCCCGGCCGGCACCTCGGTGCGCTTCGAACCCGGCGTGGAACGCGTGGTGTCGTTGGTGCCGTTCACCGGTGATCGAATCGTCGCCGGCTTCCGTGGCGATGTCGGAGGAGCACTCGATGTCTGAGATCTCGCGTGCCCGCTACCGTGCGCTCTACGGCCCCACCACGGGCGATCGCGTCCGACTGGCGGACACGAACCTACTCATCGAAGTCGAGCGTGACTATTGCGTCGGTGGTGATGAAGCGGTCTTCGGCGGCGGCAAGGTCATCCGCGAGTCGATGGGCCAGTCGGGCCGGACGCGCGCCCAGGGCACGCCTGATCTCGTCATCACCGGCGCATTGGTCCTCGACCACTGGGGCATCGTGAAGGCCGACATCGGGATCCGCGACGGGCGCATCGTGGGCATCGGCAAGGCCGGAAATCCGGACACCATGTCCGGTGTCGATCCATCGCTGGTGATCGGGCCGTCGACGGAGATCATGTCGGGCAACGGACGGATCATCACCGCCGGGGCTATCGACTGCCATGTGCATTTGATATGTCCACAGATCGTCGACACGGCGTTGGCGTCGGGCATCACCACGATCATCGGTGGCGGCACCGGCCCGGCGGAAGGCACGAAGGCGACCACCGTGACTCCAGGCGCATGGAACCTCGCTCGGATCCACGAGTCGATGGACGAGATGCCGGTCAACGTCGTGCTGCTCGGCAAGGGCAACACGGTATCGCTCGATGCGCTGTATGAGCAGGTGCTGGCCGGTGCGGGCGGGTTCAAGCTGCACGAGGACTGGGGCACCACACCGGCGGCCATCGACGCCTGTCTGACCGTTGCCGATCGCACGGGCGTGCAGGTCGCCATCCACACCGACACGCTGAACGAAGCCGGCTACGTCGAGTCGACGCTGGCGGCCATCGCCGGTCGCTCGATCCACAGCTACCACACCGAGGGTGCGGGCGGTGGTCACTCGCCCGACATCATCACCATTGCCGCGTACCCGAACGTGCTCCCGTCGTCGACCAACCCCACACGCCCGCACACCATCAACACCATGGCCGAGCATCTCGACATGCTGATGGTCTGCCACCACCTGAACTCGTCGGTGCCGGAGGATCTCGCGTTTGCCGAGAGCCGCATCAGGCCCTCGACCATCGCGGCAGAAGACGTGCTCCACGACATCGGGGCGATCTCGATCATCGGCAGCGATTCCCAGGCCATGGGCCGTGTCGGTGAAGTGATCCTGCGCACCTGGCAGACCGCCCACGTGATGAAGCTCCGCCGAGGCGCGCTGGCCGGAGACGGCGAAGCGGACAACCATCGTGCCCGTCGGTATGTGGCGAAGTACACCATCTGTCCTGCGGTGGCCCACGGCCTCGATCACGAGATCGGTTCGATCGAAGTTGGCAAGCTCGCCGACCTTGTTCTGTGGGAGCCGAAGTTCTTCGGTGTCCGGCCTCATGCTGTGGTCAAGGGTGGGGTGATCGCGTGGGCGGCCATGGGCGACGCCAACGCCTCGATTCCCACGCCGCAGCCGGTGTTCGCCCGCCCGATGTTCGGAGCCTCGCCTCGTACCGCGGCGGCCACGAGCCTCACATTCGTCGCCCAGGACGCGCTCGACGATGGCCTGGCCGATCGGCTTGCGCTCCGTCGCCGCCTGGTCGCTTCGGCCGACACGCGCACGCGGGGGAAGGCCGACCTTCCCGAGAACGACGCCATGCCGAGCATCAACGTCGACCCCGACACGTTCGCTGTTCGAATTGATGGCGAGTTGATCGAAGCGCAACCGGTCAGCGTGCTGCCGATGGCCCAGCGTTACTTCCTGTTCTGATGGCCCTGCTGATCGCGCTCCGCTCGTCCGCTGCGCTCCCGTGCTCGCAACACCGGCGGCTGGTTGCTGTCGATCTCCCTGCGCCGACTCCGATTCGACGGCAGTCATGAGCCTCGCCACGCTGCTCCTTCTCGCCGACAGCCGTTTCCCGACCGGTGCTCATGCCCACAGCGCCGGCGTGGAGCCGAGCCACGGTGTGGGCGGCGTTCGCTCGATCGGCGATCTCGCGGTGTTCCTCGATGGGCGCCTGGCCACCACGGCCCGGACCGAGGCGGCGTTTGCCGCCGCGGCCTGCCGGGAACCGTCACGGTGGGCTGAACTCGACCATGAGCTGATGGTCCGCACGCCGTCGCCCCGCCTTCGTGGCGTCAGCCGTTCCCTTGGTCGCCAGCTTCTTCGAGGCGCATCACGTGCGTGGCCGGCGCTGCCTGTCGAATCGCTACGCGCGCTTCACATCGACGGGCCGATGCAGCCAGTCGCGCTGGGTGCCGTTGCCTTGGCGGCGGGGCTTCGTCCGCACGACGCGGCGCTGTGTTCGCTCCATCACCTCGTCGGTGCGGTGACCACCGCGGCGGTGCGGCTGATGGGGCTCGACCCGTTCTCCGTGCAAGCGCTCGCCGCCGATCGGGCCGCGCGACTCGACGCGCTCGCTGATGAGGCCGCTGCACACGCTGCTGACGCGCCCGACGCACTGCCGTCGTTCGCCTCCGTTCTTTCCGACATCCTCGCCGAGCACCACGGCACCTGGGAAACGAGACTCTTTGCCTCCTGATCACGACTCCGCGCCCGCCCATGATCACCACCATGACCATGCGCATCATCACCACGACCACGAAGAACGGGTCCTAACCGACACCCCGGGCTCTCGCCCGTTGCGCCTCGGCATCGGCGGACCGGTTGGCAGTGGCAAGACCGCGCTCGTTGCGGCCCTCTGTCGTCTTCTCGCCGACACGGTGAGCACGGTCGTCGTCACCAACGACATCTTCACCACCGAGGACGCCGAAGCCCTGCGTCGCATGGCCGTGCTCCCCGACGAACGGATCATGGCGGTCGAAACCGGGGCATGTCCGCACACCGCGATCCGCGACGACATCTCCGCCAACCTCGACGCCATCGAGCAGCTCGAAGCCGCCCATGCACCGGTGGCCTTGACGATCATCGAGAGTGGCGGTGACAACCTCACCGCCACTTTCAGCAAAGCTCTGGTCGACGTACAGATCTTCGTGATCGACGTGGCCGGGGGTGACAAGGTGCCGCGCAAGGGCGGGCCGGGTGTGACCGCGGCCGATCTGCTCGTCATCAACAAGACCGACCTCGCACCCTTGGTGCGCGCCGACCTCTCGGTGATGGACCGTGATGCCAAGGCGCGGCGTGGCGCGCTGCCGATGCTCTTCACGTCACTGGTGAGTGCCGAAGGCGCGAGCGAGGTGGCCTTGTGGGTGCGGGGCCAGCTCGCCCAGTGGCACCGGGCGTAGGGGCATGCAGGCGACAACCGAGTTGCTCGTCGGGGTGGACGTTGCCGGACGCACCGTTCTGAAACGAACCCATTGCGAGGTTCCGCTGATCGTGCGGGTCGGTGAGTCCTGCGACGCCACAATGACGCTGGCCTTCGTCAACGGCTCCGCCGGCCCGTTGGGTGGTGATGAACTTCTTCTTTCGGTCGTGGTGGAGGACGGTGCGTCCGTGCGGGTGCGCTCGGTCGGGGCGTCGATGGTGCAGCCCGGCACGACGGGGGCCTCGTCGTCGCTGCGGACCACCCTCGAGGTTGGTGCCCACGCGGTGGTCGACTGGGAGTTGGAGCCGACCGTCAGCGTCGTCGGGAGCCGGCATCGCTCGTCGACCCTGCTGCGTCTTGCGGCAACGTCATCGCTGCGTTTCTGCGAAACGGTGTGCCTCGGACGATTCGAGGAGCAGCCAGGAACGCTGGCTATCCATCAGCGCCTTGTCGTCGATGGACTCGGTGTGCTCGATCACGAAACGGTGTTCGGCGGGGGAGCGCTTCGCGGGCCGGGTGGCCACGGCCACCATCGCGTGCACCGGTCGACCGTTCTCGTGCGCGATGACGCGCCTATCGCACCGTCCGCGCAGGTGACGGCGGGAGCGATCACCGGTACCTTCCCCTTGCGGAACCGAATCGCTCTTGTGACCTCGAGCGCGGACTCGCTCGCCGAATTGGTCTGACCATCAGTCCATAGAACGGCGAGTTGCCATCGGGTCGAAACACCGCGGAAACCGGGACTCCGTAAGGTCCGGACATGCCCCTCGATCTGGCCTCGCTCTTCGACTCGTTCGTTGCCCCGACACGTCACGTCCTGCCCGCCACACCAGACACGTGTTACTGGGGGTACATCGATCGCGACCAGCCACCGGTCCTCGAGGTGAGCGACGGCGACATCATCGAGATCGAGGCTGTCACCCACCACGCCGGCGACGCGCCCGACCTGCTCATGGACGACGGCATCCGCGCCTTGTGGTCGGGCATCGTCGAGGCGAGCCGTGGGCCGGGCGTGCATGTACTGACGGGGCCCATTCATGTCCGCGGAGCTGAACCCGGGGACACTCTCGCCGTGCGCATCCTCGACATGGTTCCGCGTATGCCCTACGGATCGAACTGCGCGGCGAACTGGGGACTGCTCTACCCGTCGTTCGGCAAGGAGCGCATCACTGTCTACGCTCTCGACGACGATTCGGTCGTGCGCTCGGGCCACGGTCCCGACCATCGACACGGCCTCGCCGACGTGGGCGGATCCGGGTTCGGCGCGACGGCGAGTCCGATGTTCGGCTTCGACTTCACGGCCCGTCCGCTCTACGACCTGCCTGGCGTGATCAGCGAGCCGGACCCCGCATCCCGCCAGCCCTTCAGCCGAGCGGTGAAGGTCCCCGTGCGCCCGCACTTCGGTGTCATGGGCGTTGCACCAGCCGAGTCGGGCCGGCTGTCGAGCATTCCGCCCAGCGTGTTCGGCGGCAACGTCGACAACTGGCGCGTCGGTCCCGGCGCAACGATGTGTTACCCCGTGTTCGCGCCGGGTGCGAACCTCTACGTGGGCGACCCGCACTTCGCGCAGGGCGACGGCGAGATCTGCGGAACGGCGATCGAGGCGTCGCTCAACGCGGTGATCCAGGTATCGGTGATCAAGGGTCTGGGGAACACGTCGCCAATCCTCGAGACCGACAGCCATTGGTTCACCCACGGATTCTCCGCCGACCTGCATGGGGCGATGACGATGGCGGCCGAGCAGATGCTCTGGCTGATGTGCGAGCACCTGGGGCTTTCGCGCGACGATGCGTACTCGCTCGCTTCGGTAGCCATGGATCTCGGCGTGACGCAGGTGGTCGATGCCACCCTCGGGTGTCATGCGGCGATCGCCCGGAACATCGTGCAGTGAGCCCTTCGTGGCAGACCGCTGGCGGTCCCTCGTCGGTTCGTCCGGGTCAGCGGCCCCGAGGGGAGCAACTATGGTCTGACCATCAGTCCAAGGTCGGGCGCTGCCCGACCGGCCCCGCCGGAGAGAAGGACACGACATGCCGATCACGGGAATGAACCACGCAGTGCTCTATGTGCGCCAGGCGCGCGTCACGCAGAAGTTCTACGCCGAGGTGCTGGGCTTCACCACCGTGGCCGACCACCCCGACGGTGCGTACGCGTTCATGCGGGCGCCGTCGTCGGAGAACCATCATGACATCGCGTTCTTCACCATCGGCGAGGGTGCCGGGCCGAGCGAAGCGGGACGTCGAACCGTCGGCATGTATCACCTGGCCTGGGAGGTGCCCACCCTCCACGAGTTGGCGGAAATGCGCGATCGCCTGTCCTCGGTCGGCGCGCTGGTCGGCGCAAGCAATCACGGTACAAGCAAGAGCCTCTACGCCAAGGATCCTGACGGGCTCGAATTCGAAATCTTGTGGGCGGTGCCGCCGGAACACTGGGGTACCGCAGAGCACGAGGCCGTCATCGAACCGCTCGACCTTGCCGGGGACATCGCTCGTTTCGCGAAAGTCGGGCTGGCGTGACGACTGCGTTTGATCCGGTCACTCGGCAAACCGTCTCGGCGGAGATTCGTCAGCGTTTGGCCGACGCCATCCACAGCGGACAACTCGCGCCGGGAACCCCGCTGCCGGCTGAGCGCGTGCTCTGCCAGGAATTCGGCGTTGCCCGCACATCGGTGCGAGAGGCGATCCAGGGACTGGTCATCGCCGGCTACCTGGAGCGACGCGGCAACCGCTCGGTGGTCGCCGAACAGCTCCCCGAGATGAACTTCACCGGTGATGATCGAAAGGCCCTCGTCTCCCAGCTGTTCGAAGTTCGTCAGGTCATCGAACCGGCGATCGTCGAGTTGGCGACGCGCCGGGCCACCGATGCCGACCGTGATCTCATCGCCTCGCTGGCGGCGCGGAACACTGCCGACCTCGAAGAGTTCCGGGAGATCGATCGCATGTTCCACGCGGCGCTTGCCCGGGCATGCGGCAATCCGCTGCTCAACGAGGTGCACGCGAAGGCGCTCGCGGCGTTGTTCGGTTCGGGCGAGTTCGCGTCGCTGCTCTACGCCGAAGTGAACCGCGCTGAAGTGCGGGAGATCATCCGATCGTCCACGGAGGCACATCGGGCGATCGCCGACGCCGTCGTGCGCGGCCACGTGCGCAAAGCGGTTGCTGCGGTTGTCGCTCATCTCGACGATGTGGAGCGACGCATGCTGGAGCAGCTGCTGTGAACGTCGAAGCAGATCCGCGGTACTGCTATTTCTTCGACGATGCCCTGTTCGAGGAAACCGACCGCCCGGGCTTCCGTCGTCGGATCATCGTCGGGGAGAATCTCGAACTGTGGTTCTGGCGGATCACCGGTGGGGGTGACGGCTCGTTCCTGCACAACCACGAGACCAACGAGCAGCTCGGCATCATCATGCGCGGCAGGCTCGACTTCCGGATCGGTGAGGCCGATGACCACAGCCGTAAAGTGCTCGGCCCAGGGGACGTGTACCTCGCTCCGCCGTCGGTGTGGCACGGCGAGAGCGTGTTCATCGGCGACGACGAACTCAACGAGGTCTGGATCCTCGACGTGTTCGCTCCTCCGCGCTCGGTCAAGCCGTCTTCCTCGGGTCAACTGAAGGCATTGTGATGGCTGCTGATTGGCGCCTTGCCGTCGACATCGGTGGAACGTTCACCGATGTTGTCCTCCTCGACGCCGCGTCGGGCCGCGTCGTTGTCGACAAGACCCTGACGACGCCGTCGGCACCTCTCGACGGTGTCCGGACCGGTGTGCGGCAGCTGCTTGCCAAGGCGGGCGTGGTCCCGAGTGAGATCACTGCACCGATTGTGCACGCCACCACGCTGATCACCAATGCGCTCATCGAGGGCAAGATCGGCCGGGCGGGCGTCGTTACCACGTCGGGGTTCGGTGACACGCTGCTGATCCGCAACGAGCACCGCTACGACATGTACGACCTACAGATCGAGTTCCCTGCTCCGCCCGTTCCGCGCGATCGCATCGTAGAGATACGCGAACGTACGAATCCGTCGGGCGACGCGACCGAGGCACCGAGATCTGCCGACCTCGCGATCATCACGGAGCAGTTGCGGTCAGCCGGGGTGGAAGCCGTCGGTGTTTGCCTCATCAACTCCTACGCCAATCCCGCCAACGAACGGATCGTGGCCGATTATCTGCGCCGGGAGCTCGGAGTGCCCGTGTGCATCTCGGCCGACATCTCGCCGCAGATCCGCGAATACCCGCGGATGATCACCACGGCGTGCAATGCCGCCACGATGCCGGTGATCGGCCCGTACCTCGACGAGCTCCAGAAGTGGCTCGCCGCCGAAGGGTTCGGCGGTTCCGTGCTGATGATGCTCTCCAACGGTGGTGTCGTGTCGGCCGATGATGCCGCACGCGCGCCGATCCGTTTGGTCGAATCGGGACCGGCGGCCGGCGCGTTGGCGGGGAGTTGGTTCGCCAAGCGCATGGGGGAGGAGCGGCTGCTCTGCTTCGACATGGGTGGCACCACGGCGAAGTCGTGCCTCATCGTCCACGGTGAGCCGGAGCTGACCAACACCTTTGAAGTCGCTCGTATCTACCGGTTCAAGAAGGGCTCCGGTTTCCCGGTCTCCGTCCCGTCGGTCGATCTTGTCGAGATCGGTGCCGGTGGTGGAAGCCAGGCCCGCGTCGACGACCTCGGCCTGCTCAAGGTCGGTCCCGAGTCGGCCGGTGCCGACCCAGGTCCGGCGTGTTACGGCCGTGGCGGCACGAAACCTGCAGTGACCGATGCCGATCTTTCACTCGGTCTGCTCGACGCGGCGTTCTTCCTCGGTGGTGACATGGCGCTCGACACCGATGCCATGCACCGAGCCCTCGACTCGGTCGCCGTTGCGCTGGGGCTCTCTGCCGACGACACGGCCGCCGGCATCAGTGAGCTGGTCGACCAGAACATGGCCGCGGCGTCGCGTATGCACGCGGTGGAGCAGGGAGTGGATCTGCGCGGCATAACGCTGCTCGCCTTCGGCGGTGCCGGCCCGGTGCACGCCTGCGGTGTCGCCGAACTGCTGGAGTCGCCGCGCGTGGTCTTCCCGGTGAACGCCAGCGTGCTCTCGGCCTTCGGAACGCTGGTCACGCCGGTGCGCATCGACCTCGCCCGTTCGATGGTGCGTCCTCTCGACGTGTTCGAAGCACCCGGTCCGGACCTGACGGCGCGTGACCGGCTGCTCGACGAGTTACGCGACGAAGGACGCCGGGTGCTTGCCGCGGCCGGGGTCGAAGCCGATCGGATCAACTTCCGCTACGGCGTCGACGTCCGCTACCTCGGGCAGGGGAACGAGATCACGCTGTGGGTCGGCGAAGGGACCGGATGGCCGGTCACCTATGCCGAGGTCGTGTCGCTCTTCGAGGCCGACTACCGAAGGATCTACGGCCTGACCATTCCCGACGTGCGCGTCGAAGCCGTCACCTGGCGTCTCTCGGCCTTTGCATCGGCCACACGGGTCGAACCCCAGGCGTCCGTTGCCGAGGGCGTCGGCGCGGTGCACAGCCACCGGGCCGTCCGCTTCAGTCGCACCGCCGGTCCCGTCGACACCCCGGTGTATCGACGGCCCGATCTCGGTCGGGGCCAGGTCATTGTCGGCCCGGCCATCGTCGAGGAACGAGAGACCACGGCGGTGATCCGTCCGGGATGGACCGCCACCGTCGCCGACGACGGCTCGATCATCGCGGATCGTGCCGTGCCCGCCCGAACCGTTCCGACCACTGCAACCACGACTGCGACCACGGGAGCCTCGAAATGAGTTTCGATCCGATCGAGCTGGAAGTGCTGTGGCAGAGCCTCATCGCCACCGTGAACGAACAGGCCCGGGCCCTTCAGCGAGCGGCGTTCTCACCGATCGTTCGCGAAGCCGGTGATCTCGCCAACGCGGTGTTCGACCGTCGTGGCCGCATGGTGGCGCAGGCCGTCACTGGCACGCCGGGTCACATCAACTCTCTCGCCCGCGCCGCGTCAGCGATGCTCGACGAGTATCCGACCGACTCGCTGGTCGAGGGCGACGTCCTGATCACCAATGACCCGTACAAGACCGCGGGTCAGCTGCTCGATGTGACGGTGCTCTATCCGGTGTTCCGCAACGGAAAGGCGATTGCGTTCTTCGGCTCGACGATCCATCACACCGATGTCGGCGGCTACGGCATCGGCGCCGGTGGACGTGACGTGTTCGAAGAGGGTCTGTGGATCCCGATCCTGCGTCTGATGATCGCCGGTGAGCGCAACCACGACGTGTGGAAGTTCATCCTGAGCAACGTTCGTCAGCCCGATCACATGGCCGGTGATCTCCACGCCCAGATGGCCAGTGGTGAGGTGGGGGCGCAGCGGTTGCAGGCGCTGTGCGACCGCCACGGCCTCGACGACATCGAGGCGCTGGCCGACGAGATCATCACCCGTTCAGAGGCGGCGACTCGCGCCAGCATCCGTGAGCTGCCGGCCGGCACCTACGCGGCCAGCGCACTGCTCGACCTCGCGGATGGCAGCACGATCGATATCGTGTGTGCGATTACGGTCGACAACGTGGCCGGGGAGATCCTCGTCGACTACGCCGGCTCGTCGGGTGGCAGCCCGTTCGGGATCAACGTGGTTCTCAACTACACCCACGCCTACACCACCTTCACCATCCGCTCCGTCCTCAACCCCGAGCTGCCGAACAATCACGGCAGCCTGGCGCCGATCAAGGTCGAAGCGCCGGTGGGTTCGATCGTGCACGCCGTGTCGCCGATGCCAGGGACGGCACGCCACGTTGTCGGCATGTTCCTGCCCAACGCTTTGCTCAAGGCGCTGGCCCAGATCCGGCCGGCGCAGGCCATGGCCGAGGGATCGGGTGCCGTCTGGACGATGCAGGTGAGCGGCAACCACGACGACGGCAGTCCCTTCATCACCGCGATGTTCACCTACGCCGGTGGGGTCGGTGCCCGCGCCACGAAGCCCGGTCTCTCGGCATGCTCGTATCCGACCGGTGTGTCCGCCGTTCCGGTCGAAGTGGTCGAGGCTTCTGCTCCGATCCGCTTCCTCCGCAAGGAGCTCCGTACCGGCAGCGGGGGACCTGGCGCGCAGGTGGGCGGTCTCGGCCAGACCATCGAGTTCACGGTCGACACCGACCGGGCATGGCAGCTCAACGCCGTCACCTCGCGCCTCTCCGATGCGCCGAAGGGTCTCTTCGGCGGCGAAGCCGGAGCCGCCGGGGCGTTCACCGTGAACGGGCAGGCGGTCCGCACGCAGTCGCGGATCACGCTCGGCCCCGGTGATCACGTCCGTCTCGATCTTCCCGGCGGTGGCGGCTACGGAGCGGTCGTCGCCGATACAGCACAGGCCGTCGAGGTCGGAAGCTGACATGGCCGACTGGGCGGACGCAACAACCCTGTCGCATGCCTGGGTTCGCGCGGTCGCCGACCATCGTGACAGAGTCTTCCTGGTCTTCGAGCGACCTGACGGTCTTGTGGAATCGTGGACCTACAGCGAGTTCGACGCTGAGGTCTGTCGCGTTGCCCGGTTCCTGGTGAACCACGGAGTCGTTCCGGGATCGTCTGTGCACCTAGCGTTGACAAATTCGCCGACTTTCGTTGCCGTCTGGCTGGCGTCTCTTGGGCTGCGGGCCTCGATTGTCCCGTCGGACCCGATGGGCACTTCCGCCGAACTTCGTGTGCATATCAACCGCACGTCGCCAGTCATTGGATTCTGCGCCGACTCCCGCGCGGACGTGTACCGGTCAGCGGCCGCCGATTCGACCATGGCGATCGTCGTCGAGATCGACGAGGCCGACTGCACACTCGATGTGTTCGGCCACGAGTCGTTCTCGGACTGGCCATCGGCGGAGCTGCTCGACCGTGCGTCGGTGATGTTCACCTCCGGCACGACTGGCGCGCCGAAGGGGGTGGAGATCACGCAGGCCAACTACGCATTTGCCGGGGCGGTCATGGCGGGGGCCGCCTCGCTCGCCCCGGACGACCGCCAGCTCGTCGTCCTCCCGCTGTTCCATGCGAACGCCCAGTACTACAGCTTCGCGTCGGCGATCTGGGTCGGTGCGTCGGTCGCGTTGATGCCGACGTTCTCGGCGAGCGGATTCCTGGCCCAGGCGGCGCGTCATCGCGCCACGCACGCAAGCCTCTTCGCCGCTCCGATTCGGATGATCCTTGCCCGTGGCGCCACCCCGGTTCCGGGCGTTGCGCTCACGCACTGCTGGTACGCCATGAACATCAGCGATGATCAGCATGAGTTGCTCGGCTCGCTGTTGGGGTGTCGTCCCCGCCAGCTGTACGGCATGACCGAGACCATCCCGGCGGTCCTCACCGACTCGGCCGATGGGCCTGTGCCCTCATCGATGGGGTTCGTCACGACCGGGTGCGAGGTCGAGATCCACGACGCCACAGGAGTCAGGGTGCCGTCTGACACGGTCGGGGAGATCGTGGTCAGCGGAACCCCGGGCACGACCCTGTTCGCCGGGTACCTCGATGATCCGGCTACCACCAACGCCTCGTTCCGGAACGGTTGGTTCCTGACTGGTGATCGGGCACGTTGCGATGCCGGAGGACGGTTCTTCTTCGACGGACGTCGCAGCGATGTGCTCAAGGTCGCCGGTGAGAACGTGTCGACGGTCGAGGTCGAGCAGGTCCTGTCCTCGCACCCCGGCGTCCTCGAGGCCGCGGTGGTCGGTCAGCCCGACGAGGTGCGCGACGAGGTGCCGGTCGGTTTCGTCGTGCTCTCCGACGTGGCGCAGCCTCCGTCGGTCGACGACCTTCATGCATGGTGTGCCGAACGGCTGACGAAAGCGAAACGGCCACGCGACATCACCTTCGTCGATGAGCTTCCCCGTACCAGTGTGGGCAAGATCCGCAAGTTCCTGCTCCGTGATCCGAATGCCGAAACGACGCCCACTCGTACCTCGGTCCAATCCCTGCCGACCGAATTCAATGCCGCGGAATCGGTCGTCCCCCAGGAGGTTTCCTAAATGAGTCTGCTCACTCCCGAGTTTCTCGCGTCCTTCGACGCATCCGTCACGGACTTCGCAAGCGCACGTACGTTGCCGCCGGAGATCTACACATCCGAGGAGTTCCTCGCGTTCGAGCGGGAGGCGGTGTTCGCCACACAGTGGCAGTGCGTCGGTCGAGCGAGCCGCATCCCGAACGTCGGCGACTACTTCACCACCACCGTGAACAGCGAGCCGGTGATCGTGTCGCGCGCCAAGGACGGCGCAGTCCACGCGTTCTCCTCGGTGTGTCAGCACCGCGGCATGCAGGTTGTCGACGACACCGGCAACTGCACGAAATTCACGTGCCCGTACCACCTGTGGAGTTACGACCTCACCGGTCGTCTTCTCGGGGCACCGGCGATGGAGCGCACGGAAGGCTTCGACAAGAAGGACTTCCCTCTTCCGGCGCTGAAGGTAGAGGAGTGGTTGGGCTTTGTGTTCGTCCACTTCGATCCGAACGCCGAGGCGCTCGCTCCGACGCTGGCCACCTACACGCCGTACCTCGATCACTACGACCTGGCGAACGCGGTGTGCCCGGGAACGTTCACGCTCGAGGACATGCCGTGGAACTGGAAGGTCATGTTCGAGAACTTCAACGATGGCTATCACGCCAACAAGCTCCATCACACGATCCAGGACTTCTGTCCGAGCGAGCTGGCCGCCTTTCCGGTCGACTGGCAACCGGGATCGAACGTGATCTTCCGGACCAACGGCTACACCCACATCGACGGCGGCTTCAACGCCACCACCAAGGCGTTGATGCCGGTCTTCCCGCTCCTCACGGAGGAGGAGCGAATGCGATCGACCTTCGCGCTGATGCCGCCCACCCTGTGCTTCGGCACGGCGCCCGATCAGGCGTTCTTCTTCATCGTGCGGCCGAAGACAGCGGGAACGATCGATGTCGAGATCGGCTATCTGTTGCATCCCTCGGCCCTCGAGCATCCGATGTTCGATCACCTCTTCGCCATGAGTGATGCCGGAGTGCAGGTCTTCGTGCGCCAGGACCAGGACGCCACCAGCAAGGTGCAGCGGGGCATGCAGAGCCGCTTCGCGGCGCGAGGCCGCTACTCCTGGCAGGAGGAGAGCCACGTGCAGTTCAACCGTTGGCTCGTGCAGCACTACCGGGCCGCGTGGCCGACTCCCGCCACTTCTGAGAAGGAGACAGCATGAAGGCGCTGTTCTACACCGAGCCCGGTGATCGATCCGTCCTGCGCTACGCCGACATCGACGACCCCACGCCGGGTCCGCGTGATGTCGTGATCGACGTTGCAGCTACCGCGCTCAACCACCTCGACGTGGTGCAGCGTAACGGTTGGTTCACGATGCCTGGCATGACCCTGCCCCACATCGCCGGAATGGACGTCGTCGGCACGGTGTCCGCCGTCGGATCGGAGGTGACGCGACTGAAGGTGGGGGATCGGGTCGTCGTCGATCCGTCGCTGGCCGAGGTTCCCGATGGCTCGAAGCTGTCTGGCATGGGAGATCTCTACGGCGATCTCGGAGTGATCGGTGCGACTGTTGCCGGTGGCTACGCCGAGAAGTGCCTTGTGCCCGAAACACATGCGCACGTACTACCGGCCGACATGGGTTGGCACCAGGCGGTCTGTTTCCCCACGGCATGGCTCACCGCGTATCACGCGCTGTTCACGGTCGGTCGGATCACCGCCGGTGAAACCGTGATGATCCACGCTGCGGGGAGCGGGGTGTCGATGGCCGGCATCCAGCTGGCCAAGCACGCCGGCGCCATCGTTCTGGCCACCGCAGGCAGCGACGACAAGTGCGAACGAGCGCTCGGTCTGGGTGCCGACTTCGTGTGCAACAACCGCACCGACGACGTGACGGGTTGGTCGCGGGGTGTCACACAAGGCGCCGGCGTCGAGATGGTGTTCGACCATGTCGGTCCGGCGCTGTGGGCCCAGTCGATGTTCTCCCTCAAGCCGCGTGGTCGGCTCGTCAACTGCGGGAACACCACCGGCGACACCGCGACGATTCCATCGCTCGGCTTCATGTTCCACATGGGCATCTCCATCATCGGCTCGGACCCCTATCGCTATGAGGAGTTCGCAACCGCGTGGAAGCTCTACACCGGCGGGTCGTTCCAAGCCCCTGTTGATTCAGTGTTCGCGCTGCGCGACGGCGCCGATGCCCAGGACAAGATGCTGAGCTCGGAGTTCTTCGGGAAAATCGTTCTCGAGCCGTGAGCGTCGACTCGCCCTATCCCGAGCTCAAGAAGGGCCACACCATGGCCCACAAGGGCCGGCCGTGGCGTGACTTCAAGCCACCGCCATCGGGTCCCGTGTGGGGTGTCATCCAGGGTTTCGGGTCGTACTGGACGCTCGTTGCCGCCATCGATCTCGGCATCTTCGACGCCATCGAGGCGCTTGGTCCGACGACAATTGCTCCGTTGGCCGACCACCTTTCGGTGTCACCGCCGCACCTCGAGCGGGTGTGCGACGCGTTGGTCACGTTCGGGTTCCTCGACCAGGTCGCCGACGTGTACGAGCTCACGGAAACATCGGAGCGATACCTCTGTCGGAGTGGGCCGGCCTCGATGGCCTCGCTCATTCGCGTCGCCCCGGGTCCTCACGGGAACTGGGAACACCTCGCTGACACCGTTCGCCACGGCCGCGTGGCCACACCGATCGAAGATCACCCTGCGGCCTTCTACGGACCGCTCGGTGAGGCCACCTTCGCCACCCAGCTACGGGCGGCCGGCCGCCTCGGTCTCCGACTTGGATGGAGCAGACGGCCGGGGCTGCGCGTGCTCGACCTCGGCGCCGGTCGGGCGCCGTGGGCCATCGGCATCCTGGAACAGTCGCCCGGTTCGACTGCGGTGATCAATGAACTCCCCGGAGTGATCGACGACGCGCGCACCATGATCGAGCAGCGTTCGCTGACCGATCGGGTCGAGTTCCGCAAGGGTGACTTCCACGGCATCGAGATCGAGCCGAAGACCTTCGACGTCGTCGTGCTCGGGCACATCTGTCGGACGGAAGGCGATGCCCGATCGCGCACGCTGTTGCAGCGGGCCTTTGCCGCGTTGCGTCCCGAAGGCCAGGTGCTCATTGCCGACTACTTCGCCGACAACGATCGCAAGTACAACCCGTTCGGCGTGCAGATGGGTCTCACGATGATGGCCAACACCGAACGCGGCGGTGTGGTCACCAACGCCCAGGCGGTGGACTGGCTGAGCAGCACCGGATTCGGCGCCATCCGACTCATCGAGCCGATCGGGTTCACGTTCGTCTACGTCGCGACCAAACCACCTGCCATCCTCCAGCAACCGTCAGTGAGCCTCTCATGACCGACTCCCTCTCGACCCCGATCGCCGTCGACCTGCTCATCGAGGGATGCCAGGTCGTCACCATGAACGCCACCCGCGACATCATCCGCGACGGGGCGGTGGCGATCAGCGGCAGCACGATCGTCGATGTCGGCAAGGCCTCCGATCTCCGCGTCCGCTATCGCGCTGGGCGGGTCATCGGCGGCAGCCGCTTCGTCGTCACCCCGGGCATGGTCAATACCCACATCCACATCACCGGCGAGCCGCTGACGCGTGGCTACGTTCCCGATGACACCCCGTTCGTCGAGAACGTGTTCGAGTGGCTGTGCCCGCTTTACGCCGCGTTCAACGCCGCCGAAGAGCGGACCTCCGGTCAGCTTGCCGCAGTGGAGATGCTGCGGTCGGGAACAACCACTTTCCTCGAAGCGGGCACCATCCACTACCTCGACGACGTGATCGACGGTCTCGTCGAGGTGGGCATTCGTGGTCGGGTCGGCCGATGGGTGTGGGACCTTCCGCCCGAGCCGTCGGTGTACCGCCAGACCACCGATCAGGCCATCGCCCATCTCGAGCATCAGCTCGACGCCCACAGGTCCCACGCCGACGGTCGTATCGCCGCGTGGAGCACGCTCGTCGGGCACACCACCTGCAGCGACCCGCTCTGGAAGGCGGCCAAGCAGCTCTCCGACGAGCGGGGCGTCGGTATGAGCTTTCACATGTCTCCGGCACAGCTCGATCCGGACGGTTTCATCGCCGAGTTCGGCCAGCGGCCGATGGTGCACCTGGCCGAGCTGGGTGTTCTCGACCGCAACGTCGCCATCACCCACGTCGTGCGGATCGACGACAACGAGCTGCGGCTCATCGCAGAGTCCGGCGCGAGCGTCGCGCACTGTCCGACGACCGCGCTCAAGGTCAGCTACGGGGTCACCCAGGTCGGCAAGTTCCCGGAGATGGTGCAGCGCGGCATCAACGTGTCCATCGGTACCGACGGCAACAACGCCTCGAACTACTCCGATCTGATGCGGGCCACATATCTCGTGGCCGGTCTGTTCAAGGATGCCCGGGTCGACCCCCAGATGTTCCCGGCGGAGAAGGCCTATGAGATGGCGACGGTCGGCGGTGCCCGCACGATGTTGATGGAAGACCAGATCGGCGCGCTCGTCCCGGGGTTGAAGGCCGATGTGGTGCTCCACGACTGTGACCGACCGGAGTGGCGTCCGCTGCTCAACGTGATGAATCAGCTGGTGTGGAGCGCCGACGGCCGCGGGGTGCACACCGTCGTGGTCGACGGGAAGGTGGTCGTCGAGGACGGGCACTGCATCACGATCGACGAGGCCAAGCTCTGGTCCGACGCGCAGCAGATGGGCGAGTCCATCACGGCCCGAAGTGGTCTCCCGGACAAGGCCAAGTTTCCGAGCTGGTGAGCGCGCCAACGAACCGGTCCCTATGCGCGCTTAGGCGATGGCGAACGCCTCGGCACCGTCGGGCCGTTTCTCCCTTGTGGAGTTGCAGTCGGCGTGGAACAATCTCGTGCCGTAGGGAAGCCCGGTTGCGCAGGGAGTTGTGGTCCCGACGTTGAGGTCAGGGTCCGTGGCGTTGTCGTGTGTGCGAAGGCTCGTGGAGCGGAGGAGTGCGTCCGTGAACATGCAGGAGCAGATGCAGACCTCGGGATCGACGCGGTCCACCGCGCAGGCCGCACGGAGTCATGCACCCCGATCGGCCTTCGGGATTCGTCCGATATCGAAACCCTCGGCTGCGGAACTGATGGCTCCGGTGTTCGAAGGACTTGTCGGCCCCGTTCCGGTGCGGGTCGAGTTCTGGGACGGCAGTGCTCTCGGGCCAACGGGGGGCGACACGGCGTTGCTCGTGAAGTCGCCGAACGCGCTGCGCCGGATGGTCTGGGCACCGGGAGAGCTCGGTCTCGGCCGGGCCTTCGTGAGCGGTGAGATCGATGTGGTCGGCGATCTGTTCGAGGTGATCAAGGCCCTTCGCCCGGCCGGCGTGAAGCTGCACAACGCGAAACGTGTCGGCCCGGCTGCGGTTGCCGCCGTCTACCGGCTCGGTCTGCTCGGCCGGCCGCTCCCCACCCCTCCCGAGGAAGCCCCGAACCGTCGGCACCAGCACCTCAAGCACCACGATGCCGCGTCCATCAGCCATCACTACGACGTCGGCAACGACTTCTACCGGCTCGTGCTGGGCGAGGCGATGACGTACTCGTGTGCCCGTTTCGTCGACGCCTCGACCACGCTCGAGGAAGCGCAGGCGGCCAAGCACGAGTTGATCTGCCGCAAGCTCGGTCTGCACGAGCGTTCGGGTATGCGCCTGCTCGACGTCGGCTGCGGATGGGGCTCGATGGCCATGCACGCCGCGCGCGAGCACGGGGCACGAGTGGTCGGGGTGACCATCAGCGAAGCGCAGGCGAAGGAGGCCAGGCGCCGGGTCGACGCAGCCGGACTCGGTGAGCTCATCGAGATCCGTCTGCAGGACTACCGGGATCTCTCCGGGGAGCGTTTCGACGCCATCTCTTCGATCGGGATGTTCGAGCACGTCGGCAAGAACCGCATGGCCGAATACTTCAACGTCCTGCGTTCCCTTCTCGGTCCGCACGGCCGTCTGCTCAACCACGCGATCTCGTCTGTGGGTGGGTCCCGGCTCAGCCCGAACAGCTTCGCCTACCGCTACGTGTTCCCCGACGGCGAGCTGATCGACATCGGTGACACGGCGATCGCCATGCAGGCGGCGGGCTTCGAAGTGCGAGACGTCGAATCGCTGCGGGAGCACTACGACATGACGCTCCGCCACTGGGTGGCCAACCTGCGCGAGCACTGGGACGCCGCTGTAGCGCTGGTCGGTGAGCCCCGCGCCAGGGTGTGGCTGCTCTACATGACGGCTTCGGCCGTCGGGTTCGAGGACGCAGGGCTCAACATCCACCAGACGCTGGGCATCGTCTGCAACGTCGACGACGGTTCGAGCGGCATGCCGCGGACGCGCCGCGAGTGGAACTGATGCCCGCCGGAGCGTAAAGCCGACGGTGGTTCTTGGAGAGTGCGCGTTTGGTCGCTCGTGGAGCGACCATGTGCACGGGAATCGCCGCTACTGGTTCGGGCGACCGACGGGTCGGCGGCGGGTCACCCCGGGGCAGGTTCAACGACAATCGATGGCGATGGCCACGGCGTCGCAGATCTCAACCATTCGCGCATCGCTGAGGCGACCGATGCGATCCGTGAGTACACCTACGGAAACACTCTCGATCGAATCGAGGTTGATTGCGGTTCTTCGACGCACAGGGTCTTCGCCTGGCTCGAGCACAACCTCGCTGGCGAGGTTTCGGATGGTCGTCGTGCACGGGGCAATCAGTGCGCGGCGAAGTCGGGGAATAGCAGCGTCCCGCGACAGAACAACCACGGGTCGTCGGCCGATTTCGGGGGGCTCGCACCACCACAGTTCGCCTCGTTGCGGGAGCGAACTCACGTAGCCGCCGCTGCGGATCTGAACGAGTCCAGGTCGCCCCACTCGTCGGGTTCA
This sequence comes from Acidimicrobiia bacterium, assembly GCA_031423635.1. Taxonomy (GTDB): domain Bacteria; phylum Actinomycetota; class Acidimicrobiia; order Acidimicrobiales; family JANYDT01; genus JANLQX01. Next base: position 3,208 of record JANPFX010000106.1, on the reverse strand, counting down.
TCCAGGGGAAGCGCGTCGTACACGCGATAACTGTCGTCGATGGCGGCGGCGCGGGTCCGAGCGAGCAACGCCGCCAGCGCAGCGTCGAACAGCGCTGCGTCGTTGTGCTTTGGATTTGCCGCTCGCGCCTCCGTCAAGAGGGCTTCGTCGACCGTCGTACTCACCCTGGAGCGTGCCATGGCATAACTGTGGCACGTTTCTGCCACGAAGGCAACGCAGAAACCAGCCGTCGAGGGTCCTTCCGTTCTATCGGCAGCGAACGCTCGTCGAACGTGACGACGAGCTTGCCGACGACCGAACCATGCTCGAGGCGGTCGAACAGACGGGGGAGTTCAGCGAAGGGAGCGACCTCTGCGACGACCGGGACGAGTCGGGAAGAGGTGACCGCTTCGAGCATGTCGCCGACCTCGTGGGGTCGGTAGCCGCCCGAGCCGAGGAGCTTGCGGCCCCACCAGTACACGTCGGTGAGCGACAGGTTCACCTCTGTGCCGGTGGTCGTGCCGCAGAAGACCATGCGACCTTCGACGGCCATCGCGTCGACCGATGCGGCGAACTGGGCCGGGCCGACGTGGTCGATGACGAGATCGGCGCCGAGACCGTCGGTCAGCTCGCGGACGCGACCCGCGATCGTTGTCGGGTCGGTGGCGTCGACCACGTGGTCGCACCCGACGGTCAGCACTTGCGCCGCTTTCGCCACCCCACGAACGGTCCCGATGACCGTTGCCCCGGCGCGCTTGGCGAGTTGGATCACCGCGATCGAAACGCCGGCATTGGCGCCGTTCACCAGCACGACCTCGCCCGCCTGCACGGCACCGACGGTGACCAGCGCCTGCCACGCCGTGATATGGGCGACGGGCACGCCCGCGGCCTCGGCGACGCTCAGGTGGGCCGGCGCGGGCCAGCACCGGTCGGCAGGAACGGCAACGAGTTCGGCAAATCCGCCCTGACGGGTTGACCCGACAGTCTGGAGGAACTCGCAGTACGGCTCCTGACCGGCTCGGCAACGACGACACGTTCGGCAGGTCGTGACCGGGTCCACCAGAACGATCGAGCCCAGAGGGGCGCGTCCGGTGTCCGCATCGGGGTGTGCCGCCACCACGACGCCCACCACGTCGAGGCCGGCGACATGGGGAAGGTGGAAGCCGCGCACGAGAGGTGCCGTGCGCTGGAGGAGGTCCAATCGGTTCAGGCCGGCGGCCAGAACCCGGATGACGACTTCACGCGGACCGGGGATGGGGTCGTCGATGTCTTCGAACGAGCAGACCTCGGGGCCGCCGTGGCCGCGCTGCACGTACGCCTTCATGGCGAGACGTGCCCGTGCCCGCCGAGGGTTCCGCTCACGCCGCGTACTTCCTCACGTGCCCGCCGCACATCGAGCGACTCCCGCCGCACATCGACCCAAGACTGTCGATTCACGCCCGAAATGCCTCGATGTTCGGCAGGACTGGTGTGATGTGCGGCAGAAGGGGGCCGATGTGCTGCAGAGGAAACCATCAGCGCGCGTTGATCACGCGGCGTACTTCATGAAGATGACCTTGCCGTCCGCGCCGTAGAGCTTCGGCACGATCGTGGCGTCGTAGGCCTTCGGATCCGGAACGGTCAAGATGCCGGCCTTGGTGTACGCAGCGATCTCGGCATCGAGCACGGCCGGGATGATTGTTCCGATGGGCTGGCCACCGAGTCCGACCTTCACCTCGGCGAGCTCGGCGTTCCAACGGTTGGTTTCGCCAACCTCGGTGAGGAACGCCTGGTTTCCGGCGGCGTTGATCTTGGCGACGGAGATGGCGACCGCAGCCTTGGGATCGGCGGCCGCATCTTCCATGCCCTTCAGGGCGGCCCGGATGAAGTCCTCGACCACGGTCGGGTTCTTGGCGGCGTAGTCGGCCGAGGTGTAGAGCAGGCCGAAGCTTCCGGGGATGTTCTCCTTGGTCGGGTCGAAGAGCTTGTACGGGATCTTGGCGGCGTCGAGTTGGTAGGGCTCATTGCTCTTGTAGACGGGCATGGCGTCGATCGGCAGGCTCATGTGGACCTTCGGGTCGAATCCGTCAAGGAGCACTTCCTTGTAGTCGGTGCCGCGCTTGAGACCGGCGGCGTCGAGCATCGCCACGATCGAGGGCGGGATATCGCCCTTCACGCCGATGGTCTTGCCCTTGAGGTCGGCAAGGGACGCAAGGTCGGGGTTCTTGGTGACGAGGGCTTCGATCGGGGTCTTGCCGTAGTCGGTCAGGGCGACGAACTTGGCGCCGTCCTTCGAGTAGTTCACGATCTCCGTGTAGGCGCCGGCGGCCGAGAACTGCACCTGGTTGCTGGCGACGAGGGGATAGTTGGAGAACGAGAAGCCCGGCTTGAGCTCGACGTCGAGGCACAGGTCCTTGAAGTAGCCCTTGTTGTCGGCGACGACGACGTCGATGATCGATGCCGCAGCGGCGAAGTCGAAGCTCGATGCATACGTGATCTTTCCGGCCGCCTTGTTCGTCGCACAGCGGGCGGCGGCGTCTTCGGCACTCATCGCCCCAGCGGCGGCCGTGGTCTCGGCTGCGGCTGCTTCCGTCTCGGCTGCGGCAGCTTCGGTCTCCGCCGCAGCTGCCGTGGTCTCGGCCGCGGATGCTTCGGTTGCGGCGGCTTCGGTCTCGGCCGGGGCGGCGGTGGTGTCGGCGGAGTCGCTGCTGCACGAGGCGAGCAGCAACATGCTGCCCGCCAGTACGGATAGGACGATTCTTGATTTCACGTGGGGCTCCTTGGGTGATGGGTGGTCAGCGGTGATACGGGTGGTCAGGTGCGTTGTGAAGCGTGTCCCCGAAGCATGACGCGTTCGAGTCCGGTGATGAGGAGTGTGGCAAGCGAGCCGATGATGGCGAGGGAGAAGATGGAGCCCCACAGCTGGTCCACCAGGTTGCGCGCCTGCGCGACCTTGACCGAATAGCCGAGCCCTTTCGACGTGAGCGCAAAGAACTCGCCGAGGACCGCGCCGATCAGCGCCAGGCCCACGTTGATCTTGGCCGCCGAGAGCAGGTACGGGAGCGCCGACGGAATCCGCAGACGTCTGAGCACTTCCATCTCGCTCGTGTCGACGGAGCGCGCCAGCTCGATGAGCAGCGGATCGACGGATCGCAACCCGGCGATCCCGTTCAGCAGGAACGGGACGAAGCACACGAGTGCAGTGACGGTGAGGATCGAGCGGAGTCCCGGTCCGAGCCAGATCACGATC
>JANPFX010000105.1:0-15147 GCA_031423635.1 Acidimicrobiia bacterium | reverse complement strand
CCGCCTCGGCGAGTGGATGGACACGGTGCCCGCCAAGCCGGCTCTCGAAGTCGGCGCGGAATCGAAGAAGAAGTAGCCTCGCCCGCCGTGCTTGCCCAGAACCTCACCTTCGGGCTCCTTGCCGTCGCCATGGCGCTGTCGGCGATCAAGCTCGTCACCACGAAGAACGTGGTGCATGCTGCGCTCTACCTCGTGATCGTGCTGGCCGGCATGGCCGCGCAATACATTCTCCTTGCCGCCGAGTTCGTCGCCGTCACCCAGGTGCTCGTCTACATCGGGGCGATCATGGTGCTCGTCCTGTTCGGGATCATGCTCACCCGCGCTCCCATCGGCAAGACCCCCGAGCTCGACAACAACCAACGGGTTCCGGCGGCGATCGTGTCGCTGTTCCTGTTCGGCGCTCTGGCGACGCTGCTCATCGACGCCTTCGGGGACGATCGCTTCGATCTGAACAACGGGGTTGCCTCCGGTGCGGCCGGCGTGAACATGGTGCGGATGTCCGACTCGATCTTCTCCCAGTACCTGGTGCCCTTCGAGGTCGTGTCGATCCTGCTGCTCGCTGCACTCGTGGGTGCCATCGTCGTGGCAAGGCGGGACTAGCCATGTTGATCAACCGGTTTCTCGTCTTGGCCGCTCTGTCCCTGGCGGGCGCCCCATGTTGATCAACCAGTTCCTCATCCTCGCCGCATTTCTCTTCTGTGCCGGTGCCTATGGCGTCATGGTCCGCAAGAACGCCGTGCTCGTGCTCATGTCGATCGAGCTGATGATCAACTCCGTGAACATGAACCTGATCGCGTTCGCACTGAAGAACGACAACATCATCGGTCACGTGTTCGCCTTGTTCGTCATCGCCGTTGCCGCCGCTGAGGTGGGCGTCGGTCTTGCCATCGTGTTGCTGATCTATCGCAACCGCCGTTCCGTCGATCCCGGCGAAGTCTCGGAGATGAAGGGCTGATGTCGGTGTTCTCTGCGTTCTCGGCGGGTGGAAACTTCGCCTCAGAGTTTGGACTGTCAACCGGCGGGCTCCTGGCCGCCGGCGGCGAAACCGTCGCCGAGCACTCGTCGTCAGCGCCGTGGATCCTCGCCCACGCATGGGTGCTTCCTGCGCTGATGGTGGCGGCGTTCGTCGCCACTCTGTTCTTCGGCAAGCGGATGAAGTTCCTCGGCGCCGAGTTCGGCATCGTCAGCTCGGTCGCCACCATGGTTCTCGCCATCGGCGGCGTGATCCAATGGGTCCGACTCGCTCCCGGTGCCCACGGTGAAGAAGTTGCGAAGGAAGAAGCAATGCGGGCGGTCGGCGCCGGGATGCGTTCGTTCGCGGCCCACTTCGCCGGCGAGGAGCCAATCAAGCTCCGCGACCCGATCGAGCGAAGCGTCTCGTGGTTCCGCAACGGCAGCGTCGACATCGGCCTCGGCATCCATGTCGACGGCTTCACCGTCGCCATGCTCTTCACGGTCGCCTTCATCTCCCTCTGCGTCCATGTGTTCTCTATCGAGTATCTGCGCGGCGACAAGCGGTTCACCCACTACTTCGCTGCGCTGAACCTCTTCAGCGGAGCGATGCTCTGGATGGTCCAGACCTCCACCACCCTCGGTCTGCTGTTCGGCTGGGAGCTGATGGGTCTCTGCTCGTTCCTGCTCATCGGTCACTGGTGGGAGGACAAGACCAACTCCGACGCCGCGCTCAAGGCGTTCTTCACCACGCGCACCGGTGATATCGGACTACTCATCGGCATCGTCATCCTCTTCTTCGCGGCAGGCAACACCTTCGACATGGCCGCCATCAACGAGAAGGCTCTCAATGGCGGGATCAACCACGCGACGCTCGTCGTCGCAGCCGTAGCGCTGTTCTTCGGCGTGATGGGCAAGTCGGCGCAGTTCCCGCTCCACACCTGGCTTCCCGACGCCATGGCCGGCCCTACTCCGGCGTCGTCACTGATCCACGCCGCCACGATGGTCGTCGCCGGCGTGTACCTGTTTGCCCGTCTCTACGGGGTGTTCTGGCAGGGCTTCTCCATCACTTCCGGAGGGATGAACTTCGGTTCGTGGATCGGCGCGATCACGATCGTGTCGGCCGCCGGACTGGCGTTCGTGCAGACCGACATCAAGAAGGTCCTCGCGTATTCCACGGTGTCGCAGCTCGGCTACATGATCCTCGGCCTCTCCGTCGGTGCGTGGGTCGGCGCGATCTTCCATCTCGTCACGCATGCGTTCTTCAAGGCACTCCTCTTCCAGGCGAGCGGTTCGATCGCCCACTCCGGATCACACCACAGCTTCGAGATGGAGCGGATGGGCGGCCTCCGCAAGTACATGCCCATCACCTATCGAACGTTCTTTGTCGGATACCTCGCGCTCGCCGGCATTCCCATCTTCTCCGGGTTCTGGTCCAAGGACGAGATCCTGAACGCCGCTGACAAGAACGGCTTCACGTTGGCGTTCGTCGCCGGCAGCCTCGGCGCGTTCATGACCGGCTGCTATATGACCCGGGTGATGGCCAAGACCTTCTGGGGCGAGAACCGACTGCATCTCTTCCACGATGATCACGATGCCCATGGCGCACACGCCGCGGCTGACGATCACGGCGCGGCCGGCCATGACACCCACGCGCATGACACCCACGGCCACGATGCCCACGCGGCTGCGGTGGCCCACGATGACCACGGCGATGCGCACGATGCCCATGCCGGGCCGCACGAATCGCCGGCGCTCATCACCGGCCCGCTGGTCGCGCTCGCCGTCATGGCGACCTTCGTCGGGTTCGCCAACTGGCCGTTCAAGGACTTCTTGTTCCTGAAGAGGTTCTGGTTCGAGAAGAACATCGCCAACATCACCTTCGAGGAGACGATTGCCGCCGCCGGCAAGGTCCACCCGTTCGATTGGGGCGTGGCTATTCCGTCGATCATCCTCGCGGTCGGTGGCATCGCCGTCGGCTACTGGTACAACGTCGTCAAACAGGGCGACCTCGGGCTGGTGCGTCGGGGTGGCGTATTCGGCCTCGGCCACAAGGTGCTCAAGAACAAGTACTACCTCGATGCCCTCTGGACCGATCTGATCATCGGATCGATCAAGGGCCCGATCGCGAAGATGACGTACTGGTTCAACCAGAACGTGATCGACGCTGTCATCGACACTGCCGGCCGCTCCGCAGCGGCAACCGGACGCGGCGTCTACCGCTACATCGATCAGGGCCTCGTCGACGGCATCGTCAACGGTGCCGGGATCAGCGCGTCGACCGGCGGCGGCGTGCTACGCAAACTGCAAAACGGCAAGGTACAGGCCTACGCCGCAACGTTCCTCGCGGCGACCGGCCTCATCGCCTTCGGCCTCGTTCTGTTCCTCTAGGAGAACCATGTTGGACTTTCTGAACGGTTGGGGGCTCACCCTCATCATCTTCCTGCCGGCGCTGACGGCGTTGGTCGTGATGGTGACGCCGAACAAGGACGAGGAGAACGTCAAGATCGTCGGGCTGATCGGCGCGGTCGCCACGCTGGTCGTGAGCATCGTGACGATCTCGTACTTCAACTTCGATCGGGCCGGCCAAGCGCAGTTCGTCGTGAACCGTTCCTGGATCGACACGATCAATTCGAACTACCACGTGAGCCTCAACGGCCTGGGCCTGCCGATGTTGCTCCTGTCGAACGTCGTGATCGTGCTCTGCATCATCTACTCGTGGAACCACTGGCCTGAGCCGCACAATCCCAAGGCCGTCCTCGCCCTCATGCTGATCCTCGAGACCGGCATGAACGGTGTCTTCGTCGCCCAGGATCTGATCCTGTTCTTCGTGTTCTTCGAACTCACGCTGCTCCCGATGTACTTCCTCATCGGCGTCTGGGGTGGGCCGAATCGCCAGTACGCATCGATCAAGTTCTTCCTCTACACGATGTTCGGTTCGGCGTTCATGCTCCTTGGTTTCCTGGCGCTGTACTTCAAAGCCGGTCGCACGTTCGACATCGACCAACTGATTGCCAACGTGCAGACCGCCGGCATCTCGTCAGGCACGCAGTCGCTGATCTTCGGTGGCATCTTCCTCGGCTTCGCCGTGAAGGTGCCGATGTTCCCGTTCCACACCTGGCTGCCCGACGCCCACACGGAAGCTCCCACCGTCGGGTCGGTGATCCTTGCCGCCGTCCTGCTGAAGCTGGGTACGTTCGGGTTCATCAAGATCGCCATCCCGATTCTTCCGGACGCAGCGAAGGACTGGGCCCCGTTTATCGGTGTGCTTGCGGCGATCGGCATCATCTACGGCGCGCTCGGCTGTCTCGCCCAGACTGACATGAAGCGGCTCATCGCCTTCTCGTCGGTCGCCCACATGGGCTACGTGATGCTCGGCATCTCGACCCTGACGAGTTACGGCATGAACGCCGCGCTCTTCGGCATGGTCGCCCACGGCCTCATCACCGGCATGTTGTTCTTCGTCGCCGGATCGGTCAAGGAGCGCTTCCACACCTTGGAGATCGCCCGCCTCGGCGGTTTGCTCGAGACCATGCCGAGGCTTGGCTGGGTGTTCGGCTTCGCGACGATGGCGTCGCTCGGGCTTCCCGGTCTCGCTGGTTTCTGGGGCGAGTTCCCGGCGATCCTGTCGGCGTACAACCCCGCTGAGGGCCTCAACGTCGCATTGTTCCGCGGACTCATGATCGTCGCCGCGGTTGGCACGGTGTTCGCCGCCGGCTACCTGCTGTGGCTCTATCAGCGCACCGCATTCGGGACTCAGAAGGACGAGTGGAAGGGTCACCACTTCCACGACGTGCTCCCGAACGAATGGCTTGCGTGGGCGCCGTTCCTCGCCGGGATCGTCGTGTTCGGTGTCTGGCCGCGGCTCATGTACTCGGTGACTGATCCCGCAGTGCAGGTCATTACCAAGGTCTTTGGGGGCTGAGGGCCTGTGTCCGCGATCGCCCACTCACTTCGCAACGCCACCGGAGGCTGATCAGCGCTCATGCTCGCCTCCGTTCTCGCTGCTGCCGAGTGGACTCGGCCGTACCTCGACTACCACGCGCTCGCGCCGGAGATCGTTCTCACGCTCGTCGCCGTGAGCATCCTGATCGCCGACCTCTTCATCGACGAAACGCGCAAGTACCTGATCACCACCTGGGCTGGAGTCGGGGTGGCGCTCGCGGCGATCCCGCTGCTCACCCTCGCCGCTTCAGACGACACCGCCCGAGTGATGTTCGGCGGCGGCTATGTCGTCGATCGGTATGCCCTTCTGCTCAAGGGTCTGTTCCTGGTGAGCGGCTACCTCGTGCTGCTGATGTCGTCGGACTACCTCGCGGAAGGCGACTTCTACGAGGGCGAGTATTCGTTCCTGCTCGTCTGCTCGATGCTCGGCATGATTGTCATGGCCTCGGCGCGCGACCTCATCACGATCTTCGTCGCCGTGGAGACCATCGCCATTCCTTCGTACCTGCTCGCCGGCTGGCGCAAGCGGGAGTCCAAGAGCAACGAAGCGATGCTGAAGTACTACCTTCTCGGCGTCGTCGCGTCAGCCGTGATGCTCTACGGCATGTCGTTCATCTACGGCATCACCGGCGCCACCCAGCTTTCCGTGATCGCCGATTCCGTCACCGGCGAGGGTGTCACCCCGCTGCTGATCGTCGGCATCTTCCTGACCCTCGTCGGGTTCGCCTTCAAGATCTCGGCGGTCCCGTTTCATCAGTGGGCCCCCGACACCTACGAGGGCGCGCCGACACCGATCACCGCCTTCCTCTCGGTGGCGTCGAAGACGGCCGGGTTCGTGGCGATCACCCAGATCGTGTTCGCCGGCTTCCTCGGTCGGTCCGATGTGTGGCGCCCGATCTTCTGGGTGCTCGCCGCACTCACCATGACCGTCGGCAACCTCACGGCTCTCCGTCAGACCAACATCGTTCGTATGCTCGCGTACAGTTCGATCGCGCAAGCTGGATTCATCATGGCCCCGCTCGCCGTGGCCGGCATCAACGGGTCGGCGACGAAGAGCGCGTTCGACGCGATCGTGCTCTACCTCGTGGTCTACGCCTTCATGAACCTCGGCGCCTTCGCCGTGGTCATCACCGTGTCCCGCAAGACCAAGAGCGGCGAGATATCCAGCTTCGGTGGGCTCTTCGAATACGCGCCGGGGCTGGCGATCGTCATGACGCTCATCATGGCGTCGCTCGCCGGCATTCCTCCGCTCGGCGGGTTCTGGGCGAAGTTCTTCGTGTTCAAGTCGATCATCGACGCCGGCACCACATGGCCGGTGATCCTCGGTGTGATTGCCTCGGTCAACTCGGTCATTGCGTTCTTCTATTACGCATCGATCCTTCGCGAGATGTGGATGCGTCCGGTCCCCCTCGACGACCGTACGCCGATCAAGCTCCCCGCTGCGCTCACCACGTCGCTGGCGATCTGCACAGTCGGCATCGTCGCCATCGGTGTGTACCCCGGCATGCTCACGAAGCTCGTCGACGTGTCGAGCACCTTCGGCGCGCTGATCAAGTAGCCGAGCCCTGCCGGGCCACATGGAACATCTCCGCTCCCGCATCCGGCGGGAGGGCCCTGTTCCGTTCTCGGTCTTCATGGGCGAAGCCCTGTACGGTCCCGACGGGTTCTACACGACCGGTGGCGGCGCGGGCCGTCGGCGGGACTTCATCACCAGTCCGGAGGTTGGTCCGCTGTACGGTGCGGTTGTCGCTCGGGCCCTCGATACGTGGTGGAACGAACTGGGTCGCCCGAGCCCGTACCTCGTCGCGGAATGCGGCGCCGGGCCGGGCACGCTGTGCCGCGATGTCCTCCGGGCCGCACCGGAGTGTGCGGTCGAGCTTCGGTACCTCCTCATCGACACGGCCGAGCCGATGCGGGCGTTGCATCGTACGCATCGACTCCCACTCGTTGAACCCTCGGAGCTGCTCGGTCAGATCGACATCACCGAAGAGGGCGATCACGTCGTGGGGCCGGGGCAGGGACCGCTCGTGACATCGCTGGCGGCGCTGCCGGATGAGTCGTTGCATGTGATTCTCGCCAACGAACTTCTCGACAATCTGCCCTTCGACGTGGCCCGGCGGGGAGCAGATCGTTGGGACGAGGTCCGAGTCGGTGTCGATGCTGACGGCACCTTTCAGCCGGTGAGCGTCGGCCTTGATCCCGGTCGGGACACGATCTTGTGCAGGTTGGCCCCCGGCGCTTCAGCCGGTTCGATGGTTCCGCTGCAGCATGCGGCGGTGTCATGGGTCGGGGGCGCGTACGCATCACTCGCAACCCACGGCGGGCGCGTCGTGGCAATCGACTACGGCGCTTCTCTGGGTGAACTTGCGTCCCGCGATGGCGGATGGCTTCGGACCTATCGTGGCCACGAGCGCGGAGTCAACCCGTTCGTCGCCGTCGGGAGCTGCGACATCACCGCCGACGTCGCCGTCGACTTCCTCGGCCTCGAACATCACGCCAGTTCGGTCACGACCCAACGGGAGTTTCTCGAAGAACACGGGATCGGTGAGCTGGTCGCCGAAGCGCTCCGCACGTGGCATGAACGTGCGGCCATCGGCGACCTTCCTGCTCTTGCCGCCCGAAGCCGGGTCGGGGAGGCCGATGCACTTCTCGACCCTACGGTTCTCGGCGCCTTCGTGGTCATGCAGTGGATCAGGTCGTCGCGCTGAGGCCGCTGGAGCCGCTGCCGACGATCGTCCCGCCGCCGATCGGCCGCCTTCCGCCGCAGATCGAGCCCTCACTTCCGCAGATCATCCACCGTCCGCCAGAAATCGTCCGAAAAGTACCGATGTGCGGCACAGGTGAGGCCGATGTGCGGCGGGACGGACGGCCGGACGGATCGCACCGGGCAGAGGCGGCTTCGCCGATGTGCAGGAAGCGGGTCAACCCGTCGCACAGGCGGTGAAGAGTTGGCGTTTGAACGCCTCAGCGTCGGCCTCCCAGACCACGGTCATCTTCGGCCGGTCCGAATCGGCGACACAGACAGAAGCGCCACGGTCGTCGTCACCGCCGAGCGTCACGTGGATGGCCTCCTGCGTGACGCGTGTCGCAATCGACGGGTCGATGGCAATCGCCGCAGTGATCGGGTCGGGGAGGTCGTACCCCGGAAGGCCGCTGTTGAGGCAGTACTCATTCACGACACGGTTGATCTCGTGGACGAATTCGCCGAGCGAACCGAGCGTCATGAGGTGGGCCTGATCTTCGGGCGTCATGACTGCGTACTGGCGGGAGATGTTCCACCCGACCATCGTCTTGCGGCCCGGGGCGGCAAACACGATGTCGGCAGCCTCGGGGTCGCACCAGACGTTGAACTCGCCGTGGGCGTTGACGTTGCCGACGAGGTCGGGGGCGCCGGCCATCATCACGGTGTGCTCGTACTTGGTCAGAAGCTCGGGGTCCCGAGCGAGGGCCGCCGCCACATTCGTCAGCGGGCCCAGCGTCACCAACGTGAGCGGGGCGCTCGCTCGCCCCGGCAGGGCAACGAGCTCACCGATTGCGTCGACGGAGTCAGCTCGGGTGGTCGCTCCGGGCAGATCGATGTCGCCCATGCCGTCCTCCCCGTGGACGAACTGCGCTGTTTCGAGTGGACGGTGCAGAGGGGCGTCCAGACCCACGTGGACCGGGGCTGCGCGGCGGCCGGCGGCGACACAGCGCTCCACCGTGAGGAGGGCGTTGTTCACGGCCGTGGGCAGCGGCACGTTTCCCGCGACGACGGTGATGGCCTCGACCGCCACATCGGGGTGCATGAGCGCCATGACGAGCGCCACCGCGTCGTCCGAAGCGGTATCGGTGTCGATGACCATGCGAATGCCCATGGGGTCGAACGTAGCCGGGCCCGTTGCCGGACGACCAAGTGCCCTGTGCCTTCGAGACCGGCGGGTCGTGCATCGGGAACGAAATGGGTAGCGTCAGACCCTATGAGCGAGCCGACCCTTGACGCACTACTCATCGAGAACCGGACGTTTCCTCCGCCGGCGGCGTTTGCTGCAGACTCGCTGCTGAACGACCGTCGCTTCCACGATGAGGCAGACGCCGACTGGGAGTCGTTCTGGGCGCGCCAGGCACGAGAGCTCGTCACGTGGACGAAGCCGTTCACGGAGGTCCTCGATTGGCAGCTTCCGTTCGCCAAGTGGTTCGAAGACGGAGAGCTCAACATCAGCGCGAACTGTCTCGACCGTCATGTCGCCAACGGGCTCGGTGGCCGTGTCGCGTATCACTTCGAGGGCGAGCCGGGTGACACACGTACGATCACCTACGCCGACCTTCTCGACGAGGTGCAACGCTTCTCCGCCGCGCTCCGCGCCCGGGGGGTCAAGCGCGGCGACCGGGTCGCGATCTACATGCCGATGATCCCCGAGGCCGCAGTCGCGATGCTCGCCTGCACCCGCATTGGTGCAGCGCACTCGGTCGTGTTCGGAGGATTCTCGTCGGACTCGCTCCGCGACCGCATCAACGACGCTGAAGCGACCGCGGTGATCACCGCCGACGCCGGCTATCGGCGCGGTTCGGCCAGCGCGTTGAAAGTTCATGTCGACGCCGCCCTCGTCGACTGTCCATCGGTCCACTCCGTGGTCGTGGTGAACCGTTGCAACACCGAGGTCACCATGACCGAAGGACGCGACGTCTGGTATCACGACGTCATCGGCGCGCAGCCCGTCGGAACCACGTTCGCGCCCGAGAGCATGCACGCCGAGGATCTGCTGTTCATCCTCTACACGTCCGGCACCACGGCCAAGCCCAAGGGCATCATGCACACGACAGGTGGCTACCTCACCCAGGTGGCCTTCACTCACCGCTACGTCTTCGACCTTCATCCGGAGACGGACGTGTATTGGTGTTCGGCCGACGTCGGCTGGGTCACCGGCCACAGCTATGTCGTCTACGGGCCGCTGGCCAACGCGGCGACGAGCGTCATGTACGAGGGCACTCCCGACACTCCGGCCAAGGACCGCTGGTGGTCACTCATCGAGAAGTACGGCGTCACGATCTTCTACACGGCGCCGACAGCGATCCGGGCCTGCATGAAGTGGGGCGTCGAGGAACCGCGCAAGCACGACCTGTCGTCGTTGCGACTCCTCGGATCCGTCGGTGAGCCCATCAACCCGGAAGCGTGGATGTGGTATCAGGAACACATCGGCGGTGGACGTTGCCCCATCGTCGACACCTGGTGGCAGACCGAAACCGGCGGCATCATGATCTCTCCGCTCCCCGGGGTCACCACCACGAAGCCGGGCAGCGCAACCTTTTCCCTTCCCGGCATCGGAGCAGAGGTCGTCGACGAAGCAGGCACCCCCGTGAGCGTCGGTGGCGGTTACCTCACGCTGAGCCATCCGTGGCCGTCGATGCTCCGGGGCATCTACGGCGACCCGGACCGATACGCGAAGACGTACTGGTCGACCTACGCCGGGCGGTACTTTGCCGGCGATGGCGCGAAGCTCGATGACGACTGCTACCTCTGGCTTCTCGGGCGGGTCGACGACGTGATGAACGTCAGCGGCCACCGCATTTCGACGACCGAGGTGGAATCTGCCCTCGTCGACCACCCGTCGGTTGCCGAGGCTGCGGTGGTCGGTGCGAACGACGAGCTCACGGGGCAAGCGGTGATCGCCTATGTGACGCTCAAGGGCGGCAACCCGCCGAGCCCCGAGCACGGTGAGATGCTCCGCAAGCACGTTTCCGAGAAGATCGGCCCGATCGCCCGGCCGAAGCAGATCGTCTTCACCGACGACCTACCGAAGACGCGATCGGGCAAGATCATGCGCCGCCTGTTGCGTGACATGGCAGAAGGCCGCCAACTCGGCGACACCACCACGCTCTCGGATCCGAACGTGATGGCCCTGATCAAGGAACGCGCCGCGGCCTCGAGTGAGGACTGAGTCACACTTCGAGGCGGAATCACGGCGAGGGCTGATCGGTCGACGAGACTGGGCTTGTGGCCGCACACGCTGTTGACGAAACCGAGCTCGATGAAGCGCTGAAGGCGCTCTCCGCGGAGGTTCTGCGCGGGGAACCCGTACCCCCGGACCTGGCCGCGCTCTGGCGAGCCCAGTATGCGGACGACGTCGATCTGCTCGACGCGTACGAGATGGTTCTGCTCGAGGGCGACGACACCGCCGACCTCTTCTCCGACTTCACCATCGAGAACGGCGTAGAGCCGGCAATCGCACGCGCCTTCGAGCGGATGACGACCCAGGTTCGCTGGGTTGCCGAAGTCTTCGGCGGCGAGCTGCTCGGCTACTGGGTCGGTGACCGCGGCGAACGGCGCGTCGCCGATGCTCCGGTGATCAGGTGCGACGTGGAAGGGCAGTTCGAACTTGCCGGACGGACGCTCGCTGAGGCCCTTCTCGAAGGCACCGACCCGGAGGACCCGGAGGATGTCGACGACGTCGTGAAGGAGTTCCGCCGACTCGACGTCCCGTGTCCGGTCGACAATCACGACGATATCTACGCGCGCATATCGTCCTACGAGGAGCCGAACGGTGTCGTGCTCGGCTACGTGGTGGAGGAGCGCATGCGGGAGCAGTCGTGAGTGGACTGCGATATGAACCGGAGAACTGGTGGTGGCGCAAGGGGAAGCTGGCACCGAACCGCTGCGTGATCTTCGACGTCGACGGTGTTCTGGCCGACGCCACGCACCGCCAGTACCTCGTCACCGGCAGCCGCAGGAACTGGAATCAGTTCTTCGACGAGTGCGGCAAGGATCCGCTCATCGAGCCGGTCGCGATCATGGGGCGCATGCTGGACCCGGAGCTGACGGTCGTCCTGCTCACCGCTCGCCCGTCCAGCGTGGCCGACATCACCCTCGAGTGGCTCGACCGGCATGATGTGCGCTGGGATCTCCTGGTGATGCGCGACTACGGCGACTACCAACTGGCGCGTGACTTCAAGGACTATGCGCTTCACGAGCTGCGAACCTTCGGTTTCGAACCCGAACTCGCGATCGAGGACGACGAACGCAACGTGGCGATGTTCGAGCGGCGTGGTGTCCCGTGCCTCTACCACCACAGCGGGTACCACTGACGGGCAACCGGCGGTGGGGCGACGGCTGTTCCTGGGAAGCTGGCACCATGCCTCGCCTTCGGATGATCGCCCCAGCGCTCGAGGTGATCGAGCGCAGTGGGACGGTCGCAACGTCGGTTGTGATCGAGCAACTCGCTGCCGATCGCGCGGCCGAGGCACGCGAGGTCCTGGTCGAGGCGTACCGGACGGCGGACGACTCCCTCGACGACGACGGTGACCAACTCGATCTGTTCTGGGCAGGGGAGTGGGGACCGCCGGTGACGTCGGCGACGATGTGCGCCCGCGAGGCTGCCGGTCGTTCGATGGTCGGTATCTCGATGGTGTGCCTCTTCGAGGGTTTGCCGCTCGTCGCCCATCTCGTTGTCGCAGAACCGATGCGACGCAATGGCGTCGCTGCGACGCTCCTCGCGTCCTCGGCACGCGGTCTTCTGGAGGCAGGCATCGACACGATCGAACTCGCCGTCGACGCAAAGAACCGGGGTGCACTCCGCCTCTATACGCGTCTCGGTTTTCGGCTGGATGCTCCGGGCTGTCTCCATCGCGGCTCCGACGGCCGACCCTCGATTCGCTACAGGGAGCCGACCGCCTTCGATGGACTCCGTTCGGCACTCCTCGACGCGATGCCGGGGCTCGAAGAATCGCCCGGCTACGTCGTCGGCGTGTTCGACGCCGACAGCGGCGAGGTCGTGTACCCCTTCGCGGACACCAGCACCGGTCATCGTCTGCCCGGATGGATCCTCGGCCTGGTCACCGGCTGGCGTTCCCGAGCAGCCGTGAGGCTGATGTCCGCCAACGAGTTCGACACGGCGATCGCTCTGCTCGGTCCGGCGGAGTCGGCCACGATGTTCGACCACCCCAACCTCGAGGCCTGGCACGCCCTCCGGGATGGTGCCGCAGCAGACGCAACGTTCGCCGTGCGATTCTCCGGGCCGCCTTCTGACCTCCCGGGAGCAGGCGACCTACGCTGACCTCGTGCTCGAGATCACCCGCTTTCGTCTTGCTGTTGGTGCCGATGCGCAGTCGTTCGGGGTTGCTGACGACGCGCTGCAGCAGCGCTGGTACTACCAGCACCCCGGTTGCCGGCGCCGAACCACGGCGAGCAGTGACGACGGGCACTGGGTGTCTCTCGTGTGGTGGACGGACGGCTCGCCGGTACCGACGGCGACGGATCACCCGTTGCTCAGCGCCGGGTACACCGACCACCTGGTCGACCCAGAGTCGCTCCGGATCGAGACGTATTCCGGCTGAGGGAGTGCTCGCGCTGTCGGAAAAGCGGCAGGCGGACCCCTGCGGGTCCGCCTGTGGTGGTAGTTCTCGGAGTGGGCCGGGAAGGATTTGAACCTTCGAAGATCGCTCAGCAGATTTACAGTCTGCCCCCGTTGGCCGCTTGGGTACCGACCCGAGATTGCAGCCGTGAACGTTAGCCTCTGGTCATGCCCAGTTTTGACGTGGTTTCGGAGATCGACGAACAAGAAGTCAAGAACGCCGTGGACCAGGCCGTGCGCGAGGTCACCACCCGGTTCGACTTCAAGGACACGCAGTCGAGCATCGAGCTGGCGGAATCGAAGGTGACCCTCGCCTCCATCAGCGAGGATCGGCTCCGAGCGCTGCTCCAGGTGCTCGAGGAGAAGTTCGTGAAGCGGGGCGTCTCGCTCAAGACGCTCGATCGCGGCAAGATCGAAGAGGCGACGAAGGGCACTGCACGCCAGGTGATCACCCTGAAGGCCGGGATCGGCGCCGACAAGGCCAAGGAGATCAACCGGGCGTTGAAGGAATCGGGCCTCAAGGTCCAGAGCCAGACGCAGGGTGACTCGGTTCGAGTCACCGGCAAGAAGCGCGACGACCTCCAGGGTGCGATCGCGTTCTTGAAGGACAAGGACTTCGACATCCCTCTCCAGTTCAACAACTTCCGGGACTGACGGCTCGTAGCATCACCGCCATGCCTGCTGTCAGAACGCGTCGGGTCGCGCCGCACGACGCCGCCGCGCTGATGACGATCTACAACGCCGAAGTCCTCGAATCCACCGTCACCATGGACATCGTTCCGCGGACGCTCGCCGATCAACTCCGCTGGATCGACGACCATCGCGGGATCCATGGCGCTGTCGTCGCGTGCGATGAGGACCCGGCCAACGGGAATGAACGCGTGCTCGGCTTCGCGTCGATCTCGCCGTGGCGGAGTCGGCCCGCGTACTCCACGAGCGTGGAGAACTCGGTCTACGTCGATCGCGACCACCAAGGCCGGGGCATCGGCCGAATCTTGCTCGACGACGTCTTGCGCGTCGCGGCGGATTCCGGTTTCCACACCTGTTTCGCCCGCATCATGAGTGGACACGAGGCGTCGATCCGGCTCCATGCTTCGCGTGGCTTCGAACTCACCGGCGTGGAACGTGAGGTCGCTCGCAAGTTCGGCCGATGGATCGACGTCACCGTCATGCAGAAGATGCTTTGACCCACCCTCACTCTCCTCAAGACTCTTCGCACTGCGAGAAGCGGCTGGGGCGAGCAACAAACGAGTGGAGGGGTGGCACCGATGGGGCCCCACTCAGAGGAACGGAGACCCGGTTCGACGGAGGAGAACAACGGGCGAGTACCGGAGTGGGTGGGGAGGATCGGTGACAGGACCCCGGGAACGGTCAGCTGGAAACGGGACCCCGGGAACGGACTAGAACGCTGCAACCCCACCGCGCCCGGCTGCTACCGTTGTCGCCGCGCCCTCTTAGCTCAGTCGGTAGAGCATTTCCATGGTAAGGAAAAGGTCGTCGGTTCGATTCCGACAGAGGGCTCCAATCCGTCGTGCCGCTCACTTCGCCGCGGCTGTCGCACTTGCCGGTGGTCCGCGGCGAAATGGTGTCCGGCACAGGGCCCCATCGCGCTAAAGTAACCGGGCCCTTGTGCCCTACGCCCGCGTCGGAGCCCATCGGGGCGGCGTAGCTCAGGTGGTTAGAGCACACGGCTCATAATCGTGTTGTCGTCGGTTCGAGTCCGACCGCCGCTACTCCCACCTTCGTACCCACCCACATCACCAAGGAAGTATCCAAAATGGCAAAAGCCAAATTTGAGCGGAACAAGCCGCATTTGAATATTGGTACGATGGGTCATATTGACCATGGGAAGACGACGTTGACGGCGGCGATTACGAAGACGTTGCATGATCATAATCCGTCGACGGCGTTTACGCCGTTTGATCAG
>JANPFX010000104.1:0-54165 GCA_031423635.1 Acidimicrobiia bacterium | reverse complement strand
GAGCAGCGCAGCGCCGGAGACATCGAGCCATGGCTGACACGACCATGCACGTCGAGCTGGTCTCACCGGAGCGCAAGCTGTTCTCCGGTGACGCCACCATCGTGATCGCCCGCCCTGACGGCGGCGACGCCGCCTTTCTGCCCGGACACGCACCGTTCCTCGGGCTGCTCGGCGTCGGACCGGTCATCATCAAGACGGCCGACGGCAAGGAAATCAAAGCGGCCATCCACGGCGGGTTCATCGAGGTCCGCAACAACAACGTGACCATCCTGTCCGACGTCGCCGAGCTCTCCACGGAGATCAACGTCGCCCGGGCCCAGGAGGCCAAGGCACGGGTCGAGGGCTCAGCCCATGGTCTGACCGAGGTCGAGCGGGCCGCCGCGTTGCGGCGGGCGAACACCCGACTCGCCGTTACCGCCTAGCGCAGCGCGCAACCCACCATCCGTTCTCGGAGGCGACCCGGTTCCGGCCGGGTCGTTTTTCGTTGTGGGAGTGTTGACACCGATGCGTCGTCGCCTCGGAGTGGTGCTCCTGCTCGATGAACCGTGGCGGAGCGAGGTGCAGGGTCTGCGGCGTGCGCTCCGGTCGCCGTCGATCGACACACAGCCTCCACACCTGACCCTGGTCCCGCCCGTCAACGTGCCGGAGCGCCGGCTCGACGAGGCCGTCGCCGTGCTCCGGCGGGAGGCCGCCCGATGTCGGCCGACCTTGCGTCTCACGATCGGACCAACGGCATCGTTTGCCCCGGTTTCGCCGGTCCTCTATCTCAGGGTCGACGGTGACGACCTCGACGGGCTGCATCGTCTCCAGCACGGGGTGTTCCGTGGACCCCTTCTCCGTTCCGTCGACTACGACTACGTGCCGCACGTAACGGTGCACGAGTCTGCGTCCGACGCGGTGATCCCCGACGCGCTGGCCGTGCTCGCCGGCTACCGGGTCGACGTCGAGTTCGATCGCGTCCATCTGCTCGAGCAGGGACCGGACCGGGGGTGGCGTCCGCTGACCGATGTGGCGTTCGGGCCGCCCGCCGTTCGCGGACGGGGTGGCGTGGAGTTGCACCTGAGATGGTCTCGCGTCCCGGCCCCCGACGTTCGTGAGCTCTTCGAGCGCCACGGCGAATTGCCGAATGCCGATGTGACGACGTCGACGCGTGCCTGGCTGGAGGCCCGGGACAGCCAGGACGTGCTGATCGGCGCTCGTCTCGGCGGACGCGCTCTCGTGGTCGACAGATCGCTCGGCTACGGCATCGAGGACCGGCTCCTCGACGAGCCGGTACGCGGGTAGCGAGCAGTGGCTATCCCGCAGACCGGTACAAGCTCACCAAGCGTTGCGGTGGACGATCTTGTCGAGTGGGACGCGGGCCGCCGCCTTGAAGTCGGTGCCGAGGGTGTAGGCGACCGGGGTGAGGCAGACCTGGGTGATCTCGTCGAACGGGATGCCCAGGATCTCGGCGGCTTGTTGTTCGAACATGAGATGAATGGTCGTCCAGCTGGTGCCGAGTCCTCGAGCGCGGGCGGCGAGCATGAAGCTCCATGTGGCGGGCAGGATCGAGCCCAACATTGCGCTGGACGCAGCGTTCGGGGCGCCCTCGTAGCGACCCTCGATGCAGGGGATGACGAGATACGGGGCACGGTGGAAGTGCTCGGCGAGATATTCGGCGGAGCTCATGACCCGCTGCTGCTGCGCGTCGCGGGTCTCTTCTCCGGTCACGATGTTGCCAGCGGCCATCGGCAACGTCCGGTAGATCGCGAAGCCTTGACGATAGAGGTCGGCGATTGCCATCTTCTTCGCCGGGTCGTCGATGACGACGAAGTGCCAACCCTGGGAGTTCGAGCCGCTCGGCGCCTGGGTGGCGAGATGGATGCACTCGTCGATCAGCTCGCTCGGGACCGGGCGATCGAAGTCGAGACGCTTGCGGACGGCGCGGGTGGTGGCAAGGAGCTCGTCGGATGAGAGGGGAAGAAGCGTTGACATGACGGAAATCGTCCCAGACGGCGGAGCCCTTCGCCCAGTCGGGGCAGTTCGTTGATGCCGATTCCTCGCTTTCGGGAGCGAATTGAGCAATAGTTGATGAAGCGAAAACGCTTGCTCCAAGGGCGTGGCCGCGGCGGCCGACGGAGCCACGACCTGTTCCTACTTCGCGGGATGTTTCGGCTGTGTTCAGCTCCTCGGCTTCGGATGTTCTTGTTCTCTGTTCGCACCCGGTACTCTCCGAGGCCCTCGTAGCGGCGTTGCGAACATCGGGGTTGAACGCCGCCCGATTCGAGACCACCATCGACCTTCGCCCGGACAAACCCCGCGCTGTTGTCGTTGGTCCCATTACCGAGGGGAGCCCCGAGGCTCTGGTCGTCGAGTCGCTCCGAGGTGACATCACGATCGTGTTGGACGACGCCGTAGACATCCGCGGCGCCGAGCGTCTCCCCGCTCCTTCGACCCTGCAGGATGTGCTGATCTCCCTGCAGAGGATGGCCGGCGCGGACAGGGGGCTGTCGATCACACCCCGCCATGCGCAGATCCTGCAGTTCGTGGCCGACGGCCTGTCGGTCCAGGAGGCGGCGCAGCGGCTGGGCATCACCCCGAAGACGGTGAACAACCATCTCGGCGCGGTGTACCGGCGGCTCGGTGTGGAGAACCTCACCCAGGCGGTGCTGCAGGCGATCCGCGCCGGACTGATCGATCCGTCGCGTCGGTCCGCGGACGGATCTGACTGAATCGTCAGATCCGGACGATCACGCAGTCGTGGTCGTCGTGGTGCTGCTGCTCGATGTCGTGCTGGAGGCCGACGTGGTGGTCGAGCCCTGCTCGGCGGTCGACGTGGCGACCCGTGCCGTCGTCGATGGCGCTGCACGGGTGGTTGGGGCCGTGGCACCGGGAACAGTGACAGCCGGTGTCGGGACGGTGATCACGACGACAATCGATTGCGGCGGCGGTGGCACGAGCGTGGGAACGGCAATCGTGGAGTCCGGCGAACTCGACGGGATCTTCGCGACCGCCTCGTTGAGCTTTTGTTCGAGCTGACCGACCTTGTCCTTGAGATCGTTGGCTTCGGCGACGGCGGCATCGCGCTTCTCCCGTTCGCTCGAGAGTCGCTCGGAGGACCGGATGTTGAGACTCACGCCGACGAGCGTGACGATCGCCGAAAGGATCGCGCCGGCGAGGATGGCGTGCGCGGGATTGAGCGTGCGTTCGCTGGGCCGGGGTGGGCTCATCGGCCCGCCGAAGTCGGCTCGCTCCGGCGGCTGTTCGGGTCCGTCGGTCACAACCCGACACGGTAGTCGGCGGCTTGTCGTCTCGGTCGCCTCGGCTTACGCTCCCGAACCACGCGACGCGAGCGCGAGGACCGGGGAGCTGATTCGAAAGGGCGATCTCTGAGGAACGCACGATGAACGTTTCGTTCGCAAGCGCCGAATTGCCACTTCAGTCGCCTGCCCCTCTGCGACGATAGCTGCGACATCACCGAACGACAGTAGGGAGAGCTCGTGGCCTCATCTCGGACGACCGTGGTACTCGACACATCGGTGCTCATCGCCGACCCGGGATCGCTGCACACGTTCGAGGGACGAGACGTCGTCATACCCCTCACCGTCATCGAGGAGCTCGACGGTCACAAGGGGCGCCGCGACGATGTCGGTGCCGCTGCACGTGAGGCACTCCGGGCGATCGAGGGACTTCGCGTCGCGCACGACGGCAACATCAACCGTCCGGTCGATCTGGCGAATGGTGGCACCCTTCGGGTGGAGACGAATGGTGTCCACCTCGACGAGATCCGGGTGCTCGGGCTCGATCCGGTCAAGGCCGACAACCGAATCCTGGCGGCTTGCTGCGGGCTTCGGGCCGATGGGGCTTCGGTCACGGTCGTCACCAACGACACGGCGATGCGGATCAAAGCTGCGCAACTCGGCTTCGAGGCCGCAGAACACACGCGGGCGAATCGGTCGGTTGTCGAGACGGGGTACGGGTCCTGGCCGGTGTTCGAGGTTTCCTCTGAGTTGTTGACGGACGTCCACCACTCGGGCGCAGCAGGCTTGAGTTTCGCGTCGGTGCAGGAGGAGGAGCGTGCCGTGACCGAACTGGAGGACAACACGTTCGGGGTGTTGCGTTCCGGTTCCTCCTCGCTGCTGATCCGGTCGATCGACAAGGTTCTGCGGCCGCTCCCGCCGCACCAGGAGGCCTACGGGCTCCGTCCCCGGTCCAAGGAACAGCGGGCCGCTCTCGACCTCCTTCTGGATCCTGAAGTGACCGTGGTCGCCCTTGACGGCACGGCAGGGACCGGAAAGACCATTCTGGCGCTTGCTGCGGGCCTGGAACAGGTTGTGGAGCGCCATGCCCGCTACGAGCGCTTGGCCGTCTACCGTCCGATCGTGCCGGTCGGCCATGCCGACGTCGGGTTCCTTCCCGGCACCCTCGACGAGAAGCTCGAGCCGTGGATGGCGGCCGTCGTCGATGCGCTGGCGGCCTTGACCGACGACGGGAGCTACCTCACTGCCGAGGTCGTGATGACCGAGCTGCTCGAGCGGCGAAAGCTCACGATGGAGAGCGTGACGTTCCTGCGCGGCCGGACCCTGCAATCGAGCTTCATCGTCGTGGACGAGGCGCAGAACCTCGAGCCGAGCACCGTGAAGACGATCCTCACCCGGGTCGGAGAAGGGGCGAAGATCGTGTTCAGCGGCGACCGCGATCAAATCGATGCGCCGTACCTCTCCAAGCACAACAACGGTCTCGCCGTGCTCCTCGATGCGTTCCGTGGCCAGCGCTGCTTCGGCGGCGTCCGCCTCGCATCCTGCGAGCGCAGCGAAGTCGCCGCCCTCGCCGCCCAACTGCTGTAATTCGCGTGGGAGAGAGGTTGCCCCCATATCCATTGGTGCTGCGCCGCTCGCTTCGCTCGACTGCTCGCAACACAGGTGACCCCTAGACATTGGGAGAGAGGTTGCCCCCATGTATCGGGGCAGAACACCTCCCAACGTCACTCGGAGGTGTTCTGCCGCACGACCTCGGGGACATGCCGGCCGGACGCGCCCTCAGCCGCCGAGAAACACGCGTTTTACATCGTCGTTGCCCTGCAACTCCGCAGCTGTTCCGCTGATCTGAACCCGGCCCTCGCCCATCACATAGCCACGATCGGCGAGGGCAAGGGCGAGCGGCGCGGACTGGTCGACGAGGAGCACGGTCAGGCCCTCCTCGCGATGCAGGCGTCGGATGTAGGTGAAGAGCTCCGCCACGAGCTTCGGGGCGATTCCGAGCGATGGCTCGTCGAGCATCAGGACCTGGGGGCGGTTGACCAGAGCCCGGGCGCAGGCGAGCATCTGGGCCTCGCCGCCCGACAGCGTCCCGGCCTGCTGGTCGCGTCGTTCCCGTAGCCGGGGGAACAGCTCGAACATTGCGTCAATCGACGCGTCGCGGTCGGCGCGTCGACGTCGGAGTTTGTAAGCCCCGAGTTGGAGGTTCTCCAGCACGGTGTGGTCCGGGAAGATCCTGCGGCCTTCGGGGACGTGGGCGACGCCGCCACGCGTCACGGCTGATGCTGAGCGGGGGAGGGCGCGGCCGTTGAAACGGATCGAGCCGTTCTTCAGCTTCGCCAGGCCCGAGATCGCCCGGAGCGTGGTGGTCTTGCCGGCACCGTTCGGTCCGAGCAGGACGACGAACTCACCCTCGTGAACGATCAGATCGACGCCACGCAGCGACGGCACCTGGCCGAAGTTGACGGCGACGTCGGTAAGTTCGAGCACGATCGTCGCCATGGTCATGCTCCCAACATGGCGATGACGTCGCCATCGCTCTGCTCGATCGTCGCCATGGTCATGCTCCCAACATGGCGATGACGTCGCCATCGCCCAGGTAGGCCCGCTGCACTTCGTCATGCTCCTGGATCTCCGACGGGGTGCCGACGGCGATCACGCGTCCCTGCTCCATGACCGTGACCCGATCGGAGATGCTCATGACGAACCCGACGTTGTGTTCGATCACGACGATGGTGAGTCCGCCGTTCTTCAGCGTCGTGATGAGGTCGGCAAGCGCCCGGACCTCCTCGCTGGTGAGCCCGGTGGCCGGCTCGTCGAGGATCAGGACCCGCGGCCGAGCGGCCACGGCCCGGACGAGTTCGAGGAGGCGCTTCTGGCCATGGGACAGGTTGGCGGCCAGTTCGTCCGTCTTGTCGGCGAGCCCGGCGAGGGCGAGCAGCGCTCGGCCTTCGGTGCGCATCGCTCGTTCGTCGCGGAAGAAGCCGGGCAGGCGCAGGACCGACGTGATGATCGACTGCTTCGAGCGCAGGTGCATGCCGGTCAGGACGTTCTCGAGCGATGAGACCCGTTCGAACAGGTGGGGAACCTGGAACACCCGGATTACTCCGGAAGCTGCGACGTTCGCCGGTGTTGCGGCAGCGGGTCGTCCGAAGATCTCGATGGTGCCCGCGTCCGCGTGGAGGAACTGGGTGATGCAGTTGACGAAGGTCGACTTGCCGCATCCGTTTGGACCGATGATGGCGTGAATCTCGCGGGCGTCAACGGTGAGATCGGCGCCCTGCAAGGCTCGTATCCCGCCGAAGGACTTCTCGACGCCGCGGGCGACGAGAATCGGCCCCCCCTGGGTGTCCGACGACGGCGCCGACGCCCACGACAGGACCTCTGACGTGATCGGGACGGAGGCACCGGAGCCGGCCGTCGACGGACGACGCCGGGTACGGAAGGGACCGGAGAATCGGGACCCCTGGAAGGAGCCGGCGATCCCCTTGGGCACCGTGAGGAGAAGTACCCAGATGACGGCTCCGAGAACCAGCCAGTAGTAGAGGGGGTGTCGTTCGATGATGCTCTGCTCGGTAAGTGCTTTCTCGAGCACGGCGTAGAGCACGACGCCCACGAAAGGTCCGACGAGCGTGCCACTCCCGCCGAGCAGAAGCCCGGTGAAGAGCACGAGTGGTGATGCGGCGATGATCGACGGGTTGATGAATCCGCGGTGGTAGGCGAAGAACACCCCTGCCAGCGCTCCGATGGCGCCGCTCAAGGAGAAGGCCAGGATCTTCACCGACGAGACGCGGATGCCCAGCGCGGATGCGGTGTCGGCCGACTCACGGACGGCTTGGAAGGACCGCCCGGTGCGGCTCTTGATCAGGTTCGCATGGAGCACGACGACGACAAGGGTGACGCCGAGGACGATCAAGTATCGAGGCGTTGGTTTGAACCAGAAATCGAAACCGCGCGGGGAGGGGATCCCGTCCTTGATGTCGACGCGGTTCGGAATGGAATTGATGCCGTCCTCGCCGAGGGTGACGCTGCGCCATTCCTTGGCGATCTCGTCGAGCACGTTGTTGAGGCTGAGCGTGATGATCCCGAAGTACAGGTACGTAGCCCGCAGTGAGATCGCGGCCGAGAACGCGCCGACTGCTGCACCGGCGGCGAGAGCCATGGCGATGACCGCGATGATGGGCCAACCCTGGCGGCTGGCGAAGTAGCCGGCCGCATACCCGCCGATCCCCAGGAAGCCGGCGTGCATGAGCGACAGGAGCCCGGCGTAGCCCATGGCGATGTTGAGCGAGTACACGAGCATGACGCTGACGAGGGTCGACGTGCCTAGGTCGACATACTCCGGGGCTGGCGAGAGGATGCTGATCTGTCCGGCGAGCAGAGGCCAGCAGAGCAGGAAGGCGATGCCGATGAGCGGGAGCAGCTTCGGTCGGAGGTCGTACCGATCCAGCACGTCAGTGACCTTCCATCGGTTTGCCGAAGAAGCCGTTTGGGGGAGGGGCCGTGGTCGTAAGTGTGCAGGCCATGTCAGTGACCTTCCATCGGTTTGCCGAAGAAGCCGTCTGGGGGAGGGGCCGCGGTCGTAGGTGTGCAGGCCATGTCAGTGACCTTCCATGGGTTTGCCGAAGAAACCGCTGGGGAAAAACAAGAGCGCCACAGCGAGTGCTCCGGCGACGACGATGTTGCCCAGTGACGCGCTCACCTCGTTGCGGACGACGGTCTCGAGGAATCCGATCAGCAGTCCGCCGGCGAGGGCACCCTTGGCCGATCCGAGTCCGCCGATGACCACGGCGGTGAATCCTTTGAACGTGTAGTTCAGGCCGCTCGCCGGTCCGACAGCAAGGAGCGGCGAAGCCGCAAAGCCAGCAATGGCGGTGACCAGCACCGAGGCGATGAACGAGATGAGCGTCACCGTCTTCACCCCGATCCCCATGAGCTCGGCCGTGTCCGGGTCGTGCGCGGCGGCGCGGAATGCCCGGCCGTAGATCGTCCGTTTGAGAAACTGGTCGTAGGTCAGCATGATCACGATCGCCACGGCGAAGGCGAAGATCTGCTGGCCGGAGATCTGGCCGTCGAAGAAGCTCGAGCCCTGTGGTCCCTCGCCGATGCGCAAGGTCCCGGCGACGAACGGTTCGGGCTGCAGGAAACCGCTGAAGTTCTCGAACAGCAACGAGAGCAGCGACGAGAAGATGAGGGCCGCGGCGAGTGTGGCGATGATCCACGCGTTGCGCGAGCCCGAGATCCGCACCGGCAGCATGATCACGAAGTGGGAGAGGACGCCGCCGAGGATGCCCGCCACGAGAAGGACCAACAACGTCGGAGCGATGCCCCACTTCCATTGGGCCAGGCACTTGAAGGCGACTGCTGCGCCGAGGATGAGCGCCTCACCCTGTGCGAAGTTGAGGACACGAGTCGGCGCGAACACGATCGTGAAGCCCAGGGCGACCAGGCCATAGACGGCGCCGAAGTACAGCGCCTCGATGATGATCCCGACGTTCAACGTCGCTCCTTGTCAGCGAATCAGCGGAACGAAAGCGGGGCGCCGAGAACGACTGTCTCGGCGCCCCACGTTCTGAGCACGCGTCGCCCACGCGTGCTCAGAAGCGACTACTTGGCGGAGTCAGCCTTGCGGGCCAGTTCCACGTACCAGCCCTTGGCGTCCTTCTTCCAGCGCCAGAGATACAGGTCCGTCACTTCGTGGGTCTCGTGGTCCGTTGCCGAGAACGACGCCGGCACGCCGGACGGAAGCTCGCCGTAGTTGAACTTGAGCGACTCCCATGATTTCACGACGGCATCCGCATCGACGCTCTTGGCCTTGGCGACAGCGGTCGCATACATGACGATGCAGTCGGCGATGATCGCCGTTCCGGCCCACTGCTGCACGGGCTGCTTGGTGCCCTTCTCGTAGCCGAAACGCTTGATCACTTCGGAACTGTGGGCGGCGTAGCTCTTGGGCTGCTGGTCGAGCGGGATGCGGCTGAGGGCGCCCTGGTAGGGGGCCTCGTACACGGCGTCTTCCATGCCGTCACCGCCGGAGTCGACGACGAGGTAGCTGCCGAGGCCCGACCCGCCGACGAAAATGCCCTTGAAGCCGGCGGCCTTGGCAGCGGACACGGTCTTCGCGGCGTTTGCGTCGTTGTCGATCCAGATCGCCGGGTTCAGTTCAGGACGGGTCTTGAAGACATCGAGGAGCTCTTTCACCTGCGGTGCGTGCGTCTGGTCGCTCGCCTGGGTGAATGCCGTGCCTGCCCAGACGATCTTCAACTTGTCGGCGGCGTCCGGGATGAGCTTGTCGTAGTCCTTGCCGGTGGCGTTGTTGGTGTAGATCAGGCCGACGATCCCGATCTTCTGCTCCTTCAGGTACTTGAGCGTCAGGGGGACGACGTCGGCCGCCGCGTCCTGGGCTCGGAACCCGTAGCGCAGCACCGTGCCGAAGCCCTGGTCGGAGGCCACACCGGCCTGGCAGTTCACCTTCTTGCCCTGTTCGTAGACACCCTTCACGGCGGAGTACGTGCCGGAGATGGTGGGGCCGATGACGAGGCCGACGCTCGGATCGTTCACGAACTCCCTCGCATTGTTGTTTGCCTTGGCCGCGTCGGTGACGGCGGGGCCGCCGTCGTCACGGGTGACGAGTTCGAGCTTCGCGCCACCAACGCCACCGGCGGCGTTTATGCGGTCGATCTCCACCTGGATGGAGTTGCGCTGGAATGCGCCGAGGAAGGCGAACGGTCCGGAAAGGATGAGGCTCGCACCGATCTTGATCTTGTCCTGGCCGAGCTTGAAGCCGTTGAGATCGATCTGCGAATCGGCCGATGCACCGCTTGCGGCGGGCGTGGACGGCGCCGCGGTGGTGGCCGGGGCGGCGGTCGTGGCGGGCGCCGCGGTCGTGGCCGGTGCTTTGGTGGTGACCGTCGTCTTCTTCTTGATCGTCTTCTTCTTGGTGGTTGCCGCGTTGGTGCTGCCGACGGTCGTCGCGATCATGGCGGTGGCGACGAGGCCGGTGATGAGTAGACGAGTGCGATTCCGCATGAAGCGCGCCTCCAGTGAGGTGGGTGGGGTGTGGTGGATTCTTCCGTTCCAATCAGTGGAACGGCGTTCTGCTGCATGGAACAGTACAGAAACAAGCGGTGGAGCGACAACGGCAGCGGTGTGAACGGCACATGACGACGTCGTTCGCGCGACCGACGGCGAAGGGTCAACGTTGCTGGTCCGCTGCTGCCGGGAGCTGAAGCGGGCCCGTCCGTGTCGGCAGACTCCGCGCAGCGTCGTGGAGGACACTGACGTCGGCCGCCGAGAGGGCCCGACCGGCGTTGAGGGAGAACTTCACTCCGAGCTCTTCGAAGCTCAACGGGTTCTCCGGGCCGCCTCGGTTGGCGTTGACCCGAACTTCGAGGGTTGTTCCCCGATGGGTCACGACTCGGAGCACCGCCGGGAACTGGTGCGGGAAGATCTCGGTGCAGGCATCGTCCGCGACGCAGGTGACTGCGGTGGCGAGGCGCAGTCGCTCCGGATCGACGGCGTGCACATCGGTGAAGTCGTCGAGGTAGACGCCTAGCCCGCCCCCGCCCACGAGCGCAGTAGCGACGGTGAACGGTCCCGAGAACTTCGCGTGGTAGCCGGACTTCGGCCGGATCTTCTCGTCTCGCGGTTCGGCGATCGAACGGAGGACGGGCGCGGGCAGGCCGAGTTCCATCGACAGGATGTCGCGATGGTCGAGCCCGTGCACGGTTCGCATCGCGATCGCGGCATCGATGCCAGCGTGCGTGAAGTGGTTGGACGGATACGGCTTGTAAAATGTGCGGAGCAACTCCCACCGCTCGCCGAGCCCGCCGACGATCGCCTCGGCATCGTGCCAGGACCGTGACAGCGCCTCATAGAAGCCGAATCGGCCCTCGAACACCGTCGGCGGCCCGGTGATACCGGCCTCAGCCATCTGCGCGCTTATCACCGCGGCATGCGCCGCCCACCCGCAATGGACGCGCTTGATCGTTCCGCCGGTTCTGTTGGCTTCGATGAGCCCGGCCCCCATCGAGCAGGCGATCGACATGGCGTTGGCCACGCCTTCGGCATCCAAGCCGAGCAGCAACGCGACCGCGGCCGCTCCGCCGATCGTCCCGCAGATACTGGTCGCGTGAAGGCCGTGCTCGAAGAAGATCGAGTTGCGAATCGACGGATCGTACGAGCCCATCCCGAGGCGATTGCAGATCTCGTCCCCAACCGCAATCGCGATGAGCATCTCGAGACCTGAGGAGCCTTGTGTGTCGGCCGCCGCGAGAACCGCGGGGACCACCGACGCGCTCGGATGCAGCACCGAGGGTAGGTGGGTGTCGTCGAAGTCGAGCGAATGGGCCAAGGTGCCGTTGAGGAGCGCGGCGCTCGGTGCCGGTAGCCTGCCGGCTACCCCGATGGCCGACGACTCGGGCGACCCTCCCCAGCCGATCACGAGACGGCGAACGGACTCCCACGGCTCCGGGCCCGTGCCTTCCCTCGTACCGAATGCGGCATAGGCATTCCCCAGCGCGTCGAGCAGTCGTCGCTGGGCATCATCGACGACGTGGCCAGGGATCCCGTGGTCACGCGACGTCACGGCGAAAGCTGCCAGCTGCTGGACCAGGGTTGGATCGCTCATACGGTGAACGTCGAGCTCATTGATCCGTCCACTTACTGAACCACCACAGCTAGGGGGCGGACCGGGGACCCCGTCGCTCCGACGAGCTTCAGCGGCGACAGCACGAACAGGAACTCCGTGATGTCATTCACGGCGAGTTCATGGAGACGCATGGATTCGATGATGTTGATGCCGTTCTCTACGAGCAGGACGCGATGCACGGGCAGGGTTCGGTGACCCTGCCCCGGCTGGATCTGCTCGAAGGCGATCGTCTCCGCTCCGGCCATGGTCACGTGGCGCTCCGCGAGCCAGTTCCCGGCCGACTCGTCGGGACCCGGCGCTCCACCGGACTGTCCCTCGTACGCGGCCTTGTCCGACCAGAGCGTCGACCATCCGGTACCGATCAGCACGGCGTCACCCGGCCTGACTTCGACGCGTCCCGCTTTCGCAGCGCCGTCGAGGTCGTCGGCGGTGACGGCTTCCCCGGGGGAGAGCACGGGAACCCCGCGGAGCTTGGCGATGTCGAGGAACACGCCGCGTCCGACATACGGAGGGATCTCGTCGACGCTGTGGCGGCTGAAGCCCTTGTTGGTGGTGACGTCGGCTGCCGGGACGGCGTCGTAGAGCAAGCCGTCCTGGCTCACGTGGCAGAGCGCGTCGATGTGGGTCCCGACGTGGCATCCGGTCACGATCATCTCGTTGGCCGCCGACCCGCCGTCGGGCCTGGTCACGTCGCCGTGACGTCGGACGAGTGCCATCTGGAAGGTGGGGTGGTTGGGTGACTGCGGCATTCCCACCTCGAAGGGCTGGGCGAGGTCGTAGATCCTCGAACCGGCGAGCGTGTCCCACACCGACGAAAGGCCGGGTCGAGCTGGATCGACAGCGTTCATACGATTCCCTTCGTAGTGAGCTCGGCAACGTCGTCGGGGGTGAGACCCAACTCGTTGACGAGCACGTCGTTGTTGTCGGCACCGATCGGACGGCCCGTCCATTTGATACGCCCAGGGGTGGCGGAGAGTCGGAACAGCACGTTCTGCATGCGCACCGGACCGAGCGTGGGGTCCTCGACGGTCGTCAGAGTCTGGAGAGCTTCGAACTGGGGATCGTCGAACACATCGGCGACGTCGTAGATCGGCGCGACGGCAGCCTCAGCTCGCTCGAACTCGGCGATCACGTCGGCCTGGTTCCGCTGCGCGACCCATGTGGCCACCATCGCGTCGAGCAGGTCGGCCCGCTTGGCTCGCTCGGCTCCCGAGGAAAACCACGGTTCGTCGATGACTTCGGGATGTCCGACCAGGCGCATCACGCGCTCGGCGATGGTGTTCGCACTCGTCGAGACGGCCACCCATCTGCCGTCGCTCGTGCGGTAGGTGTTGCGCGGTGCGTTGTTCACCGAACGGTTTCCCGTGCGCGGCTGCACAATGCCGAGCTGGTCGTAGATGATCGGCTGCGCGCCGAGCACCGTGAGGATCGGCTCGATGATGGCGAGATCGATGACCTGTCCCTTCCCGATCCCGCCGGCCGAGCGCTCGCGATCGCGGGCGAAGAGACACATCAGCACGGCGTTCGTCAAGGTAAGCGCGCTTATTCCATCGGCGAGCCCGAACGGCGGAAGCGTGGGTGGCCCATCCGGTTCGCCGGTGATCGACGCGAAACCGCTCATCGCTTCCGCCAGTGTGCCGAAGCCGGCACGGTGCGCCATGGGGCCGAACTGTCCGAACCCGGTCACCCGCGCGATCACGAGTCGCGGGTTGATGGCGTGGAGCACATCGGGTCCGAGACCCCATCTCTCGAGGGTGCCCGGCCGGAAGTTCTCGACGACGACGTCGGCGTCGGCGACGAGCCGCTTGAAGATGTCGGCCCCCTCCGGCGCTCCGAGGTACAGCGAAAGGCATCGCTTGTTGCGAGCAAGCTGCGCCCACCAGAGCGCGACTCCGTCCTTCGACGGTCCATGTGTCCGGGCCGGGTCGCCGCGGGGGTGTTCGATCTTGAGCACCTCGGCGCCGAAGTCGCCCAGGATCGTGGCCATCAGCGGCCCCGCGAAGAGCGTCGCCAGGTCGAGCACCTTGACCCCCGCGAGGGCTTCGGGTCCGAGATCAGGCAGCATGATCGAATTGACGGGGTCGGCATCGCACGGGCGGCCGGTTCGGATCAGGGAGCATCATGGGCTGCGCTTTCCACCGACGGGGTGTGAAACCAGTCGGCCTCGAGGATGCGGGTGATCTGGTCGACGCCGGCGTCGGCGTCGAGCCCGCTCGGTGGAGCGAACACCACCGTGTCGACCACTCCGCGATAGCGGCCGAGCTGGTCTCGGCAGGAGCGTGCCGTTCCGGCAATGCCCATCTGCTTCACGAGTTCCATCGGAATCGCCCGAACGGCGTCATCGAGCCGGCCGTCCCGAGCGAGGGCCATGGCCGACCCCACGTCGAACCCGGCCGCCACAGCGACGTCGGCGAGGTACGGGACGCCCAGGTACATGCGCAAGCTCTCACGGAGGCGTTCCCATGCGAGGTCGGCGTCGTCGTCGATCGAGCACCGGAGCATCAGGATCCGTTCGATGGTCTTTGCGCCTGCCCGTCTGCGCTGCTCGCCCTGCTGCATCGCCGGGACGAGGGAGTCACGGAGACCATCGATCGTGTGGATGACGTTGAAGTAGACGCCATCGGCGATCTCGCCGGCGAGGCGGGCCATCCCGGGGCGGGTCGCGGCGAGCACGATCGGAACGGCCGCCCGTAGGGGCGGGGTTGCCCGCCGGTAGCCGCGGACGGAGAAGCGGGTCCCGTCGTAGTCGATCGCTCTTCCTGCCGGGGCGCTGAGCGCGCGTCGGATCACCTCGACGTATTCGCGCATACGTTCCAACGGCTTCGACGGGTCGATGCCGTAATGATCGCGATTCCAGTGGTCGGGCATGGTCCCGAGTCCGAGGGTGAAGCGCCCGCCGCTGATCTCGTCGACAGTGGCGGCCGCCGTCGCGGTGAGGATCGGTGGCCGGACCCACGTCGTCACCCCGGTCATGATGCGCGTCCCTTCCGTTGACGTGGCCATCGCGGTGGCGGCCGCGAACGAGTCGTGGGCCGCCTCGCCGACGGAAACGGTGGTGAAGCCGCATCGCTCCGCGAGCGATGCCAGCGGCATCGCCTGGGGAAGCGGGATACGGGCCAGAGACAGGCTGATGCCGAACTCCACGTCGCCTCCCTTTCCCGCATCTGCTGCGTGCGATCGTCGTATGTCGGGGTTTCCCGGCGTCTGAGGAATCGAGCGTAATCCGGAGTGACTCTGTGTTTCGCTGAGCGGGACGGCAGTCCACCCAGTGGAACAGTCGGGGATCGTGTGGAAGGGTGGAGGTCATGTCCGCACCAACGGTTCGACGGGTCCTCGTGGAACGCACAGGAGAGCCGCCGACCTTCACGGTCGGCGCGGCGGTCCTCGACCCCTCCAACTTCGGCGATGAAGAGCTGGTGGAGGTGGAACTCGTCGCCGCCGACATCGTTCCCCTCGATCGCCAGATCGCTGCGGGAAAGTTCCCCCCCGCCGGACCGGCGCCGTATCAGCCGGGCGTGTCGGCGGTGGGCCGACTCGCCGATGGTTCGTTGGTGTCGGTTCAGGGAGGACACCACCGGATGGGTTTCGGGCGTCCGGGGTGCTTCGCCGACCGGTTCCTGGCGCCGGTGTCGGGGTGCCTCCCGCTCCCCGCGGGGCTTGATCCGCTCCTGGCGGCGGCCGGAGCGGAGACCACTACCACGGCGCACCTGCTGCTGAACGATCACGCCGCGCTCGTGTCCGGGGAGCGGCTGCTCGTGCTCGGCGCGAACGGTGGTGTCGGCCGCGCCGCGGTCGCGCTCGGCGTGGCGGCCGGAGCCGAGGTGATCGCCGCATCACGTCGGCCGGCCGACCTCGACGTTCCTGCAGGTGTTCGGGTCGTCGGGTACGACGAACTGGTCGGGCTCGACGCGAACGTCATCATCGACCCCGTCGGCGGCGACGTGTTCACCGCAGCGATCCGGGCCGGCGCCTATCGCTGTCGCCACGTGTTTCTCGGATATCCGGCCGGCGCTGTCATCTCGTTCGTGCTGCCGCTGCTGATGATCGCCGAGCATCGCATCCTCGGCGTGAACGAGCATGCGATCGCCGAACCGGTGTTCATGGCCTCGGCCCGGCTGGCGCTGGATGCGCTCGCCGCCGGATCCGTCCGTCCCGTCGTGGCGTCGACCCATCCGCTCGCCGAAGCCGCCGCCGCATTCGCAGGCGCTTCCTCTGACGGCCGTTCCCTTCTCATCCCCTAAGTCAATATGCGCGCGTACGATGCTCTGACGGCGGTCCATATCCTGCTCGTGATCGTCTGGCTCGGAACCGACATCGGAACCTTCGCCAGCTTCAATCGTCTGCTCGACACGTCGCTCAGCGTCCCGACCCGGCTGTCGATGAGCCGGTTGTCGGACCTCCTCGATCAGGGACCCCGCTCGGCTCTCGTGCTGCTCCTGATGCTCGGCCTATCGCTGTCCCACATGGGCGACTGGGGCTTCGGCGGGGACGCCGGTGCGGTGCTGGCATGGGCCGCCGCAGTGATCGGGGTCGCCTGGTTCGCGGGAGTGTGGATGCAGTTCTGGGTGGCGCACGCGCCGGCGGGTGCGGAGCGTCCCGGTTGGGCGGTGCGCTTCGTGGCGACGTTCAAGGTGGTTGATCTGTGGTGGCGGGTCGGTGTTGCGTCCGCACTCGTGCTCGCCGCTATCACCTCGCTTGCAGCCGACAGCGGGGGTGGGATCATCGGCGCAGATTGGCTCGCGTGGAAGGTGCTGCTGTTCGCGGGCATCGTCGCCGATGGCGTGGTCATCCGGCTCCTGCTTCCTAAGCTCGGCACGACGATCGTCGGAATCGCCTCGGGTGGTTCCACCGCTGAACGCGAGGCGGCGTTGGCCAAGCAAGCCGTGCCGCTGAAGGCGTGCGTGATCGTGATCTGGACATTGCTCATCGCCATGAGCGCGCTCGCCGTGATCAAGCCGGGTGCCTGAGATGTCCACGGCCTACAACGTGATCAAACTCCTGCACATCCTCTCGATGGCGACGTGGCTCGGAGTCGACCTCGGCGTGTTCACCTGCGCATGGCTCGCCCGGAATCGGTTGCTATCGGCCGAGGCGCGTGGGCAATTCCTCAAACTTCTCGGCATTCTCGATCTCGGTCCCCGAGTGTCGATGCTGGCCACCATTCCGCTCGGGCTCACGCTCGCCCATCTCGGTTGGGGCCTGGCACCGTCCTATGGCGCGCCACTCGGTTGGCTCATCGCGGTGGTGTGCGTGGTGTGGGCAGGACTCGTCGTACGCCAACACCACGGCTTGGGTCGGCTTGCCGTCCCGTTCGCCCGATTCGACACGGTTCTTCGAGTCGTCCTCGTCGTCGCGTTCGGTGGGTCGGCCGTTGCCAGCTTCATCGCCGGGCCCGACGATGGCCCGGTCGGACCCCTCTGGTTGCGGTGGAAAGTGCTGTTGTTCGCGTTCACGATCTTCTGTGGGTTGTGCATTCGGTTCCTCATGCGCGATGCCGGACCGGTGTTCGGCGCCACGCTCCGCGACGACGCGACACCGTCGGACTTCGACGCCCTCGACCGGATGATCCGTTCGCTCTATCCACCGGTCTTCGCGATCTGGGGCGTGCTCGTCATCAGCGTCTTCCTCGCCGTGGCCAAACCGCTCTGATCCTGCGGGGTTCGGCGTTTGCGCGAGTCTTGAGGCGATGAGCCTTCCCGTGTCGAATGGATCACTTGTCGGGTCGGTGCCGTGGCGGACCTATCGGGCCCACATCTCCTACGTGCACGACGGACTTCCCGGAGGGATGGGTGACGAGCCGGTGCCGTTTGAGCGGGGGAGGGAGTGGGTAGCGGTGTCGGTGTCCCCCGACGGCTCCCGCACGTTGACCGCTCGTTGCGAGATCGACGACTCGCAGGTGGAACGTCACGTGGTCTACGCCGTCGACGCCGGTTGGCGACCGCTCGATGCGTCGATCCGACTCAGTGTGCGCGGGACGTTCTCCGGGTCGGGCTGGTTCCGCTTCGCCGACCACAGGGCCGAGTGCGAGACGCTGATGGCCGAGGGTGGACGTGTGTCGCAAAGCATCGGACGACGCCTCGGCGATCAGGGTGAACACGCAACCTCGTTCGGCGCCCATCCCGTGGCGTGTGATGTCTGGCATCTGGGGGGCTACCAACCCCGGGGCGTTCCCTCGGACCCGGTCGGCCACACCGCGTTCATGAGCTCTCTGCTCGCGAACGGCGCGTCCGGACCGATGCTGTCGACCATGTCCTACCGGGTCGAGGAGCTGGGCGTGGAGGACGTCGTGGTTCCGGCCGGCACCTTCACGTGTCATCACTACCGCTACGTGTTCGACGACGGACATCCCGACGAGCATGTCTGGTACACGGGTGATGACCTCATCCTCGTCAAGCTCCGGTGGGATCTTCTCCGCACCACTTACGTGCTCACCGAACTCAAGGGCGACCCGCGAATCGGCCGACGAACACAGTCATGACGGTCTTCAGCCTGCGTTGCGGGGTGCAGCACTACGCCTGGGGCTCTCCGAATCTCATGGCCGATCACTTCGGTTGGCCCGCCACCGGTGAACCGATGGCCGAACTGTGGGTCGGCGATCATCCGCTGCTTCCGTCCTCCGTTGACGTGGACGGCCACTGGCTCCCGCTACCGGAGGTGATCGGGTCGGATCCGCTCGGCTGGCTGGGGGCGGCGGTCGTCGCCGACTACGGGGCGAGACTGCCGATGCTGCTCAAGATCCTCGGCATCGGTGAACCGCTTTCGCTCCAGGCGCATCCCTCGACGGCTCAGGCCGAGGCCGGATTCGCGCGGGAGGACACCCTCGGCATCGACCGCGCCGCCCCGCACCGTTCGTATCGCGATGACCGGGCGAAGCCAGAGATGATCTGTGCACTTACCACGATGGAGGTGCTGTGTGGGTTTCGTGATCTGGCGGAGAGCCAGGAGCTGCTGCGAACTGTCGGTGGGCCACTCCTTCCGTTCGCCGAGCAGTTGCGCCGTCGCGAAGACTTGCCGGGCATTGTGGGCGGCCTCCTTTCTCTCGACCGAGCAGGGCAGTACCGCGTCGTCGCGGCCATCACTGACGCTCTCGCTTCTCTGCCCGTATCGGTCGGTTCGGTGGTCGGGAAGATCGCCGAGCGCTACCCCGATGACGCCGGGGTCGCGGTCGCCCTGCTCGTGAACGCGATCTCCCTCGAACCGGGTGACGCGCTCTACCTCCCGGCCGGGAATCTGCACGCCTATCTCAGCGGTCTCGGCGTCGAGGTGATGGCCAGCTCGGACAACGTTCTGCGCGGCGGGCTCACCCCCAAGCACGTCGATGTGCCCGAACTGGTGAAGACGCTCGTCCCCGTCACCGGACCCTGGCCGATGACCGTTGCGACGGAGGACCCTGCGCACCCGGGTGTCGAGTTTTTCGGGTCCCCGTCACCGGAAGTCGGCCTGGCACGGATCGCGGTCACGGGTCCTGCAGTGAACGTGCCCTTCTCGGCGGGGCCGACGCTCCTGCTCGCAACCGAGGGAACGATTCGCGTTGAGTCGGCAGACTCGGAGTTGTCCCTGGGCGGGGGCCAGGCGGCGTTCGGCTTGCCGCGGGCGAACGTCCGCGTCAGCGGGGAGGGCGCGGTCTGGGTCTCCCAGTTGTGGACGGCGCGCTGAAGCGAGTGTGCGAAGCCGCGCGTCTTTCGCAAGCTCGACGGAGTGGAGGAATCGCCGCGTCACGTGACAGGACAACGACGGGTCGCCGCCCGATTTCGAGCGCCGTAACGGCACACGTTCGATTGACCCCGGTTTGGTTGGTCAGTCGGGGTTCCAGGTGATCGCTGGCGGGTCGACGCGGGCGCATCGGGGTCCGCCGTGGTCGTCAGTGAGTCGGACTACCGCACTGAGGTGCCCGCGTTTGGTGGCGTCGAGGATGAGGTCGTGATCGACGTGGTTGAGCATGAGCTTGGCCCGCCGGAACATTTGGAACGTGCCGGTGTCATCGACGTTGCCCCAGGTGAGGTAGATGAATCGGTCGCCGCGTTTGCCGTGAACGGCTGGCCCACGAAAGTCGAGGTGGCCGTCTTTGTCGATGGTGGTGTCGATCTCGAGTTCCCAACAGGCATCGGCGGCGTCGCCGCGCACGAGATATTCGGCTCCGGTTCGGATCTGCACGCCGACGTGGACGTTGTCGAGCGGTGTGCCGTCGGGATCGCAGAA
Source organism: Acidimicrobiia bacterium (assembly GCA_031423635.1). Classification (GTDB taxonomy): domain Bacteria; phylum Actinomycetota; class Acidimicrobiia; order Acidimicrobiales; family JANYDT01; genus JANLQX01. Next base: position 34,080 of record JANPFX010000104.1, on the reverse strand, counting down.
TGTCCGGCCGGGTAGGTCAGTGCCGATCAGGCTGAGCCTCATGCCCGGAAGTCTTGCTCAGTGGTCGACTACGTAACCGCCAATGGCCGGGACCCGGCGAAGCTTCCCGCGCGAACGCAGATGCGATCTGCGCGACTTCGCTCGAATCCGATTAGCCAACGATCGCGTGCTGGGCAGCACTGCGACTCGGGTTGAAGTAGTGCGGGCCCGTCGGTCTGCCCACCGTGCGGTATCGATCGGCAGGTCGGACTCGCGAGATCCGTCGCCGAGCGGCTGCCGGGGCTCGGCGCGACCCATGTGCGTCAGATGTTGAAGCGGCCCCGGGCATAGGCGCTGAAGGCTTCGCCGCTGAAGGCGATGTGCTGGTTGGCGGTGTGGATGTCGCGGAAGCACCGTTCGAGGGGGTGTCCGGCGTACACGATGCCTGCACCGGCGTAGCCAAATGCGATGTCGACGGCCGTGAGCGCCGCATTCATGGCCTGTTGACCGGCCAACGTGAGCCGGCCGAGCTGGGCCGGTGTCGCGGGAGCCCCGGTGTCGATCGTTGTCCAGGCGTCCTCGATGGTGTGGTGAACGAATGTCTTGGCGCTCTGGAGCGCTGCTTCGGCTCGGCCGACGTCGAACTGCACGCGGGGGTCCTCGGCGATGGTGGATCGGCTGGCACCTCGGCGCTTGGTCGGCGCGAGTTGGGTCAGCTCGTCGAGGGCGCGGCGGGCGACGCCTAGCGGGAACCCGCTCATGAGCACCGACAGCAGGGGAAAGAACCCCAGCTGCCAGAGCGGCCCGTCCTGGCGTGCGGGATCGAGCATCGGGGCCGCCGAGTGTTCGGCGGGGATGCGGAGTTCGCGGACCTCGATGTCGTGGCTACCGGTGCCGCGCAGGCCGGTGGAGTGCCAGGTGTCGTGGATCGCGGCCATTCCAGCCGGGAAGTAAGCGAACCGCAGGTCGGGGGCGCCGTCGGGCCGTGCGGCTGGTTGGTCGCCGTCCATGACGACCACGCCGACCTGGTACCAGTCGGCGTGGATGCAACCGCTGTTGAACGGCCACCTCCCGTCGATGACGAGGTCGTCGCCCTTGCGACGGGCACGACCGAGCGGGGCGAACATGCTGGTTGAGACCACGTCCGTGGATTCGCCGAGCATCTCCTTGGCGGCGCTTGGCTCGAGCCATGCGAAGAAGGCGGTCGAGTTGCCGATCAAGACGGTCCATCCCGCAGACCCGTCGGCCAGCGCAACGGTCTCGATGGCCGTGACGATAGTGATCGGGTCCACCTCCAGACCGCCGAGATCAGCGGGCATCGCCATCCGGAACAGGCCCTCGGCTCGAATCCGTTCGACCAAGTCGCGCGGCATCGTGCGGAGCCGCTCCGCTTCATCAGCGCCCACACGGGCAGCGGCGGCAATCCGTGCTGCGCCTGCAACGAGGTTCTCACCGGTCATTGGCCCCTCCATTATTCAGGGCAGTTGTAGTGCCTTCATATGACTTATCATGGTCCCCATGAGCGGTCCCGTCAAGGCGCAACGGTCGGCGCAACCGAGTCGGCGCTACGACAGCCCGGTGAGACGCGAGCGCGCCCTCGAGACCGAACGACGGATCCTGGCTGCCGCCGAGACAGCGTTCGCCGAGAACGGCTACGTCGGCACCTCACTCGACACCATCGCCAACGCGGCCGGCGTGAACTCCCGCACCGTCTACAAGGTGTTCGGCACCAAGGTCCGTCTGCTCAGCCGTCTCGTCGACGTCTCGATGGTCGGCGACCAAAGCGCGGTGCCAGTGGCTGGGCGCTCATGGGCGCTCGATGCGTTCCAAGCGCCGACCGGCGTTGAACGAGTCGCTGCGTTCGCAGCGGCGACCCGCCGAGTCATGGAGTCCGCAGGAGCGGTGTTCCGCACCGCCGCTCAGGCCGCGGTCGCCGACCCCGACGCCGCCGCCCTTTGGCGCCTTGGACAGGATCGACGTCAGCAGGACGCCGCCGCGTTCGTCGCTGCCCTCCACCACGCCTCGCAGCTCCGATCCGATCGGACTCCAGACGAGGCCATCGCGTCCGTATGGCTCCTCACTTCCCCGGAGACCTTCCTGCAGATGACCCATGGCCTCGCCTGGGGCCTAGCGCAGTACGAACAGTGGTTGCGGCAGTCGATGTTCGACCTGTTGCTGGGACACGAAGCTGGGTGAGCTCGAGCGTCTGGCTTCGCGCCCCCGAACGCCTGATCGAGGGCGCACACTTCGCTCGGCCCAGCGGCGTCGCAAGTCCACTCATTCCCGGCAACGTGTGCCCCTCCTGCGCGGACAGTGCGGAGACCACCGATGAACAGTCGCTCGCCCGTGCAAGTTGGCACCGCGAATCTCCGCTTGCCGGCGTCAGTGATCGAGCCACGCTCAGCGTTGCGGTGAGCGAAACTCGACGGCGTGACACCTGAGGAGTTCCGGGCGGCCGGCCACGCATTGATCGACTGGATTGCCGACGAGCGTGCATCGGTGCGAGATCGACGAGTCCTGCCGGCGGTGGCTCCCGGCGACGTTCGGTCCCTGCTCCCGGCGACACCTCCGAGGGAGGTCGATGCCTCGATCGTTCCGCTGCTCGCCGAGCTTGAACGCGTCGTCGTGCCGGGCATGACCAACGTTCAGCACCCCGCGCATTTCGGTTGGTTCCCGTCGAACGCTTCGCTCTCCTCGGTCCTGGGTGACATCGCGTCCAGCGGACTCGGGGGCCTCGGAATCTCGTGGGAGTCGAATCCGGCGCTGACCGAGGTCGAGGAGGTGATGTGCGACTGGATGCGCCAGCTCTGCGGGTTGTCATCGCAGTGGTCGGGAACCATCCAGGACACCGCGTCGACGGCGGTGCTCGTCGCATTGATAAGCGCGCGTGAGAAAGCGTCACGAAACTCGTTCACCGGTGGCGGACTCCAGTCACAGGCCGAGCCCCTTGTCGTCTACGCGACCGCGCAGGCGCATTCATCGATCATGAAGGCCGTCGTGCTCGCCGGTTTCGGAATGGGAAACCTGCGACTGGTCGACACCGACCCGGTCTCCTACGCCATCGATCCCGCAGCGCTCGAATACGCGATTGAGAACGACCTGGCGCTGGGCCGCCGACCCGCTGCGGTGGTGGCGTCGCTGGGCAGCACCGGGGTGACCGCTTTCGATCCGATCCAGCCGCTCGCCGACCTCTGTGAGAAGCACGACATCTGGCTGCACGTCGACGCGGCGATGGCTGGCTCGGCGATGCTCCTTCCGGAGTGCCGGCCGCTGTTTGATGGCGTGGAACGTGCCGATTCGCTGTCGTGGAATCCCCACAAGTGGATGGGCACGATCCTCGACTGCTCGCTGTACTACGTCCGCGACGTTGCCGCCCTCGTGGGCGTGATGTCGACGGATCCGTCGTATCTCCGGTCGACGGCGACCGATCGGGTCGCCACCCAGTACCGCGACTGGGGGATCCCCCTGGGGCGGCGTTTCCGTTCGCTGAAGCTGTGGTTCCAACTCCGCCTCGACGGCGTCGAGGCGATCCAGTCCCGTCTGCGTCGCGATCTCGCCAACGCGCAGTGGTTCGCCGAGCAGGTGCGGGGTGCACCGGGCTGGCGGGTCCTGGCTCCGGTGACGCTGCAAACCGTGTGTGTCCGCTACGAACCCGGGGGCATCGCGGGCGACGCGCTCGACGTGTTCACCCTCGCCTGGGTCCGGCGTATCAACACGTCGGGTGAGGCCTTCTGCTCACCGTCGCAACTCGACGGACGGTGGATGGTGCGCGTGTCGATCGGGGTCGAGGGAACCGAGCGGGCCGATGTGGAACGCCTGTGGGAACGCTTCCGGTTCGAGGTCGCGGCGACGCCCTGACGCGCTCCTGACGACCAGGGCTCAGCGGGAGCGGACCTCGAAGCGGATGCCGCACGGGTCTACACCCATCACGATCCGCCGTCCGTCGACGGTGACGTCGCCTTCCATGTCGAAACCACTCGTGTCGAGGGCGAAGAGCACGTCGTCGAAGCGCTCCACGACGAACACACCGATGGGCTGCCCCGGGCGTAACGGCCATTGCGGGACCAATACCGAAGTGTCGGCGGCGTCGAGACCGACGAACTCCAACGCCTCATAGCGGATGGGGGTGACCGCAGCATCGCAGTAGAGACCCATACGCGCGCTGACGATTTTGGGAAGCTCCATCAGATCGGCAAGCCCGGGCGTGGAGATCACGGCGTCGCCAAGAACGGTGAGGCCACCACCATCTCGCCACGCCGTCGAGAAGGTGTCGACGGAGTCGACGATGTTCACGATCGAATGCACCTCGGAGTGCAGCCGGGACTCGTCGTGGTCGAGCACGCTCGGTCGTCGCGTGGAATTGGCGATGAACACGAGCCGAACTCCGTCCGGTCCGGTCGTCTTCCCCTCTTCGAGGCGCATGGTGCCGAACTCGTAGACCATCCGCCCGCGATGCGTTGCACCCGCGGCCACCGCCGCATCGAGTGATCGGTCCATGTCGCGGGTGTAGAGATCAACGGCAAACGGGCCGCGATCCCACGGGCCCATAGTTACCTCCGGCTGCGCGGTGGCGACGATTCGAAGACCTCCGGCCGACGCGCCGGGAACGGCCAGCGAGATCTGCTCCGACCCTTCCTCCACTCCGTAGAGTCGGCCAAGGGCGGCGTCGACCGTCGTACGTTCGGTGACCTCGAAGCCCATCGCCACCCAGAAGGCGGCTTGGCGTTCGGGGTCGCGGGAGCCGATCAGGACATGGTCGGGGCTCGTCATCAACGGAACGGGTGGCGTGATCATGCGAGTTTCCTTGCCGACGTGCCGGCCCTACAGTGGCCGTGCGAAGTGGAACAGCGTTCCGCCGAGCGAAACGTCTGCACGATATCTCGTCTGTGCGGATCCGTCCTGAGAGCCGATCCGTCCTGAGAGGGGTGAGCCGTGACCGATGAAAGCGACCGTGGTTCGCCCCTCGACGTCCTGATCGTCGGCGCTGGAACGGCTGGACTTCCCTGCGCTATCGCCGCGGTCGACGCCGGAGCGCGCGTGCTCCTCGTCGACAAGGCAGACCGGATCGGCGGAACCCTGCACCTCACCGGGGGTCATTTCTCGGCCGCCGGGACGAACCGTCAGCGCGCCTATGGAATCGTCGATGACTCCACCGAACGGCACTATGCCGATGTCCAGCGGATCAGCGAGGGAACGGCACGGGAAGACATCGCCCGCCGCGCCGTCGAGCTCGCTCCTGAGATGGTCGACTGGCTCGAGTCGTGCGGATTCGAGTTCGACCCGGTCACGCCGCGCGTCGTTTACGGCCACGAGCCGTACGACACGGCGCGCACGTACTACGGCGCGAAGGAAGGCCGTTCGCTCCTTGAGCTGTTCGCCCCGATGGTCGAGTCACGCGTCTCGGGCGGCCGTCTTGCGATCGCACTGAGCACGGCCCTCGACGACCTCGTCATCGAGGACGGTGTCTGTGTCGGTGCCGTGGTCCGGCGGACCGACGGGACGGAGTCGGTGGTCCGCGCGAAGAGTGTCGTTCTGGCGACGGGTGGGTACGGATCAGCACCCGGTCTGTTCGCCGAGCTTGACGGCGCTCCCCTCGTGAGCGCCGCTGCGACCACGAGCACCGGTGACGGCCTCGAGATCGCCCGACGCCACGGGGCCCACGTAGCCGGCGTGGGGACGTACCTTCCGACCTTCGGCGGGATGCCGTCGCCCGAAGATCCCGAGCGCGTGCAGTGGGCCGATCGCCCACTCCTCGTCGCCACCGAACGGACACCGTGGGAGATCTATGTCGGCCCTGACGGCCGGCGGTTCGTGGCCGAGGACGAGCCGTCGGTGGATCTGAAGGAACGCGCGCTTACGAAAGTGCCGACGATGACCTTCTATACGGTGTTCGACGACCGTGCCGTCGACGAATCGCCGAACATCGTCGTCGGGTGGTCGGCCGACGACATGCGGTCACGCGCCGACGTCCGACCGGGCGTGTTCGTGGCCGACACCGTCGAAGAGCTTGCCCGAAAGGCGGGGCTCCCACCCGAGGCACTGCGAGCGAGCGTGGCGGCCTACAACGATGCCGTCGAGAGCGGGCACGATCCTGACCTCGGTCGCACGGTGTTCCCGGCCCGGATCGAACGTGCGCCGTTCTATGCGATGCGCAACCACGGCATCACGCTGATCACCTTTGCGGGGATCGATGTCGACGAGCAGTTGCGCATCCGGCGAAGCGATGGTTCGGTCATCGGGAACCTGTATGGACTCGGTGAGCTGCTCGGGTCGGCCGCCTACATGGGGAATTCCTTCTGCTCCGGCATGCTCGTCGGTCCGTGCATCTCGTTCGGACGCGACCTCGGCCGTCGGCTCGCTCAGGCCGCCGTCGAAGGTCGCTGACCCGATCGTTGACCCGGCCGAGTGCGACCCGGGCCGAAGTACGTTTGTCCGAAGCTCGTGCCGACCGAAGCCACAACCTCCCAGGAGACCGCCATGCCCGCCCTTGACCGCAGCAACCCGACCGCCTGGGCCGACGCGTTCATTCGTTCGATCGTCGAGGAGCGGGTTCGGGATGTGATCGCCGGCTACGACCCGGGCGACCGAAGCTACGTCTTTCTCGAAGGACCGCGTTGGAGCACCCTCACGGGGGCGGCCATCGCGTCGGGATGGACGGCGTACCTGAACTCCCCGATACGCATCAGCGGCTACGACTGGGTCGAAGGTCCGTTCGCTCAGATCGAAGAGAAGATGGGTTGGATCGCCGGCATCCTCGACCTTCACGTGACCGTCGGTGACGTCGCCAAGACCCTTCGTCTGCGCGGCACCTACGTCATCACCGAACACGCGCCCGGCGATTGGGGGATCGTGCACGAGCACTTCAGCGCACCGGACCCCGACCCGTACGGCATGGGCGACTGGCTGCCGAAAGCGTGACGATCTCGGGGGCACCGACGCCCGGGGAGCCGGACGGCGCAGCGGACGCCACATCCACGCGGCGGCCAGGGCATCGATCAGGAGTCGAAGTCGACGCAGAGATGCGCGACGCGTTGGAGGGTGTCGTCCAATCGCTCCCGACGAGGCATTTCGATCCGGGTGAGGTCATGATGCGTGAAGGTGAACGTGCCGAATGGTTCGCCTACCTGGCATCAGGCACGGCTGATGTCTCGCGCCCGACCACGACCGGTGCTGTCAGGATCGGGGTCGCCCAGGCCGGTTCCTTGGTCGGCGAGTTGGCGCTCGTCACCGGGAGACCGCGAAGCGCAACAGTCACCGCGACGACCGACGTTGTCGCCTTCGTCGGCTCGGCAACCGACTTCCACCGCGTTCTCGCCGACCAACGCGTCGCCGAGGGGCTCGCCCGGCTGGTTGCCGGGCGACTTGCTGCTCTCGCCGAACCGGTCAGTGTGCCTTTGGCCGATGGCCTGACCATCCTGCTCCGACCGGGTCTCTCGACCGACGGCCCCTTTCTCGCCGCGGGGCTCGCGGCGATGTCGCGTGAGTCTCTCCAGCGCCGTTTCTTCTCCGGCGGTATGCCGCCGGAGTCCGTCATCCGCTACCTCCTCGACGTCGACTACGTCGACCATTTCGCCTGGGTCGCCATCGACGCAGCCGACCCGCAACTCGTCCCGATCGGATCGGCCCGGTTCATTCGTTCGCTTACGGATCATCGCGAGGCCGACATCTCCTTCGGTCTGGTCGACGATTGGCAAGGAAGAGGTGTCGGCACTCTGCTGATCGAGGCGCTTGGCATCGCCGCGGCCGCGAGTGGGATCGATCGATTCACCGCCGATGTCCTGCGGGACAACACGGCGATGCGCCGCCTTCTGGCGCGTCCAACCACGCGTTGGGTGGGCACTGAGCCTGGTGTCGTGCACGCGCAAGCCGAGGTCAGCGACTTCGGATCCCGCGTAGACCCGGACATTCGGGAGGCGCTCACCCGGGTGGCGGCGACGATCATCTGGAACTCGGCCTCGGTCCTCCTCTGACCGATCCGCGCTCGGGTCCCTCAGCTCTCCGGGTGGAGCGGCGGACGCGGCCGGGGTCAGCGGATCGCGGTCCACATGGCGGAAACCGTCCTATGCGCCGTCCGAATGGCAGCGATCGGTAAGACTTGCCCCGCTGTGCCTCTTGCGACTCCACCTTCGACCCGCCAGGCCGGCCCAGGCGATGCCACCGCGCATTCCCGGGTGTCGAAGCGCGCCACCGTTCGGATGGAGCGCAGCGAGCCCGGGGGTCTCGGCGACGACCATGACCTTTCGTCGGGCGAGTTCTTCGGAGAGCCGCCGGGCGTTCATCAGCCGGGTCACCAGTTCCGTCTTGCCTCGACGCTGCTCTTCAGCGGGTCCGTCGCGGTGGTCACGGCGTTCGCGTTGGACCTGTCCACCGTCGCCGCTCCTGCCAGCGGGGTCCGAGTGCCGTTGGCTCTCATGGTCGTTGCCTTCTTCCTCGCCGGGCGCTACTGCCTTCGCGAACGTATCGGGGGAACCGTCCACGTCGTCGCGGCAACCGAGTTGCCGCTCGTTGTCGCGCTGTTCGCCTCCCGTCCGATCCATGTTCTGACGTGTGCGATGGCCGGGATGGCGGTGGCCGTCATCGCCACTCGCCACGGTCAACGGAGTGAGCGGCTCCGGAGCGCAGCGCTGTCCGTTGCCGAGATCGCGACAGTTCTCGAGATCGTCGGCCGGGTCGACCCGGATCCTTTCGTTCTACGCACCGGTACCTGGGGCGCGGTTCTCTTCGTCGTGCTTGCGGTCAGGTTCGTACGTCTCGCTATCGTCCATCTCGTCGGTGTGCTTAGTAATGAGCACGAGACGATGCGGAGCCTCATCGCGACGACGCTCGTGAGCATGGCCGCGTGTACGTGCTTCACGTCGCTGGCGTTGATTGCTTCCATGGTGCAGACACAGAGCCGCTTGGCCATGATGCTGGTCGTTGTCGTCTGCCTGCTCCCGCTTCTCGCGTACCGGGCGTATGTCATTCTCCGCGAGCGGTTCTCGCGGCTCCGGCTGCTTCAGGACTACACCGCGGCACTCGCCCGCAGCGTGGTGGACCACCAGTTGATCAGCGAGCGCGCGGCGGAACAGGCCCGCCTGCTGCTCAGCGCAGAGACGGGCGAGATCACGCTCTCGCGTGGCGAAATTGCCGTGCGTGCCATTGCCGGCGCCCAACACCGGGGGATCGGGATTCCCGCCCCGGGGGACTGGCTGTGGGAGCGGATCGTCGCCTCGAAGCGGGCCGTCGTGATCAATGAATCGACTTTCGGCGAGGACGCCCAGGCCTACCGGTCCATGGTCGGGGCCCGGGACATCCTCGCCGCTCCGTTGATGCACGGCGACGAAGTGCTTGGCGTGATCGCGGTGCGCAACCGCTCCGACGAGCTTGCGACTTTCTCACCCTCGGACTGTCAGCTCTTTGCCACGATGGCCGACCAGACTGCCGTCGCGGTGCGGGCGAGCCGACTGCAGGAGCGCGTTCAGGAGGAGCTGCGCGAGAAGGCGCGAGCAGCGTTCGTCGACCCGCTCACCTCATTGGTGAGCCGGCACGGGCTGAACACGGCGATCGACGAGTTCGGCACAAACCGCCGCGGTGCGCTCCTCTCCCTCGATCTGAATGGATTCAAGGAGATCAACTCCACCCTCGGCCACGAGTTGGGTGACGACGTCCTCGTGCTCCTCGCCGAACGGATCCTCGCCGTGCTTCCTCGCGCAGCCACGGTCGCCCGGCTCGGCGGAGACGAGTTCGCCGTACTGATCCCCGATGTCGACGAGTCGGTGGCGCTGGTGATCGCCGAACGGGTGCTCTTGGCCGTGCGGGCTGCCGCGGCTCTCGACGCGGCCACCGTGACCCTCGATGCCGCCGTCGGCATCGCGCTCGTACCCGAGCACGGTCGAAACCACGCGATCGTGATGCGCCGGGCCGACCTCGCCATGTTCGAGGCCAAGGCCAAGCGAGAGACCTCGCCGCGGGTGTTCGCCGCGGGGATGGAGTCGCAGAGCCATCGGCGCGTCGAGCTGCTCCGCGAGCTTCGGGCTGCGCTCGTCGCCGGTTCGCTCACGGTGAACTACCAGCCGAAGGCTCATCTCGGCACCGGTGTCGTCCAAGGCGTCGAAGCACTCGTGCGGTGGCACCATCCACTGCTCGGCCACATTGCGCCCGACGAGTTCATCGGTCTCGCCGAGCAATCTGGGCTCATCGAGCCACTGACCGAATTCGTGCTGCGCACCTCGCTGATCGATTGTCGTTCCTGGCGCGATCGCGGCCTCGAGGCATCGGTCGGGGTGAACGTGTCCGTTCGGACGCTGAAGCGGCCCGACCTCCTGTCCTGGGTGACGGCCATGCTGGAAGAGACCGGAGTCGTGCCGAGTGGGCTCGTGTTCGAGCTGACCGAGCGGGAGTACGTCGACGACGACCCCGAGATCGGTCTGGCCCTCGCCGGTCTCCACGCCCTCGGCATCGGTCTGTCGATCGACGACTTCGGTGCCGGGTACTCGTCACTCGGGTACCTTCGGCGACTGGTCGCCGATGAGCTCAAGCTGGATCGGGCATTGGTGAAGGACGTTGCCGATGACGCGGATGCCGCGGCCATCGTGACCGCCGTCGTCACGCTTGCGGATCAGCTCGGTCTTCGCACCGTTGCCGAAGGCGTCGAAGACGATGCCACATGGGAACGCCTGCGCGAGCTCGGAGTGGCGGTCGGACAGGGCTACATCCTCAGCCGCCCCCTTCCCATCGAGGCCCTCATGGGCTGGATGTGGGAGCGCCGCAACGCCGCCATCGTCGGCGGAAGGTGACCGCACCGGGCGGTGGCCGGTATCGTGAAGTAGTGCAGAATGGCGATCAGAACTCTGGACTCGCAGCCGGAGTGGACCCGTTCGATCCCTTCCACTACGTGAGATTCCGGTCCACCGGCTGGTCGTTCGATCAGCGCACAGGTGAGGTGCTGTGCTCTTATGCGCTGGAAACGGCCGATGGCCGACGGGTGGAACTGCACGAAACGTTCCGATTCCCGAATGTCGATCCGCTGGTGTTCGACGACGACCGCCGCAGGGTGCTGCACCGGCTCCTCGACCACCTCGCCGTGGTCACCGGGCTCAGTTACTACAAACTCGCGGCGCCGGGCCAGGTGATCGTCGAGCACGGCGTCTGGTCCGACGCGGACGTTGCCTACCATCGGGCGCTGCTCACCAACGGACTCGGCGAGTTCTGCTGGGAGAACGATCTCGAGCTCCTCGATCCGGCGTGGACGTTCCCGGTCGCGCGAGGGTCAACACCTCCCCCGATCGGGTTGTCGCTGCGCAACGGTCCGCTTGTCCCCGTCGGCGGAGGCAAGGACTCGTGCGTCACGATCGAGGTGATGCGCCGGGCGGGGTTCGCCCCGACGCTTGTCACGGTGCGCCGCTTTCCGGTCATCCAGGACGTGATCACGGCGTCGGGACTCGGCGACGTCGCGGTCGCGCGGGTCATCGATCCGTCGCTCGTTGCGCTCGTCGAACGGGGTGCGCTGAACGGACACGTTCCCGTCACGGCAATCGTGACCTGGGCATCGTTGATCGCCGCGCTAATCGGCGGTCACGACGCTGTCGTGCTGTCCAACGAGCGCTCGGCGTCCGAAGGCAATGTGCTCTACCGCGGCACCGAGATCAACCATCAGTGGTCCAAGAGCGCAGAAGCCGAGATGCTTCTGGGAGCGGCACTCGAACGCATCACTCCGAGCCTGCGATCGTTCTCGCTGCTCCGGGGCATGTCGGAGTTGTCAATCGCTCGTCGGTTCGCGTCCACCTGCGAGCGCTACTTCTCGACGTTCTCGTCGTGTAACGGTGCCTTCCGTTCCGATCCCTCGCGTCGAGTCGACCGTTGGGACGGCACGTGCGCGAAGTGCCAGTTCGTGTTCCTGGCTCTCGCCACGGTCTTGGATCGCCGGGAGGTCGAGTCGATCTGGGGCCTCGACGTGTTCGCCTCGTCGCCGATGGCCGGATTCGAAGCGCTTCTGGGCCTGACCGCGTGGAAGCCCTTCGAGTGCGTCGGGGAGTCCGTCGAGTGTCGGGTTGCGCTGGCGATGGTCAGTGAACGTGCGGACTGGCAGGATCATCCGGTCGTGTCGGCTCTGTGCCACGCTGTCCGCAAAGCCGGGCTGTGGCCGACGACTTCCCAACGCGAAGTTGCGCTCACCCCCGACCCTGTTGCCATGCCGATCCCGTATTCGAGCGTGCTGACATGACCGGATTCGCGACATCGGGTGTCCACCTCGATGACCTGCGGGGTCGTCGGGTCGTCGTGTGGGGCGCCGGCAACGAGGGGAATGCTGCGGTCAGCGTTCTCCTGCGCCACGCTCCACCTGCCGAGTTGACGGTGATCGTCGACGGCGAACCGCTGCCGGGCACAAGGGTCCGCTCGAGCGACTCTCCCGAAGGACGCGCCGCTCTCGGTCGTGCCGAGGTGATCGTCAAGTCTCCCGGGGTGAGTCCCTACGTCGGGCGGTTCGCGCAGGCCGCTGGCGGAAAAGTGGTGACCGGCGGGACCGCCCTCTGGATGGAGGAGACGGAAGGACGTCGGATGGTCGGGATCACCGGGAGCAAAGGCAAGAGCACGACCTCCTCGCTCCTGCACCACCTCCTCGCTTCCCTCGGCGAGTCGGTTGTCCTTGCCGGCAACATCGGTCGCGCACCGATCGAAGTCCTCGGGGAGCGGCGTGACGCCGGTGCTACCGGGCCGGTCGACGGCCCCGAACGATACGTGTTCGAACTTTCGAGCTTCCAATGTGCCGAGGTCGGCGTGAGCCCTGAGCACGGCGTTCTCACGGCGTTGTTCCCGGAGCATCTCAACTGGCACGGGACAAAGGAGCGGTACTACGCCGACAAGATGAATCTCTTCGCTGACCCGGGCTGCCGACTTGCTGCGAACATGGCCAACGCCGACGTCGCAGAGGAAGCCCGGACCCATCGTTCGCTCGACGCGTTTGGCGTGGACGGCACGATCCGGGCACGCGGGAGCGACGTCATCGACGCCGATGGCCAGCTGCTGGTGACCATCAGTTCGAGCCGCCTGATCGGCTCGCACAACGCCTCGAACGTGGCCGGCGCCCTTACGGCACTCCGGACGATGGGTTATGACATTGCTATGCGCGCCGATGACTTGCAGGCCGCCCTCGATAGTTTCGAACCACTCGCACACCGCCTGCAGGTCGTGGGAACAAGGGACGGCCGACTGGTCATCGATGATTCGCTGTCCACGGCCCCTCAGGCGGCTGTTGCCGCTCTCGAGGCGTATAGAGACCGCCCGGTGTCGATCATCGTGGGCGGATTCGATCGCGGGCTCGATTACGCACCGCTGGCGTCGGCGTGTGCGGCCCGAACGGCTGCAACGTGGGTGCTCGGAGTGCCTCAGAGTGGCGAGCGGCTGGTTCCCCTGATCGAGGCGGCCGTTGCGGTCCGGAAAGCGACCAACGTGCATGTCGAACTGTTCGACGGACCGGCGGGATTTGACGAAGCCGTGTCGCGTGCCGACCAGGTGACGCCGGCCGGTGGGGTCATCCTGCTTTCGCCGGGGGCGCCGAGCTTCGGCCGGTTCCGCGACTATCGCGAACGGGGCATGCACTTCCGCACGCTGCTCGGCTTCGATTCGGTGACTCCGTGAACGCGCCGACGCCCGGCCGCCCCGCGGAAGCGGCCCCTGAGCGGATGGAAGGTGCAACGTCTAAAGCGGCCGGTCCGCCCTCGACATCAATCCCAGCAGCGGTCGGAGTGATGCCAATCGAGCCGACTTGGTTCCGCCGGATCGTGCGTGACCTCCGCCCGCACCGCCGACTTGTCCTCCTGGCGATGGGTGGTGCGCTTCTCGGCGCATTGACGGCGATTCTGGTGCCGGTCATCGTGCGCGACGTCGTCGACCGGGCACTCGACCGCGGCACGGCCCATGTCACCGCCGGCGTTGCCGCGCTGATGGTTCTGGCCATCCTCCGCGGAGTGGCGACCTGGATGCGCCGGTGGTTCGGTGGCCGGGTCGCCATCGAGGCGGAGACCGACCTCCGTCGTCGTCTCCACGAGCACCTCCAGCAGTTGGATCCGGTGACGCACGGCGCGCTCTCGCAGGGCCAGGTCGTCAGTCGGGCCAACGCCGACGTGACGATGATCAACCAGCTGATCTCGACGATTCCACTCGTCAGCTCGAGCGTTGTTCAGCTCGTGATCTCCATCGCCGTGATGGTCACGCTCTCGCCGTTGCTGACGCTCGTGGTGCTATCGATGCTTCCGGCGCTGTGGTTCGCCGGCGGTCAGCTCCGCAAGTGGGTGTACCCGTCGAGTCTCGATGCCCAGGCCAAGCAGGGTGATCTTGCGAACATCGCCGACGAGTCGATCGTCGGTGTACGTGTGGTGAAGGGGTTCGGCCAGGAGCAGGCGCAACTCGCCCGGCTCGAAGCGTCGGCGCGAACGCTCTACGCCAGCCGCATTCGCAACGTGCGGTTGAACGCGAAATGGGCGCCGCTCCTGTCGGCCGTCCCCTCCCTCGCCTCGGTGGCGCTGCTCCTCCTCGGCGGCACGCTCGTGCGCCGATCGACCGTGAGCATCGGGACGTTCATCGCGTTCGCCACCTATCTGGGACAGCTCATCGCCCCCATCCGCTTCTCGGCCATGGTGTTCGCGTTGTCGCAGATGGCCCGGGCCGGGGCCGAACGGGTCTACGAGCTCCTCGACCTGCAGACTGCCGTCGTCGAGCGCCGGGAGGCCATCGCCTTGCCCGATGGACCGGGCGTGGTCGAGCTCCGCGACGTCGGTTTCTCGTTCGTCCGGGACGAACCTGTCCTCGATGGCCTGAACCTACGAGTCGCAGCCGGGGAGGCCATCGGTATCGTCGGGGCGAGCGGGTCGGGGAAATCGACCGTCACCCTGTTGCTGTCCCGGCTCGTGGATGCCGGGTCGGGCAGCGTCGAGATCGACGGACACGATGTGAAGGACGTGACCCTGAACTCCCTCCGCCGACGCGTCGGCGTTGTGCACGACGACGCGTTCCTGTTCTCGGCGAGCGTCCGGGCCAACGTGGCGTTCGGACGTCCCGACGCGTCGGACGACGAGGTCCGCGTTGCGCTTCGTCAAGCGGAAGCACTCGACTTCGTCGAGGCCCTACCGAACGGCATCGACACGGTCGTCGGCGAACAGGGCCTCACGCTTTCCGGAGGTCAGCGGCAGCGCCTCAGTCTCGCCCGAGCGCTCCTCACGGACCCGCGGGTGCTGGTTCTCGACGACGCGACTTCCGCACTCGACGTCCGCACCGAAGCAGAGATCCAGGAAACGCTCCGCAAGGTGATGCGCGGGCGAACGACCATCGTGATCGCGCACCGGAGATCCACGCTGTCGCTCGTCGACCGTGTGCTGCTGCTCGACCGGGGGAAGGTCATCGATTCCGGAACCGATGCCGAGCTGCTCCGGCGCAGCCAACCGTACCGAGTGCTCATGACCGGCGACCTCGACGGTCCATCCGACACGACACTCGTGCCGGCGTCGGCAACCGTTGCGATCGCGCCCTCGGTCCGGGTGGCTCCCGTCGAGACGGCGGGCGGGCCACCGAGCAGAATCCGCGCCGGCCAGCCGCTCGAGATGCGCGGCGGCGGGCCGGGCGGCCCGGGTGGCGGTCCGCCGGGCGGCGGGATGATGGGCGGAGGGTTCACCATCGTGCCCACGGAGAAGACGCTCGCCCGTCTCGCCGCCCTGCCGCCGGCCGACGACCGTCCGCCGGAGGACGCGGCAACGGCCCTCGACGGCGCGCTGAGGGACACGTCGGTGCCCAAATGGTCGGCGCTGCTGCGACCGCACCGCAGACTCCTCACCGCTGGGCTGGCGCTGGTCGTCGTCGAGGCGTTGACGACGGTTATCGGGCCGGGTCTGATCGGTCGTGGCATCGACACCGTGACGCGTCGCACCCCTGGAGGCTGGTCGCTCGGGGCGACCGTCTCGACCTTTCTTCTGGCAACGGTCGTCGGCCTCTTCGCCAGTCGGGGTTCTGCGCTGCTGATCGGCATGGTCGGCGAACGCCTCCTCTACGGTTTGCGGATTCGCGTCGGGGCGCATCTCCAACGGCTGGGCCTCGACTTCTACGAACGCGAACTGACGGGGCGGATTCTCACCCGCGTGACGGGGGACGTCGACGCCCTCGCCAACGTCGTCCAACAGGGTGTGGTGGCGCTGCTCCTCAACCTGCTGCTCGTGATCGGCGTTGCCGGATTCCTGCTGCTCACCAATCTGACGCTTGGGCTCGTTGCGCTGGCGACCTTCCCCGTGCTGGTCCTTGCCACGCTCTGGTTCCGCCGGATCTCGTCGGTCGCGTACCTCTCGGTACGCGACCGGGTGTCGGGGGTGAACGCCAACCTCGCGGAGTCCTTTGCCGGAGCCAAGGTCACCCAGGCGTTCGGACGCGAGCGCCGCTCCGTCGAAGAGTTCGGCGCGATCGTCGACGATTACCGTGCGTCGCGACTCGACGCACAGCGCGCCGCGTCGGCGTACTTCCCGGTCGTCGACGCGTTGAGTGTGATCGCCAGCGCGCTGGTGCTCTGGCGTGGCGTGGGTCTCGTCCGTGATGGCTCCGTCTCGGCCGGGCAGCTGGCGGCCTACCTGCTCCTGCTGGCGCAACTCTTCGCCCCGATCCAACAGCTCACGACCGTGATCGACTCCTGGCAGCAGGCCGGGGCGGCGATGTCGAAGCTCCGTGACCTCTTCCGCGAGCCGTCGACAGTGGAGCGTCCGCTTCCCGAACACGCGCAGCATGTTCCGGCGTCGACCGACGGCCGCAGGCGTGGCGTCCGAATTGAACTCCGCGGCGTGCGGTTCTCGTATGCGACCTCACCGAACGAAGCGCTCAAAGGCGTCGACCTGTCGATCGACGCCGGTGAGAGCGTGGCGATCGTCGGGCCGACCGGAGCAGGGAAGTCGACGATCGTGAAGCTGCTGCCGCGGTTCTACGACCCGACGGTCGGTCAGATCCTCGTCGAGGGAATCGATCTGCGCGCCTGTGACTTGGACGAATGGCGATCGATGCTCGGTTATGTGCCGCAGGAGCCGATGCTCTTCGGTGCGACGATCGCCGACAACATCCGGTTCGGACGACCGTCCGCGTCGTTGGAGGAAGTCGAGCGCGCTGCACGGCTTGTCGGCGCAGACGTGTTCATCGAGGAGTTCCCCGACGGGTACGCGACTTATGTGCAGGCCCGTGGGAAGTCCCTCGCTGCCGGTCAGCGTCAGCTGATCGCCCTGGCGCGCGCTGCGCTGGTGAAGCCGCGCCTCCTCCTGCTCGACGAGGCGACGGCGACGTTGGACCTTTCCACCGAAGCAGTGGTGCAGGAAGCACTCAGGGTGCTCGCCGAGGGCGCGACCACGGTCGTGGTCGCCCATCGGCTCGATACGGCTCGGCGCGCCGACCGCGTTGTCGTCATCGATGACGGACGCGTTGTCGAACAGGGGTCGCACGACCACCTCATCGCACTCGGCGGCGCGTATTCCCGCATGTGGGAGTTGGCGGTGTCCGGAGGCGAGGCGCTCCTCTGACGGTCGAGTCGTGCCGTTTCGGGCCCGCCGCGCATCGTGGGCAGGTGGAGCCCAGGTGGCGTGTCTGGAGTGACTTCCGTCGGCGATCGCCTCTCGCGGTCCGTCCGTTGGTAGCCTGGGCCTTTCCCATGGAGACATCGACCGTTGCCACCGCGGCACCGCCCGTTACCCGCGTCGAGCGGACGTTCGGATTCATCGACATCTCCGGGTTCACCGCCTTCACCGACACGTACGGCGATGCCGCAGCCGTTTCGAGACTCGCCGAGTTCCGTGCGGTCGTGCGGGAGATCTCGTCACATCACGGAGTCCGCATCGACAAGTGGCTGGGTGACGGCGCCATGTTCGTCTGCGTCGACACGGGCCCACTGCTCGCGTCGGTCCTCGATATCTCGGAGCGGCTGGTCTCGATCGGCTTCCCGCTCCGTCTCCGGTCGGGCATCGCCGGCGGGATGGTCATTCTGTTCGAAGGCGACGACTACATCGGCACGCCCGTCAATCTCGCCAGCCGTCTCTGCAACGACGCCGCCCCCGGCCAGACGCTCGTGACAGCCGAGTTGGCGGACTATGCCCCCGCCGACGCCGACATCACCCCGATGGGTGCCGTGGAGGTTCGTGGACTCGCCCAAGCCGTGCCGATCGTGTGCCTGTCCGGTTGCCCTGATCCCGAATGACAATCTGAGATTCGTCTCAGGTTTCGAGCGCAGACGTCAGTTCGCCGGCCCGCCGGGCGAGGCGGCGGTGCACCTCATGGCGCTCGAGGTGCTGGTCCATGGCCTTCTTGCCTTTGGCGAACGAAGCACCCGGTCCGGTGGTGAAGAACGCCGCGACCTCGGTCGCCGTCGGCTCCGCTGTCAGCACGCTGATGTTCTCGAGCATGCGCGGAAGCGACACTTCGGGAAGTCGGTTGACGACGGTCTCCCAGTGATCGCGGAGGAAGTTCCACGTCTGCACTGCGCTGCTTCGAGCGCCAAGCATTCGCAGGATCGCGAACGGAGCGTCTTGCGAACGAACGGCATCGCTGAGGCAAGCGTCGAGGCTGCGGGCGACCAACGCCGGCTCGCTGAATGATCCGAGTGCGTGCAGGAGACGGAGGTCGGTCTGGGGCGAGGACGCTGATGCCCGGGCGGCCTCGATCCTTTCGTATCGCACCCCGTCGCCGTTCGTGGCGGCGACGGTGAGGAGGGCCGGAGCGAGATCGGCGTCGATCGAAGCGTCTTCGGCCAGGATGCGGTCGAGTGCCGCCGAGGCGCGGTCGCCGACAGAGGGGTCTCGGCCCAGCGTCCCCAGCGATTCGGTGAGCGAACCACGCAGTGCCGAGATGAGTGGGCTCTCGCCGACGGCTCGCGAAGTTCCCAGCTCCTCGACGATCGGGCCCAGCAGGGAGCGCACCAGCGCCTGGAGCTTCGGACGGTCGGCGTCGAGTGCGATCGCGTCGAGCCGTCGAAGTCCGGTGAGGGCGGCGGACCAGACGTTGGGGTCGCGCTCACCTGGCAGGGCCTGAACCAGCTTGACGAAGGATGCGATGGGGGACGCACCCGCCAGGACGGCGGACCACACGTCGGCCACGACGTCGTACCGCTCGACGGGTGCAAGCCGGTCGAAGGACGCGGCGATTGTGGCAGCCAGGACGTCGTCGTAGCGGACGCGGTAATAGCCGTGACCGCCGGCGTTCACGACAGCGCCGGTCGAACCGGCGGGGAGATCCACCGTCAGCGCGGCGCCCCCGAACAGGACACCTCCGGTCGTCCCGGCGGACGGCCCGCCCAATGATCGGTACAGGACGGGTACGTCCCACGTGGTAGGGCCGACCGCTTGCTCTAGATAGGTGAACGGCGTCTGCGACAGGGTCAGCGACGAGACGGCGGAACCGCTAGTCGTCGCAGTGACCGACACCAGCGGAAAGCCGCCTTGGAGAATCCAACCGTCCATGAGGTTCCGGACCGGCGCACCGGTCGACTCCTCGATGGCGTCCCAGAGATCGGTGGTCTCGGCGTTCGCGAAGGCGTGCGATTCGAGGTAGTGCTTCACGCCGAGACGGAACGCCTCCTCACCCAGGTACTGCTCGAGCATTCGCAGCACGGCAGCGCCTTTCTCGTAGGTGAGAACGTCGAACATCCCGCTCGCGTCCGAAGGCGAGATGACCGGGAACTCGATCGGTCTGGTGCTGTGGAGAGCGTCCACCTGTTGGGCCATCGACCGATAGAGAGCGAACGAGGTCCACCGTTCCCATTCGGGCCGGAACCTCGCGACGCACGACACTTCCGCAAACGTGGCGAACGCCTCGTTGAGCCAAAGCCCGTTCCACCACTGCATCGTGACGAGATCACCGAACCACATGTGGGCGATCTCGTGCGCGACGACGTCGGCTATCCGTTCGAGCTCCGGCTTCGAGGCTCTGGCCTCGTCCACGAGCAGGAGAGCTTCTCGGAACGTGACTGCCCCGAGGTTCTCCATCGCGCCGAACGCGAAGTCGGGCGTGGCGATGAGGTCGAGCTTGGTGCCGGGATACTCGATGCCGTACCAGTCGGTGAAGTAGGTCAGAGCAAACGCGCCGATCTCGAGGGCGAAGGCAGCTTGGCCGGTACGACCGGGACGGGCGATGACCCGCAAAGGTATTCCCCCCACGTCGACGACCGGAGTCGCCTCCAGCTCGCCGACGACCATGCACACGAGGTAGCTCGACATCACGGGTGTGTCTGCGAAACGGACCGAATGCTTCCCCGACGCGAGCCTCGTGCTGGACAGTTCGTGCATGTTGGACACGGCCATGAGTCCGGGCTCCACGACCAGCGTGATGGCGAACACCGCCTTGGCGTCGGGTTCGTCCCAGCACGGAAAGGCACGGCGTGCGTCGGTCGCTTCCATCTGCGTCGTGGCGATCACCTTGGTGCTGCCATCGTCCGCCGCATAGGTGCTGGCGTAGAATCCGACCAGCTTGTCGTTGAGCGAGCCGAGAAACTGGATGTGAAGCGTGGAGCGGCCGGCTGGAATCGTACGCTCACAGACGAACGTCACCCGTTCGCTGACGTCGTCGAGCGTGGCGGTCGCGGTGTTGCGGGATCCGTCTTCCGACACGACCCACGCCCTGGTGATCTCGAGATCCTTGGCGTTGCAGACGAGTTCGGCGGTCGAGGCGGCGATGTCGAGCTCGATTGCCACGTCGCCGACGAAATCCCGGCGGTGGAGATCGGGCGCCATGGTGAGGTCGTAGCGGACCGGCCGGGCCGTGCGGGGCAGGCGGTACGGATTGACGGCCGGATCGGCGACGGCAGGACGACACATTCCTCCGAGTCTTGTCGCTCTATCGCCGCATGTTCGTCGCCGCCGGATTGGGCCGAACGGACCTTCTCGGTGGTGCCGGCAACCACTAGCGTCTCCGGACCGTGAGCGTTCCTGCTGCCGATGCCGTCCAACTGGTCACCATCGGACACGCGATCGTCGATGTGCTCGCTCATGCCGATGATCGGTTCCTCGCCGATCACGACTTGACCAAGGGCAAGATGGAACTGGTGGACGAGACCCGTGCCGTTCCGATCTACTCGGGGATGGCGGGCGCGACGGTGGCCAGTGGCGGGGATCTGGTCGAGCTTTCCGGTGGGTCCGCCGCGAACACCGCCGTCGTCGCCGCGATGCTCGGTGCTCGAGCGGGCTTCATCGGCAAGGTCCGCGACGACGCCCTCGGTCATACGTTCGCCCACGACCTCGAACACGTCGGTGTCCGTTTCGCCACCTCGATGGCCGGGGGCGAGTCGCCGGCCACCGGGCGATGCCTGATCAACGTCACCCCTGATGCCGAACGGACCATGTGCACCTTCCTCGGCGCCGCCCGCGGTCTCCGCGTCCCCGACATGGACGCCGCGGCTCTCTCGGCGGCCAAGGTGACCTACGTCGAAGGGTATCTGTGGGATGAACCGTTTGCCCACGAGGCGCTGGAGTTGGCCATCGAGCGTGTCCACGCCGCTGGGCGGCTGTTCTCCTTCACGCTCAGCGACTCCTTCCTGGTCGATCGGTTCCGCAGTGAGTTCCTCGACCTCTGCGAGGAGGACATCGACATCCTCTTCGCCAACGAGCACGAGATCTGTTCGCTGTTCGAGACCACGAGCCTGGACCGAGCGGCTTCGCGCATTGCCGATCTGTGCGAGATCGCCACGGTCACCCTCGGCGACCAGGGAGCGCTCGTCATCAACGGTTCGTCGGTCACCCAGGTCGAGGCGGCAACCGTGCACCGCGTCGTCGACACGACCGGTGCCGGCGACGCCTACGCCGGCGGCTTCCTCTACGGCTTCGTGACCGGACACCCCTTGCGCAAGTGCGCCGCCATCGGCAACGTGGCCGCCGGTGAAGTGATCTCACGGATCGGCGCACGTCCTTCGGGCGATCTCCGTCAGCTGGTGTCCCACCTCGAGTGAGCTCCGCCCCGAGGCCTCGTCGACGCCCGGTCTTGTCCGAGGTCTCGCCCCCGCAGCCGGGGAACGTACGGTGGGGGAGTTCACGGAGGGGAAACATGACCGAAACTCGAGGGAACGACCTTCGGCGTAGACAGGGCGCCGTGAACGACGACCGCGCGCCGGGCGACATCGGGGTTCTGTCGCCGGTCCGCTGGGATGAGTACACCAGCGACGGGTGCTGGGACGAGATGGTCGCCGACGGGAAGTCCCGTCCCGAGTGCGCGGGTGTCGCCGAACACCTTGCGTCACTCTCGCTGCAGGAACTGGGCCAGCGCCAAAAGGCCGCCGAACTGGCCATCGAGGCCCGCGGCATCACCTTCACCGTGTACTCCGAGGCCGGCAACATCGACCGGGCGTGGCCCTTCGACGTGATCCCGCGAGTGATCTCGGCATCGGAGTGGCGGACGATCTCGGCTGGACTGGTGCAGCGTCTCACCGCGCTCAACATGTTCATCGAAGACCTCTACGGGGACCAGAGGGTCATCCGCGACGGAGTGTTTCCGGCCGATCTGCTGGCCGACTCGGTGAACTTCCGACGGCAGTGCATCGGGATGAAGCCGGCGTTCGGTGTGTGGGCGCACATCTGCGGCAGCGACCTCGTACGCGGTGCCGACGGCACGATGTACGTGCTCGAGGACAACCTGCGTGTGCCGTCGGGTGTGAGCTACATGCTCGAGAACCGCGCCGTCACGAAGCGCGTCTTCGCCGACCTGTTCCGCCACCTCGACATCCATCCGGTGGACGGGTACCCGGCCCGGCTGTTCGACCTGCTGGCGTCGCTCTCACCCCGGCCCGGCGAAGTGCCCACGATCGCCCTGTTGACCCCGGGAGTCTTCAACTCGGCGTACTTCGAGCATGCGTATCTCGCCCAGCAGATGGGTGTGCATCTGGTGGAGGGCGCCGATCTGATGGTCGACGATGACGACGTCGTGTCGGTCCACACGATCGCCGGCCCGGCGCGGGTGGACGTCATCTATCGGCGCATCGACGATCTCTTTCTCGACCCCGAGGTGTTCCGCCCCGATTCCACGCTCGGAGTGCCCGGTCTGATGCGGGCCTGGCGCGCCGGCAACGTGGCTCTCGCGAATGCGCCGGGCGCAGGGGTGGCCGACGACAAGGTCGTGTATGCCTTCGTCCCCCAACTCATCAAGTACTACCTCGGGGAAGAAGCGAGAATCGAGAACGTGCCGACCTTTCTGTGCCTCGACCCGGTGCAGCGCCAGCACGTCCTGGCGAACCTTCGGGAGTTCGTGGTGAAGCCGGCGAACGAGTCCGGTGGCTACGGCGTGTTCGTCGGGTCGAAGGCCACCGACGAGGACTGTGAGCTCGTCCGGGCCCAGGTCGAGGCCGATCCACGGAACTGGATCGCCCAGCCGATCATCAACCTGTCCACTGCGCCGACGCTCATCGACGGTTCGCTGCGACCGCGGCACCTCGACCTGCGTCCGTTCATCCTCTCCGGGCGCACGTCCTACGTGACCGAGGGCGGGCTCACCCGGGTCGCCCTGCGTGAGGGGTCGCTCGTCGTGAACTCTTCGCAGGGCGGCGGAAGCAAGGACACCTGGATCGTCGACTCGGCAGGGAGCGGACTATGACCGGCGTGCGCAAGCCGGTCGTTTCGTCGGCCGAACCGTCTGTAAAGGACCGCCGCGCCGCGCCCCTCCCGGTGCCTCCGGACGAGGCCGAAACCGACGACCATCAGCGAAAGGACCACATGATGCTGCTCTCCCGGGTTGCCGAATCCGTCTACTGGTCGTCGCGTTACCTCGAGCGGGCCGAGGCCACGGCGCGACTCATGAGGATCCACACCGAGATGTTCTTGGATCTTCCCCGTCATGTCGGCATCGAGTGGTCCCCACTGCTCGCAGTAACGGGATCGGGCGAGGATTTCGACGCACATCATGGCGAGGCGACCGAGGACGCAGTCATTCGATTCCTCGCCACCGATCCGTCGAGTTCGGCATCGATCGTCTCCGCCGTCTCCGCGGCCCGGGCGAACTTCCGGGTCACCCGGGCGATCTTCCCGAACTCCTCCTGGGAGGAGCTCAACCGACTGTTCCTGTGGATCGCCGAATCGCGATCCGTCGCCGTCGATCGCCGCACTCGTGCGTCGTGGATGGACCGGGTCATCCGCGACTGCCAGGTGCTCCGCGGGTTGCTGTCGAGCACGATGAGCCATGACGCGGCCTACTCGTTCATGGAGATCGGTCGCGCCCTCGAGTGCGCCGACATGACCACCCGGGTGCTCGACGTCCAGGCCGGCGTTCTCCTCGCCCAGCCGGTGGCCTCGGAGGGCACCGTCGCCACGTACGCCGACATCACGTGGGCGAGCGTGCTGAAGTCGCTGAGCGCGCACCAGATGTTCCGCCGCGCCGTCCGATCGGGGATCTCGGGTCCCGAAGCGCTGCGCTTCCTGCTGCGGGATCCGCAGTTCCCCAAGTCGGTGGAGCACTCGCTCACCCGCATCTCGCGGGCATTGCTCGAACTCCCGCGCTACGACGCCGCCATGCAACGCTGTGCGGAGGTGCAGCGCCTTCTCGTCGACGCCGAGGTCGGCGAACTCGCGGGCGAGGGTCTGCACGAGTACGTTGACCAACTGCAGATCGGTATCGCCGATCTGCACAGCGCGCTGACGGAGACCTACTTCGTCCGGGCCGCCGAGTCGGTGCAGCGGCAATCGAGTGATGCGCTCATGGCCACGGCCTGAGGTGCGCGCTTCTGGAGTGAACGAAATGACAGACGAGTCGTGAGCATTCACGTCGGTATCGAGCATCGGACGACCTATAGATTCGATCGGCCGGTGTCACTTTCTCCCCATGTGGTGCGGCTGCGACCGGCGCCGCACTGCCGAACGCCGATACTCGCGTATTCGTTGACGGTCACGCCGTCCGATCACTTCGTCAACTGGCAGCAGGACCCGTTCGGGAACTACCTCGCCCGGTTCGTGTTCCCCGAGCGCGCCACCGAGCTCGAGATCGTCGTCGACCTGATCGCCGACATGACGGTGATCAACCCGTTCGACTTCTTCATCGACGAACACGCCAACCGGTTCCCGTTCGACTACGAACCGTCCCTCCGCGCCGACCTCGCGCCGTACCTCGGTGGGCTGGCCGACGATGACGGTCGGCTCGGCGGGTGGATGTCGTCGCTTCCCGACTACGCGAGCGCTGGCATGAACACGATCGACGTACTCGTGGATCTGAACCAGCAGGTGCAGCGAGCGGTCGCCTATTCGATCCGGATGGAACCGGGCGTCCAGACCCCGGCGGAGACCCTGGCACGCGGCATCGGTTCGTGTCGGGACAGCGCGTGGCTGCTCGTGCAGATGTTCCGCCGGCTCGGCATGGCGGCGCGTTTCGCGTCGGGCTACCTGGTGCAACTCACGGCGGACACCCCGGCCCTCGACGGACCGAGTGGCACCACCGAAGACTTCACCGATCTCCATGCGTGGACCGAGGTGTACCTCCCCGGGGCGGGCTGGGTCGGGCTCGATCCGACGTCCGGATTGTTCGCCGGTGAGGGGCACATCCCCCTGGCGTGTACGCCCAACCCGTCGAGCGCCGCCCCGATCGCCGGAATGGTCGAGCCGTGCACGACCGAGTTCTCGTTCTCGAACCGGGTGACCCGGGTCTCTGAGGACCCTCGGGTCACGCTGCCGTACACCGAGGCACAGTGGGACGCCGTCAACGCGCTCGGCCACCACGTCGACCGACTCCTCCAAGAGGGTGACGTTCGTCTGACGATGGGCGGTGAACCGACGTTCGTGTCGGTCGACGACATGGAGTCCCCCCAGTGGACTGTCGATGCCGACGGCCCCGAGAAGCGTGAGCGGGCGGGAGTGCTGGCGCGGCGGCTTGCCGCCGCATTCGCCCCCGGCGGTGTGATCCACCATGGCCAGGGCAAGTGGTATCCGGGGGAGCCGCTCCCGCGGTGGCAGATCGCGATGGCGTGGCGGACGGACGGCGAGCCGCTCTGGCGGGATGAGACGTTGCTCGCCGATCCGGCGGCGGAGGGATCTCATGACATCGGCGACGCGGTCGCGCTGGCCGAGGAGATCGCAGCAGGTCTCGGCATCGTTGCGTCGCACTGTGTTCCGGCATTCGAGGATCCGCTCCACCGTCTGCTCGTCGAGGCGCGTCTGCCCCTCGGCTCACCCGTTGCCAAGGTGCTGGGTCCCGCCGAACTGGCCTCGAAACCGGCCGATGTCCGATCGGCGATCGTGGCGTCGCTCGATGCCGAGCGTGGCGAGCCGACGGCTGTCGTTCTCCCGCTGCACCGCACTGCGACCGGTCGTTGGGCTACGACTGAATGGACGCTGCGGAGAGGGTTCCTGTTCCTTCTCCCGGGTGACTCGCCCGCGGGGCTGCGGCTTCCGCTCGACGCGCTGACCTGGACCCCGGCCGAGGCCGATCCCGATGTCTCGCCGTTCGCCGAGCGCACCGCCCTGCCCCCATCGGAGGTTGGCGCCGCGGCCGGACCGGCCGAGGTCGTCCCCGTCGACAAGTCACCGACCACGGCGCTGAGCGTGGAGGCCCGCAATGGGCACGTCTTCGTGTTCTTGCCGCCACTCGCCAAGCTCGATGACAGCGTCGCCCTCCTCGCAGTCATTGAAGCCGCCGCGAGCCGGCTGGAGGTTCCGGTGGTTCTGGAGGGCTACGGCATTACGCGCGATCCCCGCGTGCAGCACCTGATCGTCACCCCGGACCCCGGGGTTCTGGAAGTGAACGTGCACCCCGCGTCGTCGTGGGACGAACTCGTCCACATCACCGACACCGTCCATCGCGAAGCACGCCTGGCCCGTCTCGGGACCGAGACCTTCCAGCTCGACGGATCCCACTCCGGCACGGGGGGCGGGAACCACATCACGCTCGGGGCGGCGAACGCGGCAGACAGCCCGCTCCTCCGCCGAAGCGATCTCCTCCCGAGCCTCCTGACCTTCTGGCAGCGCCATCCCTCCCTTTCGTATCTCTTCAGCGGACGGTTCATCGGTCCCACCAGCCAGTCGCCCCGCGTCGACGAGGGGAGGGTCGAGAACCTCTATGAGCTGGAGATCGCGTTCGCCGAGTTGACGCGTCTGCGGGCCGAGGCCGAGCGCCGCACCGAAGACGGGTCCACTGAGCCGGAGGACGATGTGGATCCCGAAGCGGCTGCCGGCGTCCGGCCGTGGCAGATCGATCGTCTGCTCCGTCATCTGCTCACCGACGTCACCGGCAACACGCATCGCGCCGAGTTCTGCATCGACAAGCTCTTCAGCCCCGATACCGAGCGCGGTCGGCTCGGTCTGCTGGAGCTCCGCGGGTTCGAGATGCCGCCTCACCCACAGATGGCGCTCGTCCAGGCGCTCCTCGTCCGGAGTCTCGTCGCCCGCTGCTGGAACGACCCGTGCCGAGGTGCGCTCGTGCGCTGGGGCACCGAGCTGCACGACCGGTTCCTGCTGCCGCACTTCGTCGCCGCCGACATTGCCGACGTGGTCGACGACCTGCGTGCCCACGGGATCGACTTCGACGCCCGTTGGCTCGATCCGTTCCTCGAGTTCCGGTTCCCGCGCATCGGGTCGGTGCGCCTCGGCGATCTCGAGGTGGAACTGCGGTCGGCGATCGAGCCTTGGCACGTCTTGGGCGAGGAGGTCTCGGGGACCGGAACGGCGCGCTACGTCGATTCGTCGGTCGAGCGACTGCAGGTCCGGGTGACGGGCCTCATCGAGGGCCGTCACCTTCTGACCTGCAACGGTGTGCCGGTGCGGTTGCACACGACGTCGGCCGGTGAAGCCGTCGCCGGGATCCGGTACAAGGCGTGGCAGCCGCCTTCGGCCCTGCACCCGACCATGGGCGTCGATGTTCCGCTCGTGTTCGACGTGATCGATCGCTGGAGCCGTCGATCGATCGGCGGCTGCACGTACCGCGTGGCCCACCCGGGCGGTCGGAACTACGAGACATTCCCGGTGAACGCCAACGAGGCGGAGGCGCGGCGGCGAATCCGCTTCGACACCCACGGCCACACGCCGGGGACCCTGGATGACCAGGCGCTCGATGTGCTGGTGGCCGGTATTCACGGCGGAGTGCAGGGCCACGAGTACCGTCTCACGCTGGATCTCCGACGCTCCCTGTTCTGACATCCTCCCTGCCGTGCTGACCAACTACCGCCCCGACTCCCGCTCCTACGATGAGCTCCTCGAAGCCGACGGAACGATGCGGCCGGCCTGGTCCCACGTCGGCACCGCACTCGGAGAGCTCGGCCACGATGAGCTCCTCCGCCGCCAAGGCGACGTCAACCGCCTTCTCGATGCCGACGGTGTGTCGTACAACGCGCTCGGGTCGACCGATCCGAGGGGGCGACGGTGGGCGCTCGATCCGGTGCCGGTCGTGCTCTCCAGCCCAGAGTGGGCGGCCATCGAAGCCGGTGTCATCGATCGGGCCGAGCTGCTCGATCTGATCCTCGCCGATGTCTACGGGCCGCGTGATCTCGTGCGGCGCGGCCTGCTCCCCGTCGAGTTCGTCTACAGCCATCCGGGCTTCCTCCGGGCGTGCGATCAGATCGGCGCGGGTGCTCGGCCGACCACGCGGCTCGTCACCTACGCGGCGGATATCGCGCGCGATGTCTCCGGTCGCTACGTCGCATTGAGCGACCGCGCACAGGCTCCATCCGGTGCGGGCTACGCGTTGGAGAACCGCGTCGTCATCTCCCGGGTGTTCCCGAGCCTGTACCGCGACGCCCAGGTGCATCGGCTCGCCCCGTTCTTCCGATCGCTGAGGTCGGCGCTTCGTGATGCCGCCCCTGCGTCGTCGCCGAATCGCCACGATCCGCGCGTCGTCGTGCTCACGCCGGGTCCGTGGAGCGAGACCGCGTTCGAGCACGCGTACCTTGCGTCGTATCTCGGCTACTCACTCGTCGAGGGTGGTGATCTCATCGCCCGGGACGGTCGCGTCTGGATGCGCTCACTCGGACGTCTCGAACCGGTCGATGTGATCCTCCGGCGCGTCGACGACTGGTTCTGCGATCCGCTGGAACTGCGGCCCGACTCGCAGCTCGGTGTTCCGGGTTTGCTCGACGCGGCCCGTCGACAGACCGTCACCATCGTGAATCCCCTCGGGAGCGGGATCGTCGAGAGCCCGGCGCTCCTCGCCTTCCTTCCGGCAATCGCCGCGCATCTCACCGGACGCGAGCCGCGGTTGCCGTCGGTCGAAACCTGGTGGTGCGGCGGCGACACGAGTCGGCAGCATGTGCTCGCCAACCTGGCGTCGCTCGTGGTGAAGCCGATCGCCCGAGGAGTGAGCCACAGCACGATCCTTGGCTGGGAACAGTCGGCCGCCGAACTCGAAGAACTACGTGCACGTATCAATGCTTCGCCGTACATGTGGTGTGCCCAGGCGCCCGTGTCGATGTCGACGACGCCGACACTCACGTCGCAGGGCTTCGATGCCCGACATTCCGTCCTGCGCACGTTCGCGGTTGCCCGGGCCGATTCGTATGTCGTGATGCCCGGTGGTCTCCTGCGGGTCGCCCCGGACAACTCGGGTGCGCTGATCTCGAACCAGTCGGGCGCGCTGACGAAAGACGCCTGGGTGCTCGCTTCGGAGCCGGAGAAGCCCACGAGCTACTGGCTGCAGGCTGGCCCGGCGGTCGAGGCGATGGACCCGGTCGGGTCCATGCCCTCGCGCGCCGCGGAGAACCTGTTCTGGCTCGGCCGCTACGCCGAACGCGCCGAGGACGCCGTTCGTCTGCTCCGGGTCATCTACGACCGTCGCACCGAGTTCGCGAGCGGGACGAATCCCGGTGGTGCGAGCTGCCTTGACATCCTGCTGCGCTCGCTCACCGAAGTCACCACGACGTATCCCGGGTTCGTCGACGATCTGGTTCGTACCGCACCAGGCAACGAGTTGTTCGCGATGATCGTCGACGGCAACCGTGCGGGCACGCTGAGCCACGCGATCCTCCGTCTGCTCGACGCCGCCTACGCCGTGCGCGACCAACTCTCCAACGACACGTGGCTCGTGATCGGCAACCTCGACCGGGAGATCCTCGCCCTGCGCGACGAAGCAACGCTTCCCTCCGGCGAGCGTCCCGTCACTCTGCAGCGGGCCCTGGGTTCAGCGATGCAGAGCCTGCTCGCGCTCGGCGGACTCGCTGGCGAATCGATGGTCCGGGATCCCGGTTGGCATTTCATGGACGCCGGGCGCCGGATCGAACGAGCACAACAGCTCGTTGCACTGTTGCGTTCCACGCTCCGCACGGCCAACGGCACCGCGACCGACAGCCTGCTGCTGGAGTCGGTGCTCACCACGGCCGAGAGCATCATCACGTACCGCCGCCGCTACCGCTCGCAGGCGCAGGTCGAGACCGTGCTCGATCTGCTGCTGCTCGATGCCGGCAATCCGCGGTCGGTTGTGTTCCAACTCGATCGCCTCGCCGCCGATGTTGCCCTTCTCCCCGTGCCGGAGGCCGATGCCGCCGGACGCGCTGCTGTCGATCGGCTGTCGCCGGCCGCGAAGCTCGTACTCGAGACGACCACGATGGTGCACCTGGCCGACACCGCCAGCCTGGCGGTGACCGACGAGCAGGGTCGTCGGAACGATCTCGATGAGTTCCTCGGCCGCGTCGACGCGTTGCTGCGTCGCTGTGCGAGTGCGATCGAGACATCGCACTTCACCCATCAGATGCCCCAGCGCAGCCTGTCGATGGACACCCGATCGGCGCTGAGCTCACCATGACCTACGAAGTCACGCACCGAACATCGTATGTGTACGAATCAGTCGTGTCCGCGTCGTACGGGGTGGTCTATCTCCTGCCCCGCGACACCGCCGCGCAACGAGTGCTCGATGTTCGCGTCGGGATCACTCCCGAGCCGGACTCCTACAGCGAACGGACCGATTTCTTCGGTAATCGCGTCGCGAACTTCTCGGTTCTCGCCGCCCACACCGAGCTGACCGTGACCACCACAAGCGTGGTGGATGTTGCCGTGCGTCTGCTCCCGGCATTCGGGACGGGGCCGTCGTGGGAGTCGGCCGTTGCGCTCGTGCGCGAATCCGACGACCCCGACGTCATCGATGCGCGCCAATTTCTCCTCGAGTCCCCTTCGGCCCCCACGTCACCGGCGGTGCATGCGTTTGCCGCGGAGTCGTTCACCGCCGATCGTCACCTCATCGATGTGCTCGGTGACCTCACGGCTCGGATCTTCGGTGGGTTCCAGTACAAGTCGGGGGTGACGGACTTGGACACCACCCCGGACGAGCTCCTCCAGCTGCGCAAGGGCGTGTGCCAGGACTTCGCCCATTTCCAGGTCGCCTGCCTCCGTTCGTTCGGGATACCCGCTCGCTACGTGAGCGGCTACCTGGAGACGCTTCCTCCTCCCGGCAAGGAACGCCTCATCGGTGCCGACGTGTCGCACGCCTGGGTCTCGGCGTACCTGCCGACGCTCGGCTGGGTCGACCTGGACCCGACGAACAACGTCTTCGTGGGGGAGCGCCACATCTGCACGGCGTGGGGTCGTGACTATGCCGATGTCTCTCCACTGCGCGGCGTGATCTTCACCGAGGCGAAGACCAACACCATGACCGTGAGTGTTGACGTCACGACCGTTCCGTAGCCGGGTCGGCTCGCGGGCGGAGGGTCCGGGACAGCAATACCGACACCCGTCCCCGACACGGTCGCAACGTAGGCGCGTCGACCACCGGCCGACTGATCATCGGCTGGCTGCATCGTCGGCTACCCGCTCGACTCGGGCCGATGTGCAGTAGCGGTTTTCGGAGAGAGTGTGCGTTCGGTCGCTCCTGGAGCGACTCAGGCTTCACTCTCGGTTGCGCTCCCCCCACGCGGTCGACCTGGACTGGTGCGGACCGGCCGATCGGATCATCGGTGATCTGCGCAACCTGGAATTCGGGGTGTTCGACAAGGCCACGACGATCGCGTTCCTCGCAACGTTGCAGCGCTGGCGCGGCATGATCGACGCCCTCGAGCTAGACAACCAAGACCCTTGGCGAGCCCCGGCGAGCCGGTCAACGCCGCACATTCGCCCAGGCCGTGATTTCTGGTAGGCCAGTGGCCATGAGTGGTCCCGGGTTCGCATCGCTGGTTTCACCGATCGACGGGTCGGTCTACGCCGAGAGGCCGTATGCGACGCCCGACGAGATCGCCGGCGCCGTTGCCCTCGCCCGCTCTGCACAGCGCGAATGGGCTGCCCGGCCGATCAGTGATCGGGCCGAGCTCTGTCGTCGGGCGGTCGATGCCATGAGCGCGATGAGCGACCGCATCATCACCGAGCTGGCCTGGCAGATGGGTCGGCCGGTGCGCTATGGCGCCGGTGAGTTGCGCGGCTTCACCGAGCGGGCCAGCCACATGATCGCCATCGCGCCGGAGTCCTTGGCTGACGTGCAGGTTGCAGAGAGGGAAGGGTTCGAACGGTTCATCGAACGGGTCCCGCTCGGCATCGTCCTCGTGGTGGCTCCATGGAACTACCCGTACCTCACGGCAGTGAACTCGATCATTCCGGCTCTGCTTGCGGGCAATGCCGTGATCTTGAAACACGCCACCCAGACGATGCTCGTGGGGGAGCGATTCCAGGACGCGTTCGACGCAGCGGGACTTCCCGCCGGCCTGTTCACCAACCTGGTTCTGACCCACGACGCATCGTCGGCGTTGCTCAGCTCGCGGTCAGTCAACCAGGTCAACTTCACCGGGTCGGTTGCCGGTGGGCGGCAGATCGAGCGGGCGGCGGCAGGGACGTTCATCGGCATCGGGCTCGAGCTCGGCGGGAAGGATCCGGCATACGTTCGAGCCGATGCGAACCTCGCCCACGCCATCGAGAACATCGTCGACGGCGCGTTCTTCAACTCAGGTCAGTCCTGCTGCGGCATCGAGCGCGTCTATGTCGATCGCCGCGTCTACGACGAGTTCGTCGATGGCGCGGTCGCGCTGACGCAGACGTATGTGCTCGGAACACCGCTTGATCCGTCGACGACGATCGGGCCGATGGTGCGCGGGGCGGCCGCAGATCTCGTACGCGCGCAGATCGATTCGGCGGTGTCGGCGGGGGCCCGCCAACTTGTCGACCTCAACGGCTTCGGTACGGACCTCAGCGGATCGCCGTACCTCGCACCGCAACTCCTCGTCGATGTCGACCACTCGATGGAGGTGATGACCGAGGAGAGCTTCGGCCCCGTCGTCGGGATCGTGGCCGTCGAGTCCGATGACGAGGCGATCGGCCTGATGAACGACAGCGCCTATGGACTCTCGGCGTCGATCTGGACGGCCGATCTCGATGCCGCCCGCTCGATCGGGCGAAGGATCGAGACCGGCACGGTGTTCATGAACCGCGCCGACTACCTCGACCCGGCGCTGGCCTGGACCGGGGTGAAGGACACCGGCCGCGGCGTCACGCTCTCACGGCTCGGCTTCGATGCACTGACGCGCCCGAGGTCCTTCCACCTCCGCCACACGCTCGGCTGACCGCCTCCGGGCTTCGGCCCCTTGGGTCAGACCTGGGTTCGGCCGCGGGCCTGGATCGCTGCCCGCTTCGCGGCAACGTCCCCGGGCCGGTAGGTCCGGGCCCAGTTCCGGCCGACGGTGGCCTCATGTCGCTCGCCGTCGCCAACCGTCATGCGATGGATCTCCCGGTAGCTGCGGAGCAGCTCTTGGAGCGCGGCCGGGTCGTTCCCGGAGATGTCGCGGGCCAGGCGATGGGCGGTCGGCAGGAGGTCGTCGTGGGACACGACGTGGTTGACCAGACCGAGGCGATGAGCCTCCTCCGCGTCGATGAAGTTGCCGGTGAGCGACATCTCGATGGCGCGGCGCAGGCCGATGGCCTGGGGGAGCAGGACCGACAGCCCCCATCCGGGCAGGATGCCCACACGGGTATGCGTATCGCCGAAGGACGCACGCTCGGACGCCACGAGGAAGTCGCACTGGAGGGCGAGCTCGAAGCCACCCGTCACGGCAACCCCGTTGATGGCGCCGATGACCGGCTTACGGGTCGGTGCCCACGGGGCGTTGGACCCGACGACGCGTTCGGGTGGGCGGGTTGCGGACTCGGCGGGTGTCTCGACGACCAGGTTGTTGCCGGTGCTCCCCAACTCCTTCAGGTCCAACCCGGCCGAGAACGCCGGGTCAGCACCGGTCAGGACGATCACGTCGACATCGTCGTG
>JANPFX010000103.1:0-11242 GCA_031423635.1 Acidimicrobiia bacterium | reverse complement strand
CTCGAAGTCGAGGCTGCGCACCGGCGTGTGCGGCGGCACCGCGTAGATCCGCTTCTCCCGGCCGGCGCCGAAGATCGCGAGCGCCGGCGACATGTCGAGCTTCGGGTTGTCGAACTTCGGGATCGGCGACGGCGACATCAGATACCGCTCGTCGACCATCACGGGATAGCTGTAGGCACTCGTCACCCGACCCTGTTGCGCGATGTCTTCGTACAGGCGCACGTGCATCAGCGAATAGTCGGCCGTCGCATGCAGCCGTCGCGTCGCCGTTTCACGCGGTTCGAGGAACCGAAGTGGCTCAGGGATCGGGACCTGGAACACGAGAACTTGGCCCTCGCGCAGAGCCATCTCGGGAATCCGATGGCGGGTCTGAATGATCGTTGCGGCATCCGTCCGGTCGGTCGTTGCGACTCCGGTCGTGCGGGCGAAGAAGGACCGGATCGACACGGCATTGGTGGTGTCGTCGGAGCCCTGATCGATCACCTTCAACACGTCGTCGGGTCCGATGATCGCAGCGGTGCATTGGATTCCGCCCGTACCCCACCCATACGGCAAGGGCATCTCGCGACTTGCGAACGGCACCTGGTACCCGGGAACAGCGACCGCTTTGAGCATCGCGCGACGGATCGAGCGTTTCGTCTGTTCGTCGAGATAGGCGAAGTTGTACCCGGTCGCACTGCCCGACGAAGAACTGTGGGCGCGGGTATCGGGCGCGTTCATCGGGCGTTCGCCTTCTCCCAGTCGTCGCGTAAGCCGCGGACCAGGACGAGCTCGGACTGGAAATCGACGTAGTGCGGGAGCTTGAGGTGCTGCACGAATCCCGACGCTTCGAGGCTGTCGCTGTGGCTCACGACGAACTCGATGTCCTGCGCCGGCGCCTCACCATGGGAGGCCTCGCCCAGCTCTTCAGCGCGCATAGCTCTGTCGACAAGCGACATCGCCATCGTCTTGCGCTCCGCTTGTCCGTACGCCAGGCCGTAGCCGCGGGTGAACTGCGGAGGCGTACTTGCAGATCCCTGGAACTGATTGATCATCTCGCACTCCGTCACGTCGATCTCGCCGATGACGATCGGGAAGTCGAGCTCATCGGGAACAATGGAAACGTCGACGCTGCCGATCCGTATCTCGCCGACGAACGGATGCGTCGACCCGTAACCCCGTTGCGTCGAATAGGCGAGTCCCAACAGGAAGCCCTCGTCGCCTCGCGCTAGCGCCTGCAGGCGAACTGGGCGGGCTGCCGGGAAGGCGAGCGGCTCGCGGGTGAGGTCCGTCACCAATTCGTTCGTCTCGGGCGTCGGATTCGCTTCGATGAGGCCCTCACGGTCAAGAACGTCCAACACGTGCGGGAGGAGGCCGGCGTACAACAGATCGGACCCGGTCGTGGCCGGGGGTTCGCTGCTGGGCGCGCGCTCGAAGTCGATGAGCCGGTGCGAATAGTCGAACGTGGGTCCGAGGATCTGGCCCCCTGGAATGTCCTTGAACGTCGCCGAGATCCGCCTCTCCACCCGCATTGCCCTCGTGTCGAGGGGAACGCTGACACTCAACCGCGGCAGGGTTGTGCGATAGGCCCGCACGAGGAAGACCGCTTCCACGAGGTCACCCTGGGCCTGGATGATGGCCATAGCGGCGAGTTCGGGGTCATAGACGGATCCCTCGCTCATCACCCGTGACACGGCGAGCCACATCTGGTCCACGACCTGTTCGACTGTGAGGGCGAACGACCCGACTCGAGGGCGACGGCGCTCCTCGAGCAGTCGGTGAGCGTTGGCGATGGCCGCCTCACCGCCTTTGGTTGCTACGTACATCAGCCCTCCAACTCGGTTGTTGTCACGGAGACTCGGGTGGACCGGGGCAGACCGACAATCCGGTGGCCGGACACGAGAAGCAGGTCGACACCTGCGGGGAATCGGTCGTGGTTCTTCGCCAGTTGCTCCCACAGCGACGTGGTGAAGCCACGGGGCGCGATCTTGCGGGGTTCCCGACAGCCGGGGCCATCGAGCGACGCCGGCGCACCGCCGACGAAGTCTTCGACCGCAAGGATGATCGTGGTTGATTCCTCCGGAGACATCGTCGACCCGGCCGAGAACGAGCTGATGTGCGGAAGTTCCCCCAAGGTCGCGACGTAGGCGAAGGCGCACGAGCTGTGGCTGCTGGCGAATCGAGCCCCAGCATGGAATCGAAGGTATCCGCGCGCACTTTCGGTGACCGAGGCGGAGGCCCACAACGGCGTGTCACTGTCGACAAGGGAGAGAAGGACGGCAAGGGCTCCGACAGGAATCCCGAGGTCGGGGAGTTCGACGTCGACGAGATGAACGATGCCCGGATTGGCGAGCGCGTCCAGCGCAACGCGGAAACCGAGCTGTGCGCCGTGAACGGGGTCGAGGAATCCGGGGGCGACCATCGGAACCTGCCGCGAGGATGCTGGATCGACGGCGACCGTCATCAGTTGCCCCTGACCATGGTGAGGAACTGGACCCGTGTCGCCTCGGTTTGCGCTGAGTGTTGCGCAGCACGTTCGAGACGTGCCTCGGCAAGGGGTCGCAGAACTTCGGACTTCAACTCGGCTGCGTGCTGACCCTGCAGGAGCGCATCGAGGACGGCGATGGTCCGAGCGCGGGTGGTATCGCGGCCCCGCACGTAGCCGACCCCCATGTCCCCGTCGACCTGGACGACGCAGCGGGTCACCGTCATCTCGCCGAGGCCGAACGCCTCGCCGGTCCCACCGACGCGACCTGTCACCATGGTGAGGCCGACTTCCGGGCGACGGAGCTCGAGCACGTCGGCGCCGTAGCGCTCCAACGGTTTCTGGGCAAGGAGTTCCAGTTCAGTTGCAGAGGCGCACGAGAGTTCTCGGAGCCACGCCTGCCGTTCAGAGGAGGGGTCGACGGTGCGAGTCATTGACTGCAAACTAGCGACCCCACACCGCACCAATCGTGAAATGTTGAGTGTTCATCTTTCGTACATTCCAGGCTAATCTGCTGCTCCGTCTCGCCACCGCAGGTTCACCGACCGCCTCGCGGAGACAGGCACGCCCGATTGGTCCGCGGCACCACTTCCGGCCCACTCCGCTGCCGCGGAGCCGATGGTCGGCCGAACTTCATCGACCGGATGGCGCTTCTTCGCATCGTGTTCACTCAGGGTCCCTACGTTGCCGGTCGACCGTCCACGACCAAAAGGAACCGTCACCACATGAAGCGCATCCTCACCTTCACTCTCGCAACGGCGGTACTCGGCACGATCGCCGCCACCCCCGCCTTTGCCGCAACCAAAGCCGCAGCCGGTAAGTCCTGCAAGACCGCGGGCGCCATCTCTGGCACCCTGACCTGCACGAAGAAGGGATCGAAGAACGTGTGGTCGGTCACGCCGACCACCGCCGTGCCGACGACAGCTGCGGCGCAGGCGGCAACGACGGCTGCCCCGGCGACCACCGCGGCCCCTGCGAAGACACCCACGAAACTCATCTTCGCTCCTGTGCCCGCGGAAAACGCGATCGCCACCGCATCGAACTGGGCTCCGTTCGTCAAGGCACTCTCCGACCTCGTCGGCCTGCCCATCGAGCAGGTGGCCACCACCGACTACGCCGGCGTCACCGAGGGTGTGCTGGCCGGGAAAGTCGACATCGCCATGTACGGTCCCCTCTCGTATTACATCGCGACTCAGTCCGGCGCAAAGATCAAAGGTGCGGCCATCCAGACCGGATCATTCGGTGCATCAGAGACCTATCAGTCGTATCTGTTCACCAAAGCCGGCCGCAGCGACATCAACTCGATTGCTGACGTGAAGGGCAAGAAGGTGTGCTTCGGCGATCCGGAGTCCACCTCCGGCACGCTCTTTCCCTATCTGATGCTCGCCGATGCCGGGATCGACTCCCAGAAGGACATCACCAACGTCGTCGCCGGCGCTCACGACAAGTCCATCCTCGGCGTCGTCAACGGATCGTGCGACGCCGGATTCGCGTTCGACACGATTGCCCTCCTGCCGAGCGGCGCCGCCGCTTCGGTGAAGCCGACCGACCTCAAGATCATCGCCAAGTCGAAGCCGATCCCGAACTCACCGATGGCGGTCCGTTCTGACCTTCCGCCGGCACTGTTCAAGAAGATCACCGACTCCATCATCCTGATCGACGCTCTCTACCTCCAGGGCAACAACTACTGCCCGAGCTCGGCCCCACGCTGCGGGCCAGGTTCACTCGGAAACAACCAGTCGCAGGCGTGGAAGGCAGTCACCTCCGACTCGTGGATCGAGCCCGTCGCTGCGGCCTGCAAGCTTCCGGCCGCACCGTCGTCCTGCCGCCCGGCCAAGAAGTGATGCACCGAGTGCCATGACCGAAGTGCGAGCAGACCATCAACCCGAAGGAACGAAAGTGAACGAAGCCATCGCCACGGTCCGCCTGGCCCAGGTCACCAAACGTTTCGGTGGTCCCTCGCCGGTCACGGCACTCGACGCCGTCGATCTCACCGTCCGGTCCGGAGAGTTCTGCGCCCTCATCGGGCTCTCCGGATCGGGCAAATCAACGCTTCTCCGCCATTTGAACGGGCTGCAGAAACCCGATGACGGCATCGTGAGCGTGCTCGACGTGAACGTCGGCGAAGCCCGGGGAGCGGAGCTGCGCGCGCTGCGCCGCCGCGTCGGCTTCGTGTTCCAGCAGTTCAACCTCGTCCTGCGCGGGAGCGTCATCGACAACGTGCTCACCGGGGCCCTTGGACGAGTTCGCGGACCCCGTTACGGCTGCGTCACCTACTCGAAGGCTCTCCGAGCAGAGGCCGCCGAGCACCTGGACCGCGTGGGCCTCGGCGACCGCCGGTTCCCGCGTGCCGGCACGCTGTCGGGCGGTCAGCAGCAGCGCGTGGGCATCGCCCGCATGCTGATGCAGCGCCCGGAGCTCGTCCTCGCCGACGAGCCCGTCGCCTCGCTCGACCCCGAAGCCAGTCGGTCGGTCATGGACCTCCTCACTCGCGTTTGCCGTGAAGACAAGCTGACCGTGATCTGCAGCCTGCACCAACTCGATCTCGCCCTCGACTACTCGACACGGATCGTCGGACTTCGCAACGGCGTGAAGGTTCTCGACAGACTCTCGGCGGAGATCGACACCGACGAGGCAATGAAGGTCTATCGCCAGGTCGGCGCAACGGATCAGGAGATGGCACTCCTCGACCTGTCGCTGGCCCAACGCGACCCTGAGCTCGCAGCGAACAGCGTCGCATGACTGCTGTAACACCACGCGGCGCTGCGGCGCGGCGGCTTTCGCCACGGTGGACGCCCCAGCGGGCAATCAAGATCGCGCTCGCCCTCGGATCGATCGGGCTCGGGCTCTACTTCGTGAAGTCTCTCGACTTCGCTCCCGGCGAACTCGTCAGCGGTCTGTTCCGCAAGGACGGCTACCTCAGCCGAGCACTGCCGCCGACCTTCACCTCGACCAACTCCGTGGGGCTGGACCCTCGCAGCGAGTGGGGAGTGACGGCCAACGCGCTGGTCCGCACACTCCTGATGGCCTGGGCCGGAACCGGCTTTGCCGCCATCTTGTCGTTCCCGGTCGGACTCGCTGCGGCCCGCAACACGACGCCGCATCGCTTCGTCGCTTCGGCAGCCCGGGCACTCATCTCCTTCTGTCGGGCTACGCCCGAGATCGTCTTCGCCACGGTCTTCGTGCTCATCGCGTCGATCGGTGAGAAGGCCGGAGTGCTGGCCCTGGCCGTCCACTCGATCGGCATGCTCGGCAAGCTGCTCGCCGACCGCATCGAGGAAATCGACGAGAAGC
Organism: Acidimicrobiia bacterium; assembly: GCA_031423635.1. Classification (GTDB taxonomy): domain Bacteria; phylum Actinomycetota; class Acidimicrobiia; order Acidimicrobiales; family JANYDT01; genus JANLQX01. The sequence goes on along the minus strand of JANPFX010000103.1, from coordinate 5,484 downwards.
CGCTCGAAGCGGCTCGAGCAGCCGGCGCCACCCGGCTCCAGGTGATCTACAACGCCGTGCTCCCGCAGGTCACGCCGAGCTGGGTGAACAACATCCTCTACCGCTTCGACATCAACCTCCGGGCTTCCGCAGTGCTGGGATTTGTCGGCGCCGGCGGCATCGGCCTGCTGCTGCAGAGCGACCTCAAGAACGCCACGCGTTACCCACTGGGCATGGCCACTGCGCTCTCGCTCGCGGCCGTCATCATCATCGTCGAGCTCTTCTCGTCCCGGGTCCGCAACCACCTCAAGGGCGCGGAAGCACGGATGTCGCGCGAAGCCCGTGAAGGCACGACCGTCGCGCCCATACCGGGCGCACCGGTTTCACTGACCCCGCCGTGGACCGTGCAGAGGCTCGGGTTTCTCGGATTCGTCTGGGGCGGCATCGGCCTCTGGCTGTACTGCATGCTCTCGACCGGCCTGCTCGGCATTCGCACCCTGCGGCCGTTCGGCATCCCGATCCCACTCCCCCAGGCTGCGGCGATTCCACTGAAGGGCATCTCGCAGATCGGCAAGTACTGGCCCGACTGGAACACCGTCGGCTACCTGTACAAGGGGGAGCTCCTCTCGGGCCACTCCGCCTGGTGGCACGCCTGGCGTGACACGATCTTCATCGCCGGCGGCGCCGCGTTCCTCGCAGTCACGTTCGCCATTCCCGCCGCATTCCTGATCGCCCGCTCGACGACGCCTGGTCGTCCGGTGTCGTTCTTCTTCCGAACGCTGTTGGTGGGGCTTCGCAGCATCCCCGACATCGCCTTGGTGTTCTTCTTCGTGTCGGCTCTCGGCATCCAGTCGCCGTTCCCGGCGGCGGCCGCCATGGCTCTCGGCACGTTCGCCTTCATCGCCAAGCTGACCGCCGATGATCTCGACGGACTCGGCGCCGGCGCTCAGGAGGCCCTTCGGGCGTCGGGGGCGACCCGCGGTCAGGAGGTCGTGGGCGCCGTCGTCCCCTCCGCTGTGCCGATGATCGTGGCCAACGCCGTCTACTGCCTCGACGTCTGCGTCCGTGGCGGCGTGTTGCTCGGGACGATCGCCGGGGTCGGCGTCGGATACCTCTTCACCCAGACGGGCTTCCTTCCGAATCCGTTCGAGACGGTCGGGGCGTTCGTACTCTCGACGTTCGTCATCGTGTTCGGCATCGAGCAGCTCGGCGCCCAGGTCCGCAAGCGACTCCTCTGACCGACTCGTTGGGCTGAACACCTCCGAGCGACCTTGGGAGGTGTTCTACCCCCATATGTAGGGGCAACCTCTCTCCCAACGTCACGCACCAGGCCGCCTGATCGGGATGCCCATGAGGCGTTCGACGTTGATCACGACGCCGACGCGGGCGGGGTCGGTGGTGCCGTGGCCGGGGTAGCGGACCCGGTAACGGCGGTGCGCCTCCTCGATGCCTTCTGCGTCGTCGACGATCCGGGCCGGGCCCTCGAGGGTCAGCCAGCGGCTTCCGTCGACCTGACTGAACGCGCCGCGGCTGCCGGCGCGGATGTTCCGGACCTTCACGCTGTCGCGACCGCCGATCGACCACGCGAGCCGCGTTTGCGGGTCGTAGGTGAATCCGACACCGACGACGTGCAGGCTTCCGTCGGGTCGCGTGGTCGACAGCAGCCCGACGTGGAACTCGTCGAGGAACGGCATCGTGTCGGGGTGGAGACGGTCGAGATCCTGGCTCAGGCGCATCCCGGCACGGTAGCGTTGGACGTGCCGAACTCGTGCGTGCGACCACCCACCGGCACCAGAATGAGCGCATGCACCGATGGAACCGGCACGTCCTCGTCACACTTCTGCTCGCGCTCGTCGCGACGGCGGTCGCGCCACGGGCCATCGCGGCAACAGCGAAGTCGATGATCCGCACCGTCGACTTCCGCAACGAGCCGTGGGATCTGCAGGACGGGATCATCGCCGACCTCAGGAATGGCGAGTGGGAGACCGGATCGATCGACGGCGGTGACTTTCGGTCGTTCCAGATCGTCGACGTCGACCACGGCGACATCGACGGCGACGGCAACGAGGACGCGATCGTCACGACGAACGAGAACACCGGCGGCACGGGTCAGTTCTCCGACGCCGTGGTCTTCCGGTGGACCGGCAGGGGTCCAGTTCGGGTCACCAGCCACGGGATCGGCGATCGCTCCGACGGTGGCATCTACAACGTGGTCATCGTGGGAGGCATCGCCCGGATCGAACGATTCTCCAATGGCGAGGGCGCGTGCTGCCCGACGGAGGTTTCGACCTATTCGGTGAAGCTCCGTGGGAACAGACTGGTGACCGCGAAGCCAACCTCTAGGCGCGCGTACATCGTGCTGGCGATCGCCCCCGAGGCGCCCACGGTCATCGCGTTCCTCCGTGGCGGAACAAGCGCGGCGATCGAAGGCGGTGCCGGCTCACGCGGCACGATCGATGCCCGCAAAGGGCAGTTGGTGACGATCAGTGTCGCCAAGTCACGCTACGGAATCGGGTCGCAGCCGATTGTGCTGAAGCAGGGCAGCACTGTCGTCGCGACGGTGAACGCCGGGGGTGTCTCGAAGATCTCACTTCCAGCCACCGGTCGGTTCACTCTGCAGGTCGTCGGGAGCGACCCTGCAGGGTATTCCTCGGCGGAACTCTCGATCCGCTGACCGATACCTGCGTCAGCGGCGCGACGGGCTGAGCGACACCGCAACCGGACCACTGATCGGCGCGGCCACGGCATCGGCACCGTTCGAGGCGTGATAGCTCGACCGGGTGAGCGGTGACGCCTCGACATGGGCGAAGCCGAGCGACTGACCATACGAGCGCAGATCATCGAACTCTTCGGGTGTCCACCAGCGGGCGACAGGAAGGTGGGTCGATGTAGGGCGAAGGTACTGCCCGATCGTCAGGATGCTCACGCCGACACTGCGAAGATCAACCATCGCCTCACGGACTTCGTCGGCGGTTTCGCCGAGTCCGACCATCACACCCGACTTGGTGACGAGTCCTGCGGCCACCGAGCGGGAGAGCAACGCCAGCGAGCGCGCGTAGCCCGCGCTCGGGCGCACAGCCCGCTGGAGACGGGCCACGGTTTCGAGGTTGTGGTTCAGGACGTCCGGCCGAGCATCGACGATCGTCTGGAGCGACGCGGCCGAACCCTTGAGATCGGAGATCAGCACCTCGACGCGGGCGCCGGACGACCGTTCACGGATCGCTCGGATGCATTGAGCCACGTGGGCCGCTCCCCCGTCGGCCAGGTCGTCGCGGGCGACCATCGTGAGCACGGCGTGGCGCAGCCGCATTCGTTCGACCGCATCGGCCACGCGGCTCGGCTCATCGGAGTCGGGTGCGAGCGGCTTGGAGGTGTCGACGAGGCAGAACCCGCAGGCCCGGGTGCATCGTTCGCCGAGGACCATGAACGTCGCTGTTCCGGCGTTCCAGCAGTCGAAGATGTTCGGACATCCGGCCTCTTCGCAGACCGTGACCAGACGGAGGTCAGCAACGGTCTTTTTCAGCGCCCGGTACTCCGGGCCCATGTTCGCCTTCACCCGAAGCCATTCCGGTTTGCGTTCAGAGATCGTAAGCGCGCGTGACGTCTCGACACCGGCCTGCTCGAGCCGACCGAGTGCCTTCGACCCGGGGCCTGCGCCCCGGGAGAACGGCGAGAGGTCCTCCGGTCGCTCACGCCAAACGACGTCTGCTCGTGTGAGACCTGCGGCGGCCCACGCAGTCGTCCTCGCGACCGCAGTCACGGCGTCGACGACCTGCTGCATCGACACCGCAATCCCCTCTGCGGCAAGCGACGTGACGCCGAGGTCGGTGATGCCGCACGGAACGATGTGCTCGAACATCGAAAGCACGTCACGATCGACATTGAGCGAAAACCCGTGCATCGATCGACCCCGGCTCAGACGAACCCCGACCGCGGCGATCTTCCTCGGAGACGCGGAGGTCGGGGCGACCCACACGCCGTTCCTGCCGCGGAGGCGACCCACATCGGTGAGCCCGAGCGACGCGCAGGTGTCGATGACCAGCTGCTCGACCGCGCTGACATAGGCCACGGTGTCGGCCATCCCACCGCCGCGCTTGCCGGCCACGGAAAGAACCGGGTACCCGACGAGCTGACCCGGACCGTGATAAGTGACGTCGCCACCACGATCGGCCGTGACCAACGCTGCGCCGACAGAACTCGGATCGACCAGGACGTTCGCCCGATCAGCGCGGACACCGAGGGTGTAGGTCGGTGGGTGCTCGAGCAGCAGAAGATGGTCCGACGTGCCGCGGAACAGTGCACGCTGCAGGTCGAGCGCCTCCTCGTAGGGCACCCGGCCGAGCCACCGGACGGTCAGCATCGGACGACGATCGCCGGCCGCTTAGAGCTCGGCGCCCCAGTCACGCGTCTCGAGGTTCTTCTTGACCTCGTGGAGGAAACTTGCGGCGTAGGCGCCGTCGAACGCCCGATGATCCCACGACAGGCCGATCATGCCCATCGGCCGGATGGCGATGCTCTCTTCGCCCGACGGGTGCTCGATGACGACCGGCTTCTTCTTCACGCTGGTGATGCTGAGGATCCCGACTTGAGGCTGGTTGATGATCGACTGCATGAGGTCGACGCCGTAGTTACCGGCATTGGAGAGCGTGAACGTTCCGCCGGAGATGTCATCGGGCGTGAGCTTCTTCGACCGCGCACGGTTCGCGAGATCGCTGATGTCGCGGGCAATGGCGCGCATGCGCTTACCGTCGGCGTCACGGACCACCGGGACCATCAGGCCGTTGAAGTCGAGGTCGACGGCGATACCGAGGTTCACCGTGTGGTGCACGACGAGCGAGTCGCCAGCCACCGAGGCGTTCACGTGCGGGTACACCCGCATGGCGTCGACGACCGATCGCGCGATGAACGGGAGGTAGGTCAGGGAGAACCCCTCATCGGCCTTGAACGCCTCCTTCTTCGCACTGCGGATGCGATCGACCGACGAGAAATCGATCTCGATGGCGATGAACGCATGGGGCGAGGTGGCCAGCGACATCACCATGTGTTCGCCGGTGCGGCGGCGAATGTTGTTGAAGGCGACGAGTTCGTCGCGAGCGCCGAGACGGGGAGCGACCGCAGGCACCGAAGCCGCCACCGTGGCGGGCGCGGCGGCCGGAGCCGGCGCCGCCGGGGCGGCGGGGGCAGGCGCGGCGGCGGGGGCAGGCGGAACGACGGCGGCTTCTACGATCACCGCAGTCGGTGCCGCAGGTGCTGACGCCGCGACCGTCCCCTGTCCGGCGGCGACGCGTGCGTCGATGGCGTCGAGAACGTCTTCCCGGGTGATGCGACCGCCGGCTCCGGTGCCGACGATGGTGGCCGGGTTGAGCCCGTTCTCGTTGATCAGCTTACGGACGACCGGAGACAGCACCTTGTCCATGCCTTCGGCAGTGCTCGACAGCGGAGCCGGAGCAGCGGGCACCGGTGCAGCAGCAGCGACCGGGGCCGGAGCAGCGGGCGCCGGTGCAG
>JANPFX010000102.1:0-16890 GCA_031423635.1 Acidimicrobiia bacterium | reverse complement strand
TACCCGTTCGGTACGCACGTCATCGTGGTCGAGGTCGACACGGAGACTGGTTCGGTGACCGTCAAGCGGGTGATCACGTGTGACGACTCGGGCACGATCGTGAACCCGGTGACGGTCGAGGGCCAACGCCACGGCGGCATCGCCCAGGGCATCGCCCAGGCGCTCATCGAGGAGATCCGCTACGACGAGGACGGCAACCCGGTCACGTCGAACTTCGCCGACTACGGGATCATCTCGATGGCCGAGCTGCCGAGCTTCGAGCTCGTCACCATGGAGACGGCGACGCCCAACAACCCCCTCGGGGCCAAGGGCATCGGTGAGTCCGGCGCCATCGGTTCGACACCCGCGCTCCAGAGCGCCGTGTGTGACGCACTCGCTCACCTCGGGGTGAAGCACATCGACATCCCGATGACGTCCGAGAAGGTGTGGCGGGCTATCCAAGCGGCGCGGTGAACCCTGTGGTGAGCAGGGGCAGAGTGTGGCGGGCTATCCAAGCGGCGCAGTGAACCTGTGGTGAGCAGGGGCAGAGTGCGGCGGGCTATCCAAGCGGCGCGGTGAACCTGTGGTGAGCAGGGGCAGAGTTTGGCGGGCTATCCAAGCGGCGCGGTGAACCTGTGGTGAGCAGGGGCAGAGTTTGGCGGGCTATCCAAGCGGCGCGGTGATCCCGTCCCGAGCAGGGGCAGCGCTCAGGTCACGCTCAGCCAGGTCATGAGGAAGTGTCCGGCGGCGCCGATGACCACCCACACGTGCCAGACCTCGTGGTAGCCGAAGTCGGTCGACGGATTCGGCCGACGGAGCCATAGCCCGACCGCCCCAATCGCATAGGCCGCGTTCGCGACGTGGAAGCCGATGAGCGCGGTGCCCGACAGCGACGAGAGCAGCTTCGGCGCGGCCGCGATGTAGGCACCTGCCAACACCACGTAGAGCGTCCCGGCGACGCGGCGATGGACGCGCAGCGGCGAGATCTTGAACAGGACACCCCCGAGCGCCCCGATCCACACGGCGGTCACCAGCGGAATGCCCCATGACCGGGGGAGGACATGGAGGCAGACGGGGGTGTAGGACCCGGCGATGAGCAGGTAGATCATCGAGTGGTCGAGCCAGCGCATCCATGGACGGAACGACCAGGTGCCGACCGTGCGGTTGTACAGGGCACTGGTGGTCAGCAAACCGACCAGTGAGAGTGCGTAGATCGCGCAGGCCAGCTTCGTTCCGCGCTGGGCGTTCACGACGAGAGCCACGCCGGCCACGCCGGCCAGGGGAGCGCACCACTGGTGCAGTCGGCCGCGATGGACTGGCTTGTAGAGACCGACGAGCGGGTCTCCCGCCGACGGCAGCGGCTTCGGTGGCTTGGGAATGACGACTCGGCGTTGCGTCACCGGGGCGTTCACCGGCGTGCCGCTTCGGTCGGGGCGCCGAGGGCGGCAGGCGCGCCGATCGAGATGGCGTCGCCGACGCGGATCTCGCCCGGTTCGAGGACCCATGCGTAGCGGCGGCCGGACCCCGGGATGCGCTCTTCGTCGATCCGGTTGAAGTCACGTCCCGTGAAGTTGTGGGCGATCTGGCTGCACGGATCGGCGAAGCACGACACCTCGGCGATGACCGTGCCGATGCGCACCTGCACGCCCGGCTGCAGCGCCTCCCAGTCGAGGCCGGTGGTGGTGATGTTCTCGCCGACGCCGCCGGCGACGATGGGGTGGCCTTCCCGGCGGAGCTCCTCGACCAGTTCGACGGAGAACAGCGACAAAGCCTGGAACGGTCGGCCGTGATGCTGGCGATGGGCCTGGGCGTCACCGGCGATGCCCCGGACACCCACGCTGACCTCGTCCACCGGGGTCTTCGGGACGCCGCCGTGGGCGCGGAACAGGTGAGTCACACTGCCGGACGCCCGCACGCCCGAACGATGGGCGTGCCCGGCCTCACGGGCTATGGCGATGCCGTCTCGGACGAACTGCTCGACCGCCGCCCTCGCCACGCCTGCGCCGTCCTTGGCCGAGAGTCGCTGGGTGAGGAGCGCGTTCATCTCCTCCGTGGTGGGGTCCTCGGGAAGGTGCGCGCCGACCGAGGGAGCCAGCCGACGGAATGCCTCGGCGAGTCGGGCGTCGAACGGGGCAAGGAAGGAGGCGTCGGCGCCGGACGTGTACCCCCGGAGGAACCCGCTCACATGGCGCATCGTGTTGAAGAGGTCCTGATCGCCGTACCCGGACGGATCAGCCACGGGGGCGAGCGACAACATAGGGCCTCCATTCTGTTGCACGGGCCGAGCGCCGCGCGGCATCGTCCTGGGTCAGCTCAGGTTCGCTGGGTCGGGATTTGTGCAGAAATGCCCCGTTTGCCGACCCGGTGCACACCAGCCGACCCAGGAACAGCCGAACCAGCACCCACACCTACCCGGTCAGCGCGGGCGAGGTGTCGTGACTAGGCGGGCCAGCGACGGAGAGCCTCGCCCCGCGGGTCGGTCACCAGTTCGGGCTCCGGCGAGACCACGAGCGTGTGGCGCTCGTCGGGACTCCAGGAGAGCCATTGCGGCGCCTTCGGCGACGCGTCGACGTTCGGATCGCCGTGACGGGCGAAGCTCGCCCAGGCCGGATGGAGCAGATCGGCCATGAGCTGGCGTTCGGGGCTGTCCCCGGTGAGCATCGTCACGCCGGGCTGGTGCAGGTTGTCGAAGACGAAGGGGATCTCGAGGGCGTGGCAGCTTCCGAGCACGCCGCCGAACACCGGGGTCGCCCAATCGAACTCGTATGCCCACAGACTGTTGGCCCCGCCGTCGTGGAGAGCCGTTGCCAGACGATGGGCCGGTACGCGGAACACCTCGTCCGTTGCGATCTCCGACCACGTGTCGGCGGCGGATCGACCGGGGACGTCGGCGAGATACGCGTCGGCGATCACCCCCGCGGCGGGGCCGACCGAGCGTGACAGTCGTTGGAGGATGCCGTCGGCGTCGATCGAGCGAAGAGCGGGGTCGAACGCGGTGAAGAGGCGCATCTCGTCGCGGTTCGTCCCGAGCAGCACATCGATGCCCTCCCAGATGCCCGCACGGACAACGTCGTGTGGGTGCTGCGGGAGCGACGGCGTGCCGGTGCTCGGTTGCCAGGGCAGTCCGTCCGCTTCCTTGGCTTTGGCCGCGGCCCGTTCGGACGCGGCGATGATGTCCTCGACCGGACGAGCGGCGAGCGACGCAATCCCGTCCCGGGTCGGGTCGACCCCGAGCTCGTCCAGAAATGCCCGGGCGATCCGCGCAGCCCGCTCCGGATCGGAGAGGTGAGCGGCGGCCCCGGATTGGAGGATGGCTCGGCGGAACAGTCCACGGGCGGCGGGGGCGCCGAGGAGGGTGCCGATGCTGAACGCTCCCGCCGATTCGCCGAAGACGGTCACGTTCGCCGGGTCGCCGCCGAACGACGCGATGCAATCGCGCACCCATTCGAGGGCGGCGATCTGATCGAGGAGGCCGGCGTTCGGCGTGGCCAGGTCCACGGCGTCGGGCACGAGCGTCGAGATGTCGAGGTACCCGAGGGCACCCAGTCGGTAGTTGATGGAGACGACGACGACGTCGTGGTTGGCGGCGAATCGATGGCCGTCGTACCACGGGATCGATCCGGCCCCCGTGACGTAGGCACCGCCGTGGATCCACACCATCACGGGGCGGGCGGCGTCGTCGTTGCCGGGCGTCCACACGTTGAGATTGAGGCAGTCGTCGGCTCCGGGCTTCTTGCGGGCTCCGAGGAGCGCGCCGGTCATCGAGACGCTCTGCGGGCAGAAGTCGCCGTAGGTGGTCGCGTCGCGCAGGTCGGTCCACGGCGCTTCGGGTCGCGGCGCTGCGAAGCGGTCCGGCCCGGAGATCGGTGCACCGAAGGGGATGCCGAGAAAGCGGGTGACCGGCCGCTGGTGTCGCTCGTCGGCGGCGAGCGAATCCCCCTGGACGGGTCCGGAGCGGGTGGTTGCGACGTGGTCGGTAGATGCCATGGCGAATCAAGTTTCGCCCAGGCGAGGTCGGGAGTGTGAACCGTCGGCCCGTCGGCCGGTCGGGTCAGCGGCGCGGACGCTCGGTGATCACCGGATCGACGCCGGGCCGGTAGAGCTCATGGGAGCGGCGCCACTGGGCGAAGGCCCCGAGGATGTGGGGCGGATCGCCGTGGATCTCGGTGAAGCCGCCGTTGAGTGATCTCGTGTCGAAGTACGCGGCGTCGACGCCGTCGGCGTAGAGGCGACACGCCGGCGTGTAACCCATGTCGGTGAGCCGCTCGTACTCGGCCTCGAAGTCGTGGACGAGGTAGGCATTGTGGTGGAAGCCCTCCTCGCCGGCGGCGTACATGTCGCGATAGATCGACGGGGTGTCGTCGTGTTGCGTGATGAACTGGATCATGACGTCTCCGAGGTAGCCGAAGGCGTAGGACACGTCGGCCTCCTGGTCGGTGTCGCGATACATGAAGCGGTCGGTCTTGTGGTGGTGGGTCACCACGAACGGACCGGCACCGTGCAGGTCACTCCAACGTTGGATCGACGCGTTGATGTCGTTGACGAGATACGCGACTTGGAAGAGCGAGCGGTTCATGGGGACCTCGCAGGTGGGAGAAGGGAAGGGTTGAAGTCGTCTGCGGCAGTTCAGCACGTGACGTCGCCGGCTGTCGCATCGGGTGACGCAGCGCCAGGCCCATGCCGCTACTGTCGCCGCCCGTGGTCGCTCGTCTCCCTCTTCCCGCCGGGCTGCGCGCCTGGTTCGCCGAGCGGCGCAGCGAGGCGGTCCGTCACGGCTGGGAGCGGGTGCAGCTGTGGGGTGCCGTTGGCGCGCATTCCCGTCACGCCCGTCGATTCGGATCGTTCGGGCACGGGTCGTTCCTCGCCTTCCCGTGGAACACGATGTACGGCGAGCGATACATGCGCATCGGGTCCGACACCTACATCGGGCCCGGCGTGACCCTCTCCGTCGGTATTGCGCCCGACCAGACGATGATGTCGGAGTCGGTCCTTCGTATCGGTGACCGCTGCCTGATCAACAAGGGCACGGCGATCGTGTCGCACTGGAGCATCGACATCGGTGACGACGTGTGGACCGGGCACAACTGCTACATCACCGACCAGAACCACGGCTACGACGACCTCTCCCGGCCCATCGGCGGCCAGTCGATGCCCGAGCAGCCGGTGCGGATCGGCTCGGGTTCGTGGCTCGGCCACGGGGTGATCGTTCTGCCGGGGGTGACGATCGGAGAACACGTCACCGTCGCCGCCGGCTCGGTGGTCACCAAGGATGTGCCGGACCGCTGCGTCGTGGCCGGAAGCCCGGCCCGCATCGTCAGGCGCTATGCCGAGGGAGAAGGATGGGTTCGGCCGGACGGGTCCACGCCGCCGCCGTCTCGCTGAGCGCACAGATCAGCGACTCCGTCCACGGGATTCGTCCGTCGATCCGCTCGAACTGGGCGGCGTGCGGCGTGAGTCCGCGAACGCGCGGCGGCAACTCGATCTGCACACCGCCGTACGTGGGCTGGTTGACGGGGTTGTCGGTGTGCATACCTCGCAGTTCCGCCGGGATTGCATCGGCGTCGTCGATGGCGTGGAAGCCGGGAAGGTGTTGGCGGAGCCGCGATGCGAGTGTTGACGCGAGATGACGGTTCGATCCTCCGAGCAGCGTCGATGTCCACAGGCCCTCTCGCCCGTAGCCGTGCACGGCGATGACCACATCGACGTGGTCGAAGAACTCACGAAGCGCTGCGGACTCGGCGGCGCGGACCGCGGTCGACGGAAGGTGCTCGCGGAGCGGAGCGGACTGCACGACGGCGTAGAGCGAAGCTCCCGCGCGCCGTGCTGCCTCCGTGGCGATGTCGTCGGTGCCGCGCTCGAGGTTGCCACCGTGGAATGCCATGAAGCCGAACGGGGACCGCAGCACGACCCGTTCCTCAACGCCAGGAGTGGCGAGCAGACGGGCGAAACGCATGCCGTCGAAGGTAGCCGCCGCGCCCGTCTACATGGCTGAGGCCCGTTTCACCCGCTCCTGGCACCTCCTTCACGCCTCCTTCACACCGATCGGGGAGGATCTTCGATGCAGAGTTCCTTCCCTCAGGAGTCGCCATGTCTTCCGTATCCACCACCACTACCAGCACCACCGCTCGAGGAGGCCGACGATTCCGTCGGGCGCGCCTCATCGCCGTGGTGGCCGTCGTCGGCCTCGGCGCCACCGCGTTGGTGCCCGCTGCGGATGCCTCGACCCGGCGCCGCGTCTCGACCAAGACCGACTATTCGATCGTCATCTCGCCCGACGCCGTGGCCGTGAACGCCGGCGGGATCGCCAGCTTCCCGATCTCGGTCCGCGCCACTGCGGGGTACTACCCGACGCTTCGGTGGGACGTCGACGGAGTCCCGAGCTTCATGGACGTGAGCGTCCGCAAGACCTCCACGAACCGCTACCTTCTCGACGTGCTCGTCCCGTCCAACGCCCCCAGTTCCAATGGCGTTTACCAGCTGTTCGGGGTGACCAGCACCCGCGAACGCAGTGCGCTGTTCCGGCTCGTCGTCAACGGTGCCGCGCCGATCACCCAGCCGCCGATCACCGCCCCGCCCACTACGCAACCGGCGGTCACGTCGGCGCCGCCGAACTTCGGCTTGCGTCTCGACAACCCTGAGCTCACAGTCGCCACCAACCAGACGGCGGTGTTCGGCCTCACCGTCGACCGTTCCTTCGGCTACACCGGACCCGTCTCGTTCTCCCTGTCCGGACTTCCGGTCGGGGCCACGGCCAACTTCGCCCCGAACCCCACCACGGCCAGCACCAACCTCTACATCACCCCCGGTGTCGGGACGGCGAGCGGGCGCTATGGCATCTCGGTGTCGGCCACGGCGGGAACGACCGTCCGAACCGGCACGGTCGCCCTCAACGTCACCGCCATCAGTGATTTCCAGCTGGTGCCGACCACGCCGATCCTCACCCTGAACTCGGCGGGCAAGGCGAGCACGGTCATCGAGCTCCGCAGGACCGGTTCCGTGACACCCACGGTGTCGTTCTCGGTCGCCGGCATCCCGACGGGAGCCACCTACGCCTTGTCGTCGACGGTGTCGAACAAGAACGTCACGCTCTCGGTCACCACCACGGCGGCAACTCCTCCCGGTGTCTACAACATCGTGGTGTCGGGCCGTTCGGGAGGCTTCACCCAGCAGGCGAACGTGCAACTCGTGGTGAACAACCCGGTCGGCTTCACCCTCTCGGCATCGCCGTCCGATTTCGGGATCGCCCGGGGGGGCGGGGCGACCACGTTCGTCACGCTGAAGTCCTTCGGCGGGTTCAACGGCAATGTCGCCCTGTCGGTCTCGGGTCTTCCCGCCGGCGTGACGCTCCGCCCCGGCACCACCTCGGTCAACTCGCCGTCGGTCATCGCACTGGTCTTCGATGCGGCACCGGGGGCCACCCCGACGCCGTCCGGAGCACCCGTGCAGGTCTCGATCATCGGCACCTCTGGTGTGCTGTCGGCGACCATCAAGCTGAACGTCGCCGTCGTCTGACGGATCGTTCAGCTGCGAACACCGGGTGATCCGTCGCCCGGTGTTTGCGCGAGAGCGCCGCGCCCGCAAGGACGCGGTGCCCGGGTCGGCCGTTCCCTGGTGGTGGTGAACGGCCGATTCGGCGCGTAGAGGGCCTGGGTACGCGTCGACGCCGGTGCGCGTGTGCCGTTTCGGCAGGACGTGGTTTTTGCCAGGTCGGGTGAAGGAGGTCGATCCGGCGCCGCCTCGGGTCATGGACGTCCGAGCTCGGCGTCGGCTGAGGCTCAGCGTGACGGCTCAGCAGTGTCCTCGTCGGTGCGGGGGACGCCGATCGGGTCGGGTGGGCTCTCCTGGCGGAGCTCGGCGACGAGGGCAACGAGTTGGCGCATCATCTCGTCCGAGGCACTCCGGACGTCCGCAGCGGCCGGGGGAGGGACCGGCCCGGTCGAGGCGAGCCCGAGGTACTCGCGGGCGGAAAACGGCGGGCCGAGGCGCATCGTCACGTCGGGCCGGCGGAACGCGGAGGTGAGCAGGCTCAGGAGACGACGTCGACGCCCGACCACGCGATGTGCGCCGACGGAGGCCAACGGGATGATCGGCACCCCCGTCTCGATGGCGAGGCGGACGGCACCCGTCTTGGCCCGTTCTGGCCAAAACCGCTCGTTGCGGGTGATGCGTCCCTCGGGGTAGAGGGCGATGGCCTCACCGGCTCGGAGCGCGTCGGCGGCCGGACGGAGGGCCTCGGCCGGATTCGGGCCCTTGCGATGCACGGCGATGAAGCCGAGGGCGCGGAACACCCGGCGGAGAATCGGGGCCTCGATGATCCCGGCGGTGCCAACCATGCGTAGCGGCCGCCCGAGTTGGCGACCGGCGAGAGCAAGGAAGATCCCGTCGGCGATGCTGGTGTGATTGGCGACCACGATCAGGCCCCCGGGCGGGAGTTCACGCAGGGTGCTCGTCCGCTGTAGGGATCGGGCAATCTCGAGCCGGGCGAATGTCGCCATCACACTGCTCACGATGAAGGCGAGGACCGAGTACAGCAGGGACCCGCCGAGCCCCGGCTTCTTCCACGATTGTGCCATTGCCGCCAGGGTACTGACCCGTCGGCATCGGCCGTCACCCATCGTCATCCCACATCGACCGGGTCGACATCCCAGATGGCCGGGTCGGGTTTTCGCCCCGAGATCGGGCCGCCTGATCCCACATCGTCTGCATCGGCTTCCCCGATAGTCGGAAAATCGCCCAGAAAGGCCAGAAGAGCTCCTCTGTGGGATGGTGCGGAGAGCGATCGGGGAGCGATGGCGGCAGGTGCGCCGGTGTCCTGGGGAAGCCCGGTGTTGCCCCGCTAGGGTGGCGCGCATGTCCGATGGTCACCGCACACCGGTCGAGTCGCTCGGCTTGGAGACGATCAAGGTCGACCGGACCACCCTCGTCGGCGGTGCGGAGATCATCGTGTGCACGATCGACAACCCGGCGAGCGCGTACAACTCCGTCGATGCCACATTGCACCGCGACTTTGCCGTGCTGTTCCGGACGCTGCGCGACGAACCCGACGCACGCGCCGTCGTGCTCACCGGGTCGAAGAAGGCGTTCTGCGCCGGTGGTGACTTCGCCTGGTTCGACGAGCTCCACGACATCGCGTCACTGGAACACCTCCGGAGGGACGCCAAGGCGATTATCTGGGACCTGCTCGACATCGAGATCCCCGTCGTTGCTGCGCTGAACGGCCCTGCAGTCGGGCTCGGCGCCTCGATCGCCCTGCTCTGCGACGCGATCTTCATGGGCTCCGACGCCACGATCGCCGATCCCCACGTTCGGGTCGGGATCGTTGCCGGCGACGGAGGTACGACGATCTGGCCGCTGGTCCTGGGCCCGATGCTGGCGAAGCGGTACCTGCTCACCGGCGATCCCGTCGGCGCCGAGGAGGCCCTCCGTCTCGGTCTCGTCTCCCACGTGTCGCCGCGGGAGACCGTGCTGGCCGACGCGGTGGCCTTCGCCGGTCGCCTCGCCGACGGCGCTCCGCTGGCGTTGCGCGCGACGAAGGCGGCAGTGAACAAGCTCGTGAAGGATGCCCTGAACGTCTCGTTCGACACGGCGACCAATGCCGAGCTGATCACGCTCCTCTCGGAGGATCACCTCGAGGCGTTGGCCGCGCGGACGGATCGCCGGACCCCGATCTTCCGTGGCCGATGAGCAGGGAACCGGTGACGTTCAGGTGTCGCTCCGCCGTCAGAGGCATCAGCTGCTTCGACATCGGTCCTATCGTTTCGCGCGCTGATGTTCAGCGCGCGTACAACATTGACAAAGGAACAGTCCATGGATGACGTCGAGCTGTACGAGGCATTGCTCACGACCAGGGCGATGCGCCGCTTCTCCGATGAAGCCGTTGAGCGCAAGGCCATCGAAGCCTGTCTGCGGGCTGCGGTGCAGGCGCCGAGCGGCGGAAACATCCAGCCCTGGCATTTCGTCGTCGTTGACGATGCGGCCGTCCGCACCCAGCTGGCCGACCTCTACCGTCGCTGCTACGAGCGGTATGAGCGGGCGATGCTGCCCACCGCGACCGCGCATCGGTCACCCGAGGATGAAGCCTCCTGGAATCGCACCGTCGGTGCCGCAAACCATCTCGCTCAACACTTCCACGAGGTGCCCGTCATCGTCGCCGTCTGCGTCGCCGGGATCGACCTCACGCTCACCGACGAGCACGGACCGCTGGACATCGGTTCGGTCCTCGGTTCGGTGTTCCCGGCCATCCAGAACTTCATCCTGGCGGCGCGTTCGTTCGGGCTCGGGACGTCGCTCACCACGGTGCACCGGATCGAGCAGCAGGCGTGTCGCGACATCCTCGGGGTGCCCGCACACCAGCAGATCGTGGCGCTGCTCCCCGTCGGTCATCCAACGGGACGATGGGGTGTCGCCCGACGCAAGCCCGTGGAGAAGGTCACGAGCTGGAATCGGTGGGGGAACCGCGAGGCCTTCTCGCCGGCGGACTGACGGCGTCGTCGTCCCATGCTCCTCGGTGCGTCGTTGCGTTCGGTGTATCCGAGCGGTCCCGCAGTGGGCGCAGGTTCCGGGACTTCGGCCGGACGCGCCGCTGCATCGGAGGAACCGGCGCACGACGTCGGAGACGGAACATCCGAACGATTCCGGCCGCGTCGCCAAGTCGAGCAGCTCTTCGCGCTCGCCCGGGCCGTGGGAGCTGCCCGTCTCGACCTGTTGCTGGTCGGCGACCGGCACGCCACGCCGGTGAACGCGTTCGCTCCCGTTCCATTGATCGCCCGCCTCATGGCCGAGGTCGGCGAGGTGCCGCTCGGATGCGTGTTCCTCGCCCCGTTCCATCATCCGGTTGTCCTGGCCGAGCAACTCGGCACCTTGGCGGCCTTCACCGGGCAACCGTTCACCGCCGCGTTCGCCATCGGTGACACCGAGGCCCAGTTCGCCGCGTTCGGGATGGCCCTGAAGAGTAGGACGGTGCGTACCGACGAGGTCGTCGAGGTCGTCCGACGGCTCCTCGACGGTGAAGAGGTCAGCTTCGATGGCCGCTACCACCGACTCGAGAACGTGCGGATCGGTCCACTGCCCGAGTCACCGGTCCGACTCTGGGTCGGCGGCCGACGCGGCGCGGCCGTCGAACGGGCGGGGCGCCTCGGTGACGCATGGGTCAGCGACACCCGGATGCCCGACGCCGAGTTGCTGATCGAACTCGACCGCTACCGCCGGACCGCGGTGGAACACGGACGCCCGGTGTTCCCCGTCCTGCGCCGCAACGTCGTGCTGGGCGAGACCGATGACGAGGCCCGTCAGGAGATGGAGCGTGTCGTCACCGTGTCGTCGCGAGGGCTCGTGCCGGAGAACACGCTCGTCGGGTCGCCGGCCACCGTCGTCGAGCGGCTCCTGGCCTACGAAAGCGCCGGCTTTGCCATGACGATCGTCCGTCCCGTCGCCGTCGACCACAGCCGCATCCTGGCCACGGTCGCCATGCTGGGGGAGGCCGTTCTTCCCGTGCTCCGCTCGCCGGGAGCCCGCCGGGCCGACGGTTCCCGCTGACCGGACAACTGATGGAAGGCAGCCGCGGAGATCCGGGCCGCTGGCCGTCAGCCGCCGAGGAGGAGGCGGGCCCGAAGGATGGACGAACCCTTCGGAACGTGGACCACGAAGGTCTTCTGGATGGTCTGGCCGGAAGCGATCACGCCGATCGGCAGGTAGGAGTTGCGTCCATCGACGGATATCTGCGCCGTGACGTGCGCCGAAGATGTCGAGGCGTTCTTCGCCGAGAGCGCAGTCGAGAGCCGGGTGGGCCCTGACGGATTCACCAGCGCATCGATCGAGAAGCCAGGACACCGCGGCGGCGTGGCCGGCGAGTCGCGGGTAAGGACGATCGAGCTTGACACCAACGCTTTGGCGCCTTCGCCGGCGAGCACGTCGAAGTCGGGCGTGTACTCGGTTCGACAGGAGACCCGATGGGTGAGGCCACCGAGGGAGGAGCTGAGCAGTGGAAGCATCAGCGCCGTCGCAAAGCAGACCGTCCACCACGGGGGACGGCGGATCGTCGACGGGATCGACGGAAGCTTCACGGGACGATTCTGGCAGCGCCCGTGAACTACCCCGGTGATGCCCGCCGGTCGCGCTTCCCATCACGTCGCCGAACGAGGCACGGGCCTAACCTGTCATGCATGGAGCGCGTGTTCGAACAGATTCGATCGCGCCGCGGGGCAGTGGCCGGCGGACTCGCCGGAGCCGTCGTCCTCGTGGCGTTCGTCAGCGTGATCCGGTCGGTGCAGCCGAGCGAGAGCGTCGGTGTCCTTCTGTACGTGCCCGTCATCGCGGCGGCCCTGCTGTTCGGTCTCCGTGGAGCAACGGTGGCAGCGTTCGTGTCATCGGTCATCTACGTCGTGCTTCGGCGTTCGGGCCCCGCAGAGGAGTCGGTCTTCCTCCCGGTGACGGCGCGGGCGCTCAGCTACTTCGCCTTCGGCGCCCTCATCGCCGTCGGCCTGACGGCCATCGCCGGCAAACGCCATCGGCTCGACCTCGGCCCCGTCGTCGACGCGCAGACCGGCCTCGCCTCGCTCACGCACCTCGTCGGGATCCTCGACCATGAGATCGCTCGATCGGTCCGCTACGGCCGGACCTTCAGCATCGCCCTGGTCGACATCCCCTTGGCGGCCACGGCGTCGAAGGAGCGGGGCGCAGCCTCCATGCTGGGCGAACTCGGTGATCACGTCCGGGAAGCGATTCGTACGACCGATTACGCGGGTGTGCGAACCGACGGGCGGGGGGCCCAACTCGTGTTCGTGCTCCCGGAGACGCCGCAGGAGGGTGCGGGGATCTTCGCCATGCGCTTCGGCGAGCGGATCGCCGAATTTCTCCTCCGCCGCAACGTGGCCGTGACCCGCAATCCCGCGACCTGGTTCGAGTTCCCGTCGGACGCCAACGACGTCCGCCGTGTGCGCAACGAACTGGCCCGTCTCGTCGACATGCCGCTCGCCATCGCGAACAGCGGCGCCCGCCGCTGATCCCGGCGCCGGTCAGCCCCAGGTCATGGCGTTCTGCACCTTCTGCGCGATCGTCGCCGGGACCAGCCCGTGCTTCGCCGTCCACGAGGACGAGGAAACGCTCGCCTTCATGGATGCGCTGCCGATGACACCGGGTCACGTGTTGGTCGTTCCGAAGCGTCACGTCACCGACCTCTTCGCTCTCGACGACGACCTCGGAGGTCCCTTGTTCGCGACTGCGCGGATCGTCGCAAACCGCCAACGGGAGATCCTCGGAGCCAAGGGCGTGAATCTGCTGAACAACAATGGCCATGCTGCCGATCAGTCGCAGTTCCACCTCCACCTGCACCTGATCCCGCGCTACGGCAGCGACCGGCTCCTCCACCCCTGGGAGCGGACGTTCGGCAACCGGGCCGAGATGTCGGCCCTCGCCGAGCGCCTGCGCTTTCCGTGACCATCGGCTGCTGTTCCCGCTGCCGCAGACGGTACGCTCGGCCGCAATGCAACGAACCGGCGAAGGTCGCATCCTCACGATCCCGAACGTGATCTCGCTGATCCGGCTGTGTCTGATCCCGGTGTTCGTCTGGTTGCTCCTCGGCCGTGACGACCGACGTTCTGCGGTCATCCTCCTCGCAGCACTCGGTGCCACCGACTGGGTCGACGGCTGGATCGCCCGACGGTTCGATCAGGGATCGACGCTCGGCAAAGTCCTCGATCCTGTCGCCGACCGCCTGCTCCTAGCGGCCGGTATCGGGGCGATCCTCATCGACGGCTCCGTCCCCCGGTGGCTGGGAATCGTGGTTGTGTCGCGCGAGGTCGCGATTTCGGTCGCGGTGGTCGCCATCGCCGCACTCGGAGCCAAACGGATCGACGTGCAGTGGGCCGGCAAGGCGCAGACGATGGGCTGGATGATCGCGTTCCCGTTGTTCCTGGGGAGCCGCAGCGGGTTCTCGTGGAGCCGGTGGGCCGATGATCTCGCCTGGATCGTGACCATTCCGACCTTCGCGTTCATGGTCTACGCCTCGGTCACGTATGTCCCGATCGCCCGGCGAGCGTTGGCCGAGGGGCGATCGGGTCGAGCAGAGTCGGCGTCGGGCCGCTGACCGCACTGCTTCGATGCACAACGGACGTAGAGCGTTTCGGTAGGGTGCAGGCATGCTGATCCCCGGTGATCTCCGCTACTCGACCGATCACGAATGGGTTCGCGTCGATGGCAACCGCGTGACGGTCGGAATCACCGACTACGCCCAGGACGCGCTCGGCGATGTTGTCTTCGTGCAACTCCCCGAGCAAGGCGCCTCGGTTGCGGCAGGTGAGTCGATGAGCGAGGTGGAGTCGACGAAGTCGGTGAGTGACATCTTCGCCCCGCTGGCCGGCCGGGTCGTCGCAGTCAACGAGGAGGTGGCGTCGAAGCCGGAGTTGCTCAACGCCGATCCCTACGGCGCAGGTTGGTTGTTCGTGCTCGAAGTGGATCCATCATCGGTCGAGACGTTGCTCGATGCGGCAGCGTATCGGGCGCTCACCGAGCAATGAACGGCTCCTGACGATGCACAGACTGCCGACCATGCACAACGAGGTCTGCCCATGACCGACGATCTGTTCTGCGGTCAGTGCGGGCACCGCAACTCCGTCGGCGACAACTTCTGTTCGGCTTGCGGGCATCGACTCGCGTCCGGCGGCGCCGGTGACGATCTGACGCTCACCCTGCATCCGCTCTCCCCAGAAGGTGAACCCGGCCGTCGTGACATCACGGTGCGCGTCGACGGCGATGGACCTCCGGTGCTCGTTCTCGATCGAGGCGCCGACGCCGGCCAGATGTTCGCGCTCGGCGACGCCGTCACGACCGCTGGACGCAACCCCGACTGCACGGTGTTTCTCGACGACGTCACGGTCTCTCGAAAGCACGCGTCGATCCGGGAGACCCCTGACGGCTACGTGATCCGCGACGAGGGGTCGCTCAACGGCACCTACGTGAACGACACCCGGATCTCCTCGGCGATACTGCGTTCCGGCGACGAACTGCTGATCGGCAAGTTCCGGCTGCTCTTCCTCGACGCCGGCGACCCTCGCCGCGGCGACCGGTGACGACGCTCGACGGCACCGGATCGGCGGGTCCGAGCGAGGGGTCCCGCAGTGGCAGGAGCTACCTCTCGATCGGCGAGGTGCTCGACGCGCTCAAGGAGCACTTTCCGGACGTCACGATCTCGAAGATCAGGTTCTTCGAGGCTCAGGGGCTGCTCGTTCCGGAGCGGACACCGTCCGGGTACCGGAAGTTCTACGCTGCTGATCTGGAGCGGCTTCGGGTCATCCTGGCCGAGCAGCAGGAGCGCTATGTGCCGCTCACGGCGGCCCGCACAGCGGCCCATCGGCCACTCGAGCCGCCAGCAACGCCGCCTGCGCCTTCGGGCCGTCGGGGTCCGCCGGACGAGTTCTTCTCCCCCGATGACGAGGGCGACGACGCCGACGGATCGGACGGCGAGTCCGGGTTGATGCACGACGGAGTCGACCTCGGGGCGGATCGGCATCCGGCCCAACGGGTGAGCGGTGCTCGGCCAGGCTCACCGGCCGCACCGGTCGGGCGCAGCGAGGCTGCGCACCCGACGGCCCGACGCGCCTCCATTGCTCCCCTCCGTCGGGTCCCCACGCCTGCCCGAGAGGAACCTGATGCAGAGCGCCCACAAGCGCTCGGGCACAGCCGCACAGTGCACGTACCGCCGGACGACGTTGCCCCATTCGTCGAGCTTGACACCGCCATGGTTTTTTCGCTCGATGAGCTGATTGCTTCGACCGGTGCAACGTCGGCCCTGGTGGATGATGCCATGCGACAGGGTTTCGTCCAGGGCCGTTCGGTCTTCGGAGAGACGGAGTTCGATGACGGTGACCGTCGTGTGCTCGACTCGCTCGTCGTCTTTGCCGCGCACGGCATCGATCCGCGTCATGTGCGCGTCTTTCTTCACGCAGCTCAGCGTGAAGCCGACCTCTACGTGCAGGCCACCCTTCCTCTGCTCCGCCGCCGGCCTCGTGCCGGGGTGAACACCGACGATCCGTTTCGTCGGTTCGGTGATCTGGAGCGGGCGGGTGCGACGCTGCGCACGGTGGTCGTCCGTCGGGCGCTGCAACAGGCGACCGAGGGCGTTCCCGGTCCGGTCGGACGGTAGCCTGGCGTCGTGGTCGAACTCCGTATCGTCGATGTCCGAGTGCACGAGAGCACCCGCACGCCGTATGTCGAACTGCGACCGAGCGGTGCGTCGGACCGCCTCCTGCCCATCTTCATCGGCATGCCCGAAGCGGCGGCGATCAAGCGGGCTTTGGAGGAGCGGCTGCTGCCGCGTCCATTGACCCACGAACTGCTCGCATCGTTGATTCCAACCCTCGGCGCGACCCTCGACCAGGTCGTGATCACCGAGTTCGTCGATCAGATCTTCCTGGCCGAGTTGCACCTTTCCATCGGGGCGCGACGCGAGATCGTCCCGTGTCGGCCGTCCGACGGCATCGCCCTCGCTATTCGCCTCGGGGCCAAGGTGTTCGCCAACGACGAGGTCGTCGATTCGTGCTCCGTGGACGAGAACGAGACGGTTGGCGAAGTCGGCGACGAGGAAGAGGTCGATTCCGACGAACTTGTCGAGGAGTTCAACCGGTTCCTCGACACGCTGAATCCGGAGGACTTCGGCGACGAGAAACCATGAACCGAGGCCTACCGGGTTCATACGCGCGCTGATCAGTCATTGACGGATCAGCGAGTGACCCCCTAGAGTTCCAGGCCTGGAACTACTGCGTTGTGGTTCCATTGGTGTTCGTCGGGGCGGGATCGCCCTGTCGGAGGCTCGCATCGCCTTCCCCAGGAGAGAACGTCTGTCATGAACGATGGTTTCCGCGGTCCCCAGGTCTGCTCGATCGTAGGTATCACCTATCGCCAGCTCGACTACTGGGC
>JANPFX010000101.1:0-10077 GCA_031423635.1 Acidimicrobiia bacterium | reverse complement strand
GCCGTCGACAACGCCCGGCTGCTCCGAGAGATCGAGGCCCGCAACAACGAGTTGGCCGAGTCACTCGAGCTACAGACCGCCACCAGCGAGATCCTCGCCCTCATCAGTGCCAACCCCGGCGACCTCGAAACGGTGTTCAACGGCATCTGCGTCCAGGCTTCACGATTGTGTGACGCGGACATCGGCGGGATCCTTCGGAACGACGATGGCCGGTTGCTGCTGGCCGCGGCCAGCGTCCCGGAGGGGGCAGGGACCGAAACCCGCGAGTTGGTCCGGCTGCGGGTGAACCAAATGATCGGACACGAACTCGGGCCCTCTGTCACGCCCGAGGCAGAGCCCGTGTTCTTGAGCGACATGAATGAACTCGGCGTCTCCGGCTTCGACTCGTTTCTGGCACACAGCGCAGTGTTCGTGCCCCTGATCATCGATGAGACGCCCTACGGTCTGCTTTCCGCGGCTCGCACCGAAGTGCGGCCGTTCGACTCGCGCCATGGCCGAATCCTCCAATCCTTCGCCGAGCAGGCTGCCATCGCCATCAGCAACGCGAACCTGTTCAAGGCATTGGAGGAGCAGACCCGCATTGCCGACGAGGCCAACGCCGCGAAAGGGTCGTTCCTCGCGACGATGAGCCATGAGATACGTACACCTATGAACGCGGTCATCGGCATGAGCGGGCTGCTCATGGACACGGACCTGGCGCCCCGTCAGCGTGAGTTCGCCGAGATCATTCGCTCCTCCGGCGAGTCGCTGCTCGGCATCATCAACGACATCCTCGACTTCTCCAAGATCGACGCCGGTCGCCTCGAACTGGAGCAGCATCCGTTTGATTTGCGCGCGTGTATTGAGTCGGCTTTCGATCTCGTCACCGAACCGGCGGCGCGCAAGGGCTTGGAACTGGCCTTCGTCATCGACCCCGCTGTGCCCGTCGGGGTGGAGGGCGACGTGACCCGTCTGCGTCAGGTCCTCGTGAACCTGCTCAGCAACGCGGTGAAGTTCACCGAATCCGGCGAGGTGGTACTGACGCTCGAACCGGGCACCGGTGACCACGAAGGCGAGATGCATTTCGCCGTGCGTGACACCGGCATCGGCATCCCGGCCGACCGTGCGCACAAGCTGTTCGAAGAGTTCAGCCAGCTCGATTCGTCGACGACCCGCAAGTACGGCGGCACCGGTCTCGGCCTTGCCGTCAGCAAGCGTCTCGCCGAGCTGATGGGTGGCACGATGTGGGTGGAGAGTGACCCGACCACTGCGCCGGGCGCCACGTTCCACTTCACCATCACGGCGCCCGCCGCCGACGTGCCGTCGCGACGAGCTGCCGCGGGCGTCCCTGCGGAGCTCACCGGCAAGCGGGTGTTGGTCGTGGACGACAACACCATCAACCGCCGCATTCTCGCCCTGCAGACCGAGGCGTGGGGGCTGCACTGCGAGTCGTTCGCGTCAGGCCCCGAGGCGCTCGCGCTCTTGGAGCGCGGCGATGCGTTCGACCTGGCGATAGTCGACATGCACATGCCCGAGATGGACGGGCTTGAACTGGCGAATCGTCTCCGCGCATTGCGTCCTGATCTGCCGCTCGTGCTCTACACGTCACTCGGTGGCGCCGACGACGTCGACCCCGTGTTCGCGGCCGCGCTGGCCAAGCCGGTCAAGCAGTCGCAGTTGTTCGACGTGCTCGTGTCGCTGCTGTCCGACCACACATCCGCCGCGGCGGCGAGCGTGCTGTCGCCGAGCGACACCAAGACGCTTGCCGAACGCCACCCGTTACGCATCCTGCTGGCCGAGGACAACAACGTGAATCAGCAGATCGCGTTGCTGGTACTGGAGTCGATGGGATATCGGGCCGACGTGGCGTCGAACGGACTCGAAGCGGTCGAGGCCGTGGCCAATCTGCCCTATGACCTCGTGCTCATGGACGTGCAGATGCCGGAGATGGACGGCCTCGAAGCCACCCGCCGCATACGCGCGTCTGGTTCGGCCGCAGCACGCGTCCACATCGTGGCGATGACCGCCAACGCCATGCAGGGCGACCGTGAGGCGTGCCTGGCAGCGGGCATGAACGACTACCTGTCCAAGCCGATCCGCCCCGAGGAACTCGCGACCGCCCTCGCCGCGACGCCACTGGCCGCGACGCCACTGGCCTCGTCGAGAAACGCCGACGCCACCACAGGAGCCGACAGCGCGCCCGGGAGCGACGAGCCCGGAACCGAGGACGGCGGGCCCGGCGCCAACGGCGCACCGGCCGTAGTCGTGCCGGCAGTCCTCGACCCGGTCGCCCTCGACCGGCTGCGGAGCATCGCGTCAACCCCCGATGCGATGGCCAGGCTGGTGTCGTCGTTCCTCGAAAACGGTGCCTCCCTGGTCGCCCAACTCACCGAGGCAGCCGCCACCGGTGATCTTGATGTGCTGAAGCGCCAGTCGCACACCCTCAAGTCCAACGCCGCCAGCTTCGGCGCCACCGACCTCGCGGAGTTGTGCGGCGAGCTGGAGGCCCAAACACGGGCCGGCCGCACCGAGGGCGCCGCCGACCTCGCGGCGAGGATCACGCAGGCGTTCGCTGGCGTGCGGGCAGCCTTCGCCTGACCCGGAGCCCGATAGTCGTTCGCTGCGTCCCTCCCGGAGGTACGGAACGAACGAATTCCGGTCGGCGACCTCGATCGGGCGCTGTCGTACCGTCGCGCGCACACTGGCCGCGCTCTCTTCTCCGTGTTTTCTTGCCCCATCACGTCACGCGGAGTCCGTCATGCCACACGCCCAAGCAACCTTCGCGATCGACGCGAAGATCCGCCGTATCGCCACCAAGCAACTCGGCATCATCACCGTCGATCAAGCGCAACAGTCCGGAGTGAACCGGAACGCCCTTGCTCGACGACGAGACGCCGGAGCCCTCGTCCCGGTGTTTCGGGAGGTCATGCGGCTTGCACCATTCGAGACCACGGTCAAACAGCAAGCTCTCGCCGGCGCCCTCGCTGTTCCCGGCTCCGTGATCGCAGGCACTTCGGCCGCGGTGATTCACGGACTGCCGGTGCCAGCCGTCGAATCGCCGGGACGGGATGTCGTTCTGAGTGTCGCCGCCGGGCGAATCGTCCGAGTGCCGGGCATCACCGTCGTCCGCCAGACAGTCCCGTGGCCAAGCCGCCCATGGATGACAACGCGACTCGCAACACCAGCGGCGACGTTGCTTCTCTTGCCTCGCTTCGTAGACGACGCAACGGTTGAGCGTTGCCTTGACCACTGTTTGGCGCATCGCCTCGCATCGGTCGACGCTGTGAGGGATTTGATTGCACAGTTGCCACGCCCCGCCATCCAGAACCGGGCGTTGCTCCTCGATCTCCTCGCCGACCGGGCGAACGGCATCGGGCACCGCAGCGGTAAGGAACAGGGGGTCGGCCGTTGGCTGACCCGCGCCGGGTTGACGGGTTGGACCCGAAACCTTCGGGTGCGGGTCGAAGCCAAAGGCAAGCTCGTCGAGGTTGATTTCGGTTGGGCCGGTATCCGCCTCGCTCTCGAAGTGAGCCCGTTCTTCACCCACGGCTCTCGTGCCAAGCAGGAGCGCGACGCCCAACGACGACGACTCCTGGCCGAAGTCCGCTGGCGTCTCGTCGAAGCCCTCGACGCCGACATCGCCACGGAGCGATCGTTCGGGCCCATCGTCGCGACGCTCCGGTCGTTCGGAGCGACCTGACCAGACCGGAGCACGGCCGATTTCGTTCGCTCCGCACCTCCCGGAGGTACGGAGCGAACGACTTCCTGGCAGCCGGTAGCCTCGCCGCTATGCCCGCACGGACCGTCCTCATCACTGGCACCTCGACCGGGATCGGGGCCGCGTGCGTCGCCAGGCTCGCGAAGGCCGGGTGGAAGGTCTACGCCGGTGTCCGGAAAGACGACGACGGCGAGCGACTCGTGGCCGCCACCACCGGCGACATCACGCCCGTGATTCTCGATGTCACCAATCGGGAGCACATCGATCGGGCGCTGGCCCAGATCGGCACCGAGGTCGGCTCGCTCGACGGGCTCGTGAACAACGCCGGGATCGGTGTCGGCGGACCGATCGAAATGCTGACCGATGAGGAGTGGCGCTGGCAGATGGACGTGAACTTCTTCAGTCTCGTCACCCTCACCCGCGAGGCCATGTCTCTTGTCGACAAGGCCGACGGAAGGTTCGTACACATAGGATCGATCGCTGGTCGTGTCGCCGCAGCAGGACTCGGACCGTACGCCGCCAGCAAGCACGCCGTGTCAGCGTTCAACTGGGCGCTGCGTGACGAATTGTCGCGAAACACCAAGATGCGATCGTCGGTCGTCGAACCGGGCGAGATCAAGACGGCGATATGGGAGAAGGCGCAGGATACGTATGCCAGTAACGAGGCTCGGCTCACCGGTCCACTGCGCGAACGCTACGGCTTCATGCTGGATGCTCAGCGGGGATTCTTCGAACACGGGAAGACCAAGGGCATCGACCCGGACCGCGTCGCCAAAGCAGTGGAGCATGCGCTCACCTCGGCCCGCCCCAAGGCTCGCTACCTGGTCGGGCCTGACGCCAAGTTCGTCGGCATCCTCACGAAACTGCCCGACGGCCTGCGCGAGAAGCTCACCGACATCAACGGGCGCATGATGGAGAAGAAGGGTCGCAAGCTCCGGTAATCACGTCGGGATACTTGGTGTCCTGGTCGCTCCGGGGGCGACCAGGTGAACAACCTCCCGCACCCATCGGGGTCGCTCCCCGCACGAACTGCACGCGAGACTCATGCCATGACGGAACCCGCCCCCACTGCGACCGTGTTGGTCGTCGACGACGACCCGTTGAACCGGACGATGCTCTCGATGTCGCTGGGCAACGCGGGCTACGCGGTGCTCCAAGCCGGGAACGCCCAAGAGGGCCTGGCCGTGCTCGAGGCCGAAGGCGACCGCATCGACGTCGTGCTCACCGACATCGAGATGCCGGTCATGGACGGCTACGCGTTCCTGGAGCACCGTCACGGCAACGAGCGCCTGAAGGCGATCCCGTTCATCGTGATCTCCGGTGTGGAGGAGATGGCGTCGATCATCGCCTGCATCAAGCTGGGCGCCGAGGACTACCTGCCGAAGCCTTTCGACCCGGTGTTGCTTCATGCCCGCATCGGTGCCTGCGTCGAGAAGAAGCGGATGACCGACGAGCTGCGCGACCTCAACGAGCACCTGGCGGAACGGGTCGACGAGAAGGTCCGCGAGGTGGAGCGGCTGACGATGCTGCGTCGCTTCGTCTCCCCTCAGTTGGCCGAGGCGATCGCCAGCGGCGGCGAGTCGATCCTGGCCAGCCATCGACGCGAGATCACCGTGCTGTTCTGCGACCTACGCGGGTTCACCTCGTTCTCGGAAACGGCCGAACCCGAAGAGGTCATGGCCGTGTTGCGCGAGTTCCACGAAGCCGTCGGCCCGATGATCTTCGACTACGACGGCACGATCGCCCAGTTCACGGGCGACGGCATGCTGGTGTTCTTCAACGATCCGGTGAAGCTCGACGATCCGTCATGGAACGCCGTCCAGCTCGCCATCGACATGCGCGAGCGCACGGCGGAGCTGTCCACGGCATGGCGGCGTCGGGGACACGAGCTCACCCTCGGTATCGGCGTCGCGTTGGGCTTTGCGACGTGCGGCGAGATCGGGTTCGAGGGCCGCACCGAATACACCGCGATCGGCACCGTGGTGAACCTCGCCGCCCGGGTGTGCGGCATCGCCCCCGGCGGGCAGATCCTGGTGACCAACCGGGTGCACGCCGCCGTGGAGGACCGCGTCGAGGCCCGCTCCCTCGGCGACACCGACTTCAAGGGCCTCACCCGCCCGGTGCCGATCCTGGAGATCGTCCGCCTCCTCGACTGAGTCGCAGCCCGGCGAGCGGGAGTTCGGGTCTGCGTCGCTCTGGGAGCAACGAATCCTGCAAACTCTCCCGCAGATGCGGACGCAGCGCGTCAGGCCAGTTCGTCCATCAGCGTAACGAGGTCGAGATCCTCGATGGCCGCGATCGACCGCTCGAGCATGACGGAGATCCACTCGCGACCGCGCTCGTTCGTGGGATCGAGCGTCCCGGCAATGACGACCGCCATGATCCACACGTAGAGCATGGCCTTGCGGTAGTCCTCCCACGCATCGTCGGCACTGAAGCCGGTGACGCCGCCGGCGACGAGACCGGCGTGCCACTGATTGATAAGCGCGCGTTCATGTTTGCGACGAATGTCCACGGGAAGGCTGCCACTGAAGAAGTAGGCGATGTCCTGCGATGCGCGCCCTCGGAGGCTGCCCTGCCAGTCGACGGCGATCAACGGTTCCTGGTCGGGTCGCGATCCGAAGAAGAGGTTGTCCATGCGGAAGTCACCATGCACGACGGTGAGCGGCGGCGTGGCCATCCAGTCGAACAGCTTCGGCAGAGCGGCGAGGTAACGGTCCTTCAGCGCCGCGATGCGCGGTGGCACGACGTGGCTGAAGAGCTCCGTCATCGGGTCCCAGCCGAAGGCACATCCCTGGGCGAGCCCTTCGGAGCTGTACGACGGCGACACCATCGGGAGGAAGGCGAACATCGGGTCGTCGGTCTGACCCCACAGCGACGCATGGTGACGGGCGAGCCAGGCGACCCCGCCCTGCGTCTCCTCCAACGTGCATCCCTTCACCTGATCGCCGAGCGTGTAGTCCGTGAGGTGTTCCATGAGGAGGACGAAGTTGTCGCCCTCGAGGTCGGCCCGGTACACGGTCGGGGTGTATGCCGAACTCTTTGGCGCTACGTCCCGATAGAAGAGGGTCTCGCGGGCGTAGAGGTGGTAGAGGTCGGCGACGGCGCGATTCACGTCGTTCTCGGCCGGCATCTTGAGCACCAGACGTTCGGGCCCGGTGCCCCGCGAATAGGTGAGGACGAGGCTCTGCAACCCCGACATCATCCCGATGCCGACGCCGAGCGGCGTCGCGTCGACCGAGGCGACCTCCACGTCGAGCCCGGCCGCCTGGAGGGCCGAGGTGAGCCAGGCCGGAGTGACGTCGCTCATGAGACGTGGGAGCGGGACGGCGACAGGTGACGACATGGGTGACTCCAGTGGGCTCGGATCCGGCGGCAGCGCGGAAGGCTGGCATCGTACGGCGTTGTGACGCACGCCGCACGACCGCCGCTCTGGGCTCGCCTGCCGCCGTCGCCGGTCCCCGCGAGAGAGTGAAGCCGCGGTCGCTCCTGGAGCGACTCGGGCTTCATTGTCGCGGCCAAACCGGCGCTGTGTGATCCCGATCACGGTGCGACCACGCGTGACGTGGTTTGCTCAACACGTGCATCGTCGGCAAAGGTCCTGGGCCACACGCGTGATCGAGGGAGGAGCAGAGTGACGTCATCACGCATGACCAAGGCCGACCTGGCCGCCGCGCTCGCTGAGGCACGGCAGCTTCAGACGGCGACCAGCGAGGTGCTGCGTCTCATCAGCGCAAACCCCGGCGACTTACGCACCGTGCTCGACGGCGTCTTGTCGAAGGCCGCCGAGATCTGCGGAGCCGACGGCGGACAGGTGCTCATCCGCCGCGGTGAGGTGCTGGTGTTCGAGTCCGAGATCACCATCCATGGCTCCATCTCGGTTCTCGGAAGGACGGTCCCGGTTGCTGAAGCCGGTGTGAACCTCAAGGCGAGGGACCGGCGCTCCCCGGTCTTCGTTGACGATTTCGGCGCCTTCGTGAGCTCACGCAACGATCCGGTCGGGATGTCGTTCAGCCAGGTCGGCGACGAAGTCCTCCATACGAGCTTCGCCACCGTCGCGCTGATGCAAGACGACGAATGGCTCGGCAACCTCAACCTCAACCGCAATCGGGTCGATCCGTTCGACCCCAAATTCGGCCCGGTGCTCCAGTCCTTCGCCGACCAGGCCGCGATCGCCATCGCCAACGCCCGTTTGTTCAACGACCTCGATGCCGCGCTCGAACGGGAGCAGGCGGTGTCGGACATCCTGCGGATCATCGGCTCCGCACCCAGCGACGCCCATGCAGTGTTCGAGGCGATCGCCGAGAGCGCAGCGAAACACGTTCCGGGAGCGTCGATCGGGTTGCTCCTACGCGACGGCGACACCCTGCGCAACGTGGTGAACGTCGCAGGAGATGCCTCGATCGACTTCAGCCGAGCCACAGCCGAGTTCCCCGTCGCCCTCATCAACCGAATGGACGGCGAACTCCTCTACGAGTCCGACCTCGCCAGCGGGTCGGGCGCGGCCCGCCGCGCCTACGAGGACTTCGGATTCGCGTCCCGGGTCATCGCCAAGCTCGTCAACCGCGGAGAACTCGTCGGTCTCCTGTTCCTGGCGAAACGTGAGGCCTTCGGGTTCTCCAACGAGCAGGTGGCGCTCGCCCGTTCGTTCGCTGACCAGGCCGTCATCGCCATCGAGAACGCGCGCCTCTTCAACGCACTCGAGGAACGCAACCAGGAAGTCAGCCAGGCACTCGACCAGCAGACGGCGATCGGCGAGGTGCTGCGGATGATCAGCACGAACCCCGGCGATGTGCGAACGGTCCTCGACGCGATCGTGTCGAGCGCGGCTGCACTTTCGGGTGCCGAATCGGCGACCGTCATGTTGCGTCGGGACTCGCTGCTCGAGACCGTCGCCGTGCACGGCGAACGGGTCCGGTCGATCCTCGGCGCCATGCTGCCCATCCGGGCGGGGGTCGTCAGCCCACTGCCGATGGAGCAACGCCAACCGACGTTTCGAGACGACTTCCTCGCACTCGTGAAAGTGCCGGAAGTGGCGGACATGGCACGCCAACTCGAGATGCGGTCGATTGCCTCGGTGCCGCTGGTGCACGACAACGAGTGGATCGGCGACCTCCAGGTGTTGCGGCACGAGGTGCGTCCGTTCAACGAGAACCTCGCACCCGTCCTTGCGGCGTTCGCCGACCAGGCGGCCATCGCGGTCGTGAACGCACAGCTGTTCAACGACCTGCAGGACAGCAACCGCGAAGTCAACGCAGCCCTCGAACAACAGACGGCAGTCGCCGCAGTGCTGCAGAGCATCAGTAGGTCCGCATTCGATCTCGATGCCGTGCTCGATGAACTGGTGCAACAAGCCCACCGGATGCTGGGCGCTGACCGGAGCGCCATCGCGCTGCTGCGGGATGGGCGACTCGACAGTGTGAGGCAGGTGCCAGCGGGACTGGGCATCGCCATGGCCACCGCCGACGAACTGCTACTCCTGCTCAACGGTCGGAAGTCGTTCTTCCGCACGGTCCGCTCGAGCGACCCTCTCCTCCCGATGTTGTCGCACGGCAGCTCCAACATCGATCGATTCGGTACCGTCACCCTGGCAATCGTCGCTCTGCAGAGCGCGACAGACCCGGTGGGCTTCATCGTCCTCGATCGATCCGGGGAGCATCGCTTCACCGACTCGGAGAAGCAACTCCTCGCGACGTTCGCCGACCAGGCCGTCATCGCCATCGAGAACGCACGCCTGTTCAAAGAACTTGAAGAGAGAAACCGCGAGGTGAGCGAGGCGCTGGAGCAGCAGACGGCATCGGCCGACGTCATGCGCGTGATCAGCATGTCGCCGGGTGACATCTCACGTACGTTGCCGGCCATCGCTGGAGCGGCCCGTCGATTGTGTGACGCCGACCACGCTTCGGTCGGCTTTGTCGACCAGGGATCCTGGCAGATCTGGAGCGACTCGGTGGGCTTCTTCAGCCTGAACGACTCGAGTTTCAATGCCTCGATTCCGGTGTCCGCGTACCTGCTGAACTCACCCATCCGCGTGGGCGGCCCGATCGAGGCGTGGGAGGCCGACTACCCCTTCCAAGCAGGGGTGAACCGGTCCCTCGGACTGGACACGGCCTCAATGCTCGCGCTTCCGCTACCCGGTCGCGACGGACCGATCGGCTACATCATGGTGAGACGGAACATCGGTCACGCCTTCGATGACCGCGACATTGCCATTCTCCAAGGCTTCGCCGACCAGGCCGTCATCGCCATCGACAACTCGCGGCTGTTCAAGGAGCTTGAGGACAGCAACCGCGAGGTCACGGCGGCACTGGAGCAGCAGACCGCAGTGGCGTCGGTGCTGCAGACGATCAGCCGTTCAGCTTTCGACCTCGAGGTAGTTC
>JANPFX010000100.1:0-50309 GCA_031423635.1 Acidimicrobiia bacterium | reverse complement strand
CGAACGCGGACAGGCCCGTCGGGGGCAGCGCCGTCGACCGCGGCTCCGGAGCGGGCGATCGCCGCCACGTTCGTGCCGAGGTACGAGGCGATCACCCGCTCATCGCTCAGCACGACGTCCGGCACCCCCTCGGCCAGCACTCTGCCCGTCTCCATGACAACGATCCGGTCGCTGAGCGAGCGAACAAAGGGCATGTCGTGCTCGATCAGCACCACGGAGGTTCCGAGTTGTTCGCGCACCGTCCGGATGACGTTGGTCAGTGCCTCGGTTTCGCGCTGGGCGATCCCCGCGGATGGCTCATCGAGGAGGAGCACCTCGGGACCCAGCGCGATCATGCACGCGATCTCGGTGATACGTCGGGTTCCCGTCGACAACGTCGAAACCACCGAGTCTGCGTAGGAGGAGAGCCCGCACATCGCCAGCAACTCGTCGGCGAGTACACGCTGCGCCCTGTCCTGACGGCGGACACCGAGGAGCGCAGGAAAGACCCTCGTCCGATGACGGCGTTCGAGCGACACCAGAACCGCTTCACGAACCGTGAACGTGGGGAACAGTGCTGCGTCCTGAAACGAACGAATGATGCCCATGCGGGCACGCTTTTCCGCGTTCAAGGAGGTGATGTCCCGTCCCCGGTACATGATCGTGCCTGAGTCGGCTCGAACGAAGCCACCGATCAGTTCGAACAGCGTTGTCTTCCCCGCTCCGTTTCCACCGATGAGGCCGACGGTTTCGCCAACGCCGAGTTCGAGATCGATGCCAACTACTGCTCGAACGCCGCCGTAGCTCTTCGCCAGTCCCGTGACACTGAGCAAGGGGAGGTTGCCGGTGGAGGCTCGTGGTGTTTCGCGGGAGAACTTGCCGAGCGAGAACGCCGCCCCGGGTTCTGCTGTCGGTGTCTTGGCGACGCTTCCCCCGCTGATGCGCGCCAGCAGACGATTGAGCAGCCCGCCGATCCCTTGAGGCGCCAGGAGCAACAGCGCCAACCAACCGAACGATGTCGCCGCCAGGCCCGCGTTGTCGAGGGGGACGAACCGCGGAACGCCGACGAGATACATGGCGCCCAGAAGCGACCCGAACACACCCTGCAACCCACCGAGGACTGCAGCCGCGACGATGGTGATGCTCTGCGACGAAGGAAAGTTCGCCGCAGTCACCGTGCCGGCGGCGACACCGAGCAGCAGGCCCGACGCACCCGCGACGAAACCCGCGAACGCAAACGTCGCGGCACGGGTGGCAAAGGCACCGACGGTGAATCCACGCGCCTGGTTCTCGTTGTCGCGAAGGGCTCGCACGCGGCGGCCGAGGCCGCTCCGATTCACATGGTGAACAGCGAGCGCCAGCACCAGATAGACCACGACACTGAACACGAACTTCGCCTGGGAGGTTCGAAGTTCCAACCCGGCAACGCTCACGTCGTCGAGCGATCGGCCGAACCCGGCCATCCAGGTCTGCGCCAAGAGCCACTCACGTGCGACCACGGCGAACGCCAGCGTCGTCACTGCCGCAAACAGGCCGCGCAGACGCAGACCAGGGAGCCCGATGAGCAATGTGGTGAGCGCTCCGGCAATTCCGGCGGCAACGAGTCCGAGCAGCAGATCACCTGTGGACGACGCGACGCGTATTCCGATGACGGCTCCAACCCCGCCCACGGCTAACTGCCCGAGCGACAGCTGCCCGGCCATGCCGGTGATCACGAACACCGAAAGGGCAATCGACGCGGTCGCCACGACAAAGGTGAGGGAAACGGCGGTGGCGCTCGAACCGAGGGCCCCGGCCGCGACCAGACCCACGCCGACGAACGCCGCCACTACTGCGCCCAGCCCACGGGCGCGGGGCGGGAGCGGAGCGGTGGCGATCGACATCCAGTTGCTCGCGTCGTTCGAACGCGATCCGGTGTGTCGCTGCAGGAGCAGGCCGACGAAGACGACGAGGAACATGGCGAGTTGCACCGCGCCACCCGAATCGACGTTGAAGCTGACGATCTCCTGGAAGATGCCGAGCGCCACGCCGGCCGCGAACGCAATGCCGAGTGACTGGAAGCGGGCGATCACGGCTGCGGCGATCGCCGGGACGAGCAGGGTCGGACCGGCGGAGGACGCGGCAGCCGAACCAAACGCCCCGGTGACGAGGATCGACGAAAGTCCGGAGAGAGCACCAGCGAATCCCCACGCGACGGCTGAGGCCCTCGCCGGGCTCAGGCCGGCGAGTCGTGCGGCGTCGGGGTTCGCGGCCGCACCGCGGATGGTGCGGCCGATCTGCGTCTTCCGAAGGACGATCGAAACCGCGAGCACGGCCAGCGGACCGAGGAAGAGGATCGCCGTAAAGGCCGGATTCATCGTGAGTGAATCGAGATGCCATTCCGGAAAGCCCGGCGGAAGCGGCATCGTCGACGTTGCCGCTCCGCGGACGGCGGCAACGAGGAACAGGAGGAACTGAGACAGCCCGAGCGTGGCGACCACCGTCATCACCCGTGGTGCAGACCGCAGCCGCCTGATCACGATGAGTTCGCACAGGGCGGCAATCGTTGCTGCCGTTCCGAGCGCCGCCGGGAACGTCATCCAATACGGAACATGCCCGCGATTGACCAACAGCTCGACCATCGCCGACGCAACCAATCCGAGTTCGGCGTGAGCGAAGTTGATGATCCCGCTGGAGCGGTAGACGAGGACAAGACCTGACGCCAGAAGGGCGAACACGAGACCGGTCGCCAGGCCGCGCATGAGCGTCGGCCCCGTGATGCTGATGGCGAGTAGATCAGGCGAGAGCACGAGGCAACCTCACGGAAAAAGAACGAACGACACGTGCCCGGATGCACCAGCGGGCAGGTCGGGAATCCCGGCCTGCCCGCAGGGTGAACGCGGTTTCTGTGGAGGCGAACGAGCTAGAAGCTCTTGACCTGATCTCCGAGGATCCAGCAGCCGCCCGACTTCGGCGTGGTGATGTTGCCGTTCGCATCGGCGATGCGGCCACAGCTCTCGTCCCACGAGAAGACGCGGTAGCCGCCACCACCGTCGAAGCGCTTCGGACCAAACGTTGCCTTGTAGGTCCCGGGCGCCTTCCACGAGCTTCCGAGTTGGGCTGCCGACGCGGCGATCGCCTGGACGTTGAGCGCCTTCAGCGGCTTGCCGGTGACCTGCAGAAACTCGAGGCCGTCGCACACGCCGATGGCGTAGCGG
This sequence comes from Acidimicrobiia bacterium, assembly GCA_031423635.1. GTDB lineage: Bacteria > Actinomycetota > Acidimicrobiia > Acidimicrobiales > JANYDT01 > JANLQX01. The sequence goes on along the minus strand of JANPFX010000100.1, from coordinate 47,133 downwards.
GCGAGGTTGCGACTCCCGAAGGCGAGACCCTTCACCCGCATGGCGTCGATGCAGTCGGTTTCGGGTCCGGATGGGAACGGGTTGTGAACATCGTCGGTGTCCTGGTACGGGGTCCAGCCGATGCCCATCGCACCGGTCAGGGTTCCCGGCTGGAGCGGCTGAAGACCGGGACCACGCGGGATGTCGGACATGTAGCGCGGCACTTCGTTCGAGTGCGTGAGGTAACGCGGGAAGTACTTCGCCTGCTCGGCCGTGAGCGTGAACGCGACGCCCAGACCCTGCTGACCCATCAGGATCACCCGATCGACCTTGGCCGCCTGGAACCGGGCGATCGCCTTGGCGGCGTCACGGAAGAAGGTGATGGGCGAATCGAAGCCGGAGTAGCCGACCTCGAACTTGTCGATGCCGACCTTTGCCAACTCCTTCTTCGCCAGGCCTTCGATGAGCGCACGATCGTCAGGCGTGTCGAGGGCGAAGATGCCGACGCCAGTCGATCCCTTGAAGAAGTCGGCGGACTTGGCCTCGGCAAGGAGAGCGGGCACCCAACGGTCATACGAGGGCGTCGAGGTGGAGAAGAAGAACGGGGCGAGCTTCTGATATGCCGAATCCTCGTACGACACGTTGGTCGGATCGATGACGAGCACTTTCTTCTTCGTGTAGCACTCACGCTCGAAGAGGAACGAGTGGCCCTGCAGGATCACGGCGAAGACCTTCTCGTCGTTGGCGAGCGCGGCGCAAATGACCGGCGACTGCGCGAAGGTGCTGCCGGCGACGTTCATCTCCTTGATGACCGGGATGATCTTGCGTCCGGCGATTCCACCGTTGGCATTGGCCCAGTCAACAAGCGCGTTGATCTGTGCCGTTTCGTCGCCGACGGACGTGGACACGGCCGACGATCCACCGCGGTTGACCACGGAGATGATGCCGATCTTGACGGTGGTGTCGGTGACTCCCTGGGCGTCGCCGGTCAGCGGGAACGACGCCGCTGAAGCCACCGGGACCGCCGTGGTCGCCGGCGCCGCAGTTGTTGCCGGCGCGGCGGTCGGAGTAACCACGGCGACCTTCACCCACCGCTTCGCCTTGCCGACCTGCTTGCACTGGAGGGAGCCCTCCTTCGCTCCGACCTTGGCGCAGGTGCCACCTGATTTCGCTGCTGCGCTCGCCGTGGTGCTGAAGAGCGACCCACTGATCAGTGCGAATGAGGCGCCGACAAGTAGCACCTTCCGTGTAGCTGGCAAGAGAACCCCCCGGTCCGACGCGGCAGTGTGCCGCGCTCTCGAAAACGTCAAGTTAACAACAGGGGGTACCTCGGTCAAAGGTTCTTGACCCTTGTTCCGGCTACCGGAACGGCCCGAACGAGCAGCGCGGCCGCACGTGATCCTTCTCGCGCGCCTAGGCCTGCCTGCCGTCGCGACGAACCGACCGCACCAGGCCCTCCTGCGCGATGGTCGCGACGTGCACCCCGTCGATTCCGTGCACCGCACCGGTGGCGATGCCGCGGGCGTTGACGAGGCCATGACCCTGCATGTCCATGAGCATCCACGCGTCGGCACGAACCGGTCGATGGAACCAGATGTTGTGATCGAGGCTCGCCATCATCATCTGCTGCCAGTTCAGTCCGCTCGGGTGCGAGAGCATGATCGCGTCCATCGGGTTGTGATCGGAGAGGTAGGCGAGCGCGCAGGCATGAAGGAGCGGGTCGTCACCGAGTTCGCCGCGTTCCGGGGAGATACGGGCCCAGAGCTGCGACCGCGCGCCGGGCGTCGTCTGGGCGATCTCGCGGATGTCGCCGAACGGCGTCCACTCGAGCCTGGCGATCGAGTCAGGCGTGGGAACGTCGTCGGCGATTGCCGTCTGTTGGATGTCGACGTCCGGTTCGCTCCGTTGGAAGCTCGCATCGAGGTTCAAGATCGCACCGGCCGCTTGGCGCGCGACCACGCGACGGGTGGTGAACGACCGGCCTTCCCGGAGCCGATCCACATGGAAGGCGATCGGTTCCTCTGGGACCCCACCGAGCACAAAGTACGCGTGCAGAGAATGAACGGAGTGTTCCTCCGGCACCGTTGCTGCGGCCGCGGCCAAGGCCTGGGCCACGACCTGCCCGCCGTAGACACGGCCCCACGGGTATGCCGGTGTGAGACCGAGGAACGTCAGATCGTCGAGCCGATCGAGGGTGACGAGATCGCGAAAGGTGTGCAGAGATCGCGTGTCAGCCATGGGAGTGCAATCTACGGCACGTCTGATGCCGTGGAACCAGTTGCTGATCGTTCCTGGCCCGATGATCCGCGCCCGTCGACGTGCACGTCCGCTCTGCTCAGGCCTCGGTGTCTTCCGAACCGGTCGGGAGGAACTCCTTCGGGATGTTCTCCGTCAGTTCCACGATGCCTGTTTCGAGGTCGTAGAGAGCACCAACGACGCGGAGGCGATCCTTGCGGACCCGCTCGGCGATGATCGGCGACTTCATCAGCCGGGCAACGGTGAGTGCGACGTTGCGCTTGATGGCGTCCGTCAAGGGGTCACCGGCTTCGCCCGTTTCGTCGGTGGCGCCCTCTTCTGCGACCGTTTCCTCGGCCACGGTCTCCTCGACCACCGTCTCCTCGATCGCAGTTTCCTCGGCGGCCATGGTCTCTTGTGCGGCGGGCAGGGAGGCCACCGGTTCGGCGACAGTCTCCGCGGGGGACGCCGGCGCTGTCGTTGCGGTTTCTCCAGTCGGAGAGCTTCCCTCGACTGCCGGAGTTTCCGCAGGGAGGGCAGGCGCCATCGCTGCGGCCTTCGGAGGCTGAGCAGAGGCTTTCGATGGGCCACCGTCGCCGACGACGAGTGCTTCCTTCGGCAGCACGGCGCTGTCCGCCTCGGTCAGCACCAGGCCCAGCACTTCGGCTTTCGGCTTCTCGATGGCCGGTCGGATTGCGTCCACGAGGTAGGCAATGCTTCCTTCCGCCTTGCCACCGGACTCGATGGTCTCCATCGTCGCCTTCACCGCTCCACAGCCCTTGTGCCCGAGAACGAGCAGAAGAGGGATCTCGAGCTCGTAGGCGCCGTATTCGAGACTTCCCATCACCGCCGAGTCCACGACGTTGCCGGCGGTTCGGATCACAAAGAGGTCACCGAGACCGCGGTCGAAGACCAACTCGGGAGGCACGCGTGAATCGACACAGGAGAAGATCGTGGCGAACGGTCGCTGACGCTGGGCGATCTTCGTGCGACGTTCCGCTGACTCGTTGATCGTCGTCGACTTCCCCCGCACGAAACGCGCGTTTCCCTCGAGCAGACGGGTGATCGCTTCTTCCGGCGTCTCGACCGGCATCTCGAACGGCTCAGCCCCTGATGACAGGAACGGCACCTCGCAGGCGCTCAGTACCGGTGCGATCGACATGACGCCAAGCGCGGTCAGACCGCGACGCAGCAGCGCACGGCGTGAAACACCAGGAGAGTCCACGTTCAGTTCTGTCGCCATCAACCGGAACTGATCGGCACGCTCCCCCCCAATCTGCGCGAAACGTTGGGAGAGAGGTTGCCCCTGCGCTCGACCGGCGCTGCGCTGCTCGCTCCGCTCGACTGCTCGCAACACGAACGAGCCAGGCCACTGGAAGAGAGGTTGCCCCCATATATGGGGGCAGAACACCTCCAAACCGCGCTGGGAGGCGTTCTGCCGCACCGGCGACTCGCCCATCGAAGCCGACGGGCGGGACGGAGTCAGCCGATGCGGACAGGGATGTGCTGCGCCGAGCGGTCGCTGATGTTGGGCTTCCAGGTCACCGGTCCGTCAACTCGCAGCTCGGGAAACCGTTCCAACAGCATCGGCAGAGCGATACGTGCTTCGAGACGCGCCAGCGAGGCACCAAGGCAGAAGTGATGCCCGTGGCCGAAGGTGAGATGCGGGTTCACCGCTCGGGAGAGATCGAGGCGATCGGCATCGGCGAAGACACGGGCGTCTCGGTTCGCCGCAAGGATCGTGAGGAACACAGCCTCTCCGGCATGCATCTCCACGCCTCCAAACGTGTGGTCCTCGGTGACCTGACGCATCATCGCCTTCGCGGACGCCTCGTACCGGAGAAGTTCCTCGACGGCCACATCGAGAGAGCGACCGTCGAGACCCGCCCGCAGTCGTTGCGCTTCGTCGGGGTGGTCGAGCAGGGCCACCGTTGCCGATCCGAGCAAGGACGACGTGGTGTCGTGTCCAGCAAAGAGGAGCAACGAGCACGCCCCGAGGATCTCCGCGGTGTTGAGCCCGTCAGCGGCGTCCTCGGTTGCGAGCAGAGCGCTGATGAGGTCGTCACGCGGTTCGGCACGCCGTTCGCGCATGAGCTCACCCAGGTGCAGTTCGAACTCCTCGCCGGCGGCGCGGGCGACCTCTTCGTAGTCGGGTCGGCGGGTCGCCCCGAACACCACGACGCCGAAACGGGCGGACCATTCGGCGAGCCACGACTCGAGCGACGGCGGAACTCCGAAGAGCTTCGCGATGACTCGGGCCGGAAGCTCATGGGCGAAGCTCCCGACGAGGTCGAAGCGGCTGCCGTCGGACGGAAACGCGTCGAGCAGTTCTGCGGACAGAGCACGCACGTCGTCCTCGAGTCCGCGGACCGTACGAACCGTGAATGCCCGGGAGAGTGGCGCTCGGAGACGGGTGTGCTCCGGCGGTTCGTGGAAGAGCATCCATCCGTCGAGGAGCGCCACTGCCTTCGCTAGGGCCGCGGCGCGAGAGCCGGTCAGACGCGCTTTGAATGCCCCCATGCGTTCCGTGGAGAACCGAGGGTTGCGAAATGCCGCATCGAGCTCGGGATGGCCGGTGATGATCCACGCCCGGTGACGTTCGCTCCACGCGATCGGCGCACGCTCTCGGATGGGCCGGAAGTAGGCATGCGGGTTCTCGATCGCCTCAGGAGCGAGAAGATCGATATCGAGGACAGGAGTGTTCATCGGAACCCGCCGAACGACACGCGCCGCCGGTCAGCGCTTGGGGGGACGGGGGATGAAGGCACTCGTCGAAGCCACGTAGTCGGCGTAGTCGGGACGGCGCCGATTCATCGTCTTCTCCAGCATCGGTACACCGGAGACGCGTCGCAAGAGTACGGTCATCGCGACTGGACCGACGACGGTCAGTGGCCCCCATCGGTGGGTGCAGGCGATCAGCCAACTACCCCACCAAGCGAGAGCGTCTCCGAAGTAGTTCGGGTGGCGGGTCCACGCCCACAGGCCGGTTCGCAGGACCTTCCCGGCGTTGGCGGGGTCTCGCTTGAACGCCGCGAGCTGAAGGTCTCCCACGGTTTCGAAGAGCACTCCGATGAGCCACATGGCAGCTCCGATGTACAGCAGCGGACGCCACTGGACCCGTGAGTTCATCGAACCGACCATCACGGGAATCGCGACCACGAGCATCAACACACCCTGCGTCAGATACACCGTACGTAGGCTTATGATCGCAAACCTCTCGCCGTGCTTCCTGCGCATCGCCTGATAGCGGAAGTCCTCGCCTTTGCCGATGTTGCGGCGAGCGAGATGCAACGTGAGACGTAGACCCCACACAGTCGTCACGAACAGGATCAGCCGTTGCCGAGCATCCCCCGTGCCCGGCGTGACCAGGAAGCCCACCCAAGCGATCACCACGAAACCGAAGCCCCAGAAGATGTCGATGATGCTCGCGTCGCGAATCTTGACGCTGACCGCCCACACCGTCAGAACGAGGGCCAGCACCGCGAGGGCGCACCAGAGGAACAGGAGTGGTTGCATGTGAACGCGACGGTAGTCCGGACCGGGCCGATCAGGTCGAGCTGAGCGCTGCCGGGGAACGCAGCGCGGCAAGCAGCGCTTCGACCATCCCGGCGCGCACCGGTGCACCGGAGAGCATCAGGTCGACGGCCAGTAGTGAGGTGTGGATATGACCGCGAGCGCGGATGTGACGGACGGGCACCCCCGCTGCCGCCAGCCCGGCGGCGTAGGAGTCACCCTCGTCTCGCAACGGATCGAATTCACACGTGACCACAACAGCGGGTGGGAGTCCAGCGAGGCTTTCGGCGCGAAGCGGCGACGCGAGCGGGTTCGACCGATCGGCGGAGTCGACGTAGTTGTCCCAGAACCACGCCATGACCGACGCCGTGAGGCCCTTCCCCTGGCCGTTCTCGACATACGACGGCCGGGTGAAGTCGGCGTCGATCACCGGGCAGACGAGGAGCTGCGCAGCGATCCGCGGTCCATCTTCGTCGCGCGCCCGTTGTGTGACGACGGCAGCGAGGTTGCCTCCGGCGCTCCATCCCGCCACGACGAGTTCGTCGACCCGGCCACCGAGGGCTTCGGCATGTTCCGACACCCATCGGAGCGCGGCCAGCGCATCGTCGGCCGCAGCGGGGAACCGATCCTCCGGGGCGTGGCGGTAGTCGACCGACACGACCACGGCGTCCGACCGAACGCAGAGGTCGCGGCAGAACGGATCGTCCGAGTCGGGTCCGCCGAAGAGCCAGCCCCCACCGTGGAAGTACAAGATGATCGGACGAAGTCCCTCCCCGATCGGTGCGTAGCGACGATAGGAGAGCTCACCCGCCGCACCGGGAAGCACCCCGTCGGTGATGCTTCCGACCCCTGGTCCTGGCGGACTCATCGCCGAGGACGCCTTGATGAACTTGCGAACATCGGCCGGCGACATCGATTCGAGCGGTGGCAGGCCAAGGCTGGCCATCATCTCGAGCATGATGCCGACGTCGGGCTGGAACCGGCGAACGACTCCGTCGTTGACCTTGGTTGCATCCGGTCCGCGACGGATGAACCCGAGGTAGTCATTGCCCGTCACCTCCTCGCATGCGACGCGATACCGCTCGACCCCGCCCGGGTAGGGAAGGATCACCCGCGCCTTCCCCGGAACGTTCGCACCCATGTACCAGGAGTTCGCCTTCGGCATCAGGCTGATGTCGGCGAAGTCGTTGACATGCTGCACCCAGCCGTTCACCGCCGTCTCCGTCGGCTCGATCACGGCAGAGTTCTCGGTGCGGAGTTGGACGAGGCAGTCCGTGATCCACTCGACGTGTTGTTCGATCGACACGATCATGTTGGAGAGAACCGACGGACTCTGCGGTCCGGTCACCATGAACAGATTCGGGAACCCCGCGGTCATCAGGCCGAGGTACGTCTTCGGACCGGGGGCCCACTCGTCCTTCAGGGTGATCCCACCGCGGCCTTCGATGTCCACGTTGACAATTGCTCCCGTCATCGCGTCGAACCCGGTGGCGAAGACGACCGCATCGAATTCGAACGATTCGTCGATCAGGTCGACTCCGCTCTCGGTGATCGTCGCGATGGGGTGCCTCCGGAGGTCGACGAGACGCACGTGGGGCAGGTTGTAGGTCTCGTAGTAGTTCGTGTCGACGCAGAGCCGTTTCGTCCCGATCGGATAGTCCTTCGGGCAGAGCATCTCGGCGGTGACGGGGTCGTGGACCGCCGCCCGGATCTTGTTGCGAACAAACTCCGCGAGGAGCTCATTCGCCTCGACATTGACGACGAGGTCGTTGTACGTCCGGAGAAACTCCATGATCCCACCGCGCCTCCACGCCTCCTCGAACGCAACGTTCCGCTCCTCTTCCGAAACGTTAAGTGCGCTGACTGTTGGTTCCGGGAGCGGGACGCCGCCCCCCGAGTGCCGCGCTGCGTGCCGGTACGCAACGGGATCGGCGTCGTAGGCGGCACGCTTCTCCGGCCAGACCGGCCCGTTGTACGCGGGAATCGAGAAGTTCGGGGTGCGTTGGAACACGGTGAGCTGCGCGGCGTGTGCGGCGATGATCGGAATGGATTGGATGGCCGACGAACCGGTGCCGATGACGCCGACCCTCATGCCGGTGAAGTCGACGCCTTCGTGCGGCCAGCGGCTCGTCCAGTACTTCGGACCGGCGAACCGATCGGCGCCTTCGATGTCGACCTCTTTGGGAACGGAGAGGCAGCCGGTGGCCATCACGTAGAAGCGGCAGGTGACCTGGGTCCCGCGCGAAGTGTTGACGGTCCAACTTGACGTGTCGTCACTCCACGCTGCGGAGTGCACCCGGGTCGAGAAGTCGATGTCGCGTCGGAGGTCGTACCGGTCGGCTACATGCTGGGCATAACGAAGGATCTCGGGCTGCGCGGCATACCGCTCGGACCACTTCCACTCGGCCTCGAGTTCCGGGTCGAAGTCGAAGGAGTAGTCGACGCTCTCCACGTCGCACCGCGCGCCTGGGTACCGATTCCAGTACCAGGTACCCCCGACATCATCGGCCGCCTCGAGCACCCGAGCAGAGAAGCCGAGGTTGCGGAGGCGGTGGAGCAGGTACATGCCGGCGAACCCGGCCCCCACGATGACGACATCGAAGTCCGTGGTCGTTCCGGGCGCGGCCGCACCGGTGGTGGACCCAGCGGTTGAATCTCTAGACATCGTGCACTCCCCGAGCCCGCGAACCGAGCGATCACCCGCCAGGGTAGAGATCCGCGGCAGGGCACGCCAAGACGACGGCGACTGCGTCAGCTGCCCGTGGAGTCGATGAACGCGTTGACCCGCTCGACGAATCGGGCCGAGTCGACGAGATGCGGGTAGTGGCCATGTTCAGGCCACAGTTCGGCGACGGCACCCCTGATGTGAACGGCGAGCCACGTCGCGTACTCCGGACCCGGGTCGATCCCGTGCAGGGATAGGTACGGGCTGGCGATGGTCGTCGTCATTGCCGCCACCATGGCATCGAGGTCGCCCGCAGGGAGTGTGAGGACCGGGTCCCAGACGCCGAGCACCACGTCTTGCTCCGGCCGACGGAGTGCGGCGAGACGTCCGAACTGCTCCGGGGGCAAGGGTCCACGCAGGCCATCGAACACCATGGCAATTGCCGCTTCAAAGCTGGCCTGATCGCCGCGCAACATCGGTTCCAGCTGACGCAAACCGCTTTGGAAGTCGGCGAGCTTCAACGGCTGGTCCACGTTGATCACCCCCCGGAACTCTGCCACCGAGGCCATGGCGGTAACCACCGTCCCGCCGAGCGAGTGACCGATGAGCACTGCGTCCCGTGGCGCGATCCCCGCCGTTCCCATTTCGGCCAGGACGTCGGTGGCCATGGCCACGAGGTCGAACGGTGGTGTCCGGGCGGCCTGGCCATGACCGCGTAGGTCAACAGCGAGAACCGTCCGATGCTCTCTCGAAGACGGGTCGCCAGAGAGCGCGTCGACGAGCGGATCCCATGAATGCTTCGACTCGGTGATTCCATGCACGAGTACGAGCGGCGCCATGACCGGAATGTAGCGGAAGGATTCCCGGGACCTACCGCGCAGTGGTGGCGGAGACCGAGGCTGTGACGTATCGGACGCGGATGTCGGAGAGTTCGCGGTACGCCGCACCGGCACGGGCCGACTCCAACGATGCCGGCGACACGTCGACACCGGCGATGGTGTCGAACCCCGCGTCGGTCAGGAACCGACCGACGAGGCCGGTGCCGCACCCGACATCGAGTACGGGACTCACCATGCCGGCAGCAGCAAGGAGCCGAGCAGCGACGGCCGGTGCTTGGTAGCGCCACTCATGAAGCAATTCATGCTCATAGGTCTGCGCCCACTCGTCGTATCTCGCGGCGATCTGCGCGGCGTCGGTCATCGGTGCCCGCAGCCAACCCGGAGTTCCGGAGCCTTGGTCAGTGCCGCTCATACTTCCATCATCGTCGCCAGTGGCGTGGGCGTCTCATGCGACACAGAACTCGTTACCTTCGGGGAAAAGCGGGAGTGTTGATCACGCAGCGTTGGCGATGTCTGTCGACGATGTACGTCAGCGCGACAAGGACCCAGATCTATTTCACCCAAGAACAACGTGAACGGATCGACCGGGCTGCGGCGAGAAGGGGAGTCACGATGGCCGAGCTCGTGCGCGAAGCGTTTGACGAGTACCTCGGTGACGAGCTCGACCCAGTGAAGCTCTGACGAACACCTTCGGCGTCGCCCCCGGACGCATTCGTTCGTTCTCGTGACGACTGGCATCGCGGCTGACCTCCTCGTAGATACTGATGTCTTCATCAACCATCTTCGCGGCGCGGTCGAGTTGAGGCCAGGACGACATCGGGTGCATTACTCCGTGATCACGCGGGCCGAGCTGGTCGCCGGCACCACCGCAACCGACCTCACCGTCCAGCTCCTCGCCAGATTCTGCGAGATCCCCCTGGATCGTTCTGTCGCCGAACGCGGGGACGCATCACCCGTGAGTTCGGAGTCCGGCTTCCTGACGCACTGATCGCGGCGACGGCGATCGAGCACGGGCTGTCTGTCGAGTGCGAAGCGCGGCCGTCGTTGATCAAGCACACGGTGCTCGGAGGCTCAGTGTCAACTCTCCCCCGAAGGAAGGGTCAAGAAGAACATCGAGAGCGCCAAGTCCCACCGACGATCGCACGACGCTTTCCCCTTTCCCAGCCAGCCGGCCGTCTCCTGGGCCATGAGTCCTTGGACGAGCGCGAGCAATACACGGGACGCGTCGACCGGATCGCCGCGCACCACCCCGGCGTCGATGCACCGTCGCACCGTTTTGACCAGCGCGCGTCGACTGGTGTCGGCGGCCGCAAGGTCGTCATCGGTCGGAGCAAAGCTGGCGAACGGCTGCGAGAACATCAGCTTCGAAAGTGACGGATGGGCAAGCGAGAAGACACGGTAGGCACGGGCGAGAGCAACGACATCGGTACGAGGATCGTCCGATGAGGGGACCGCGGAGACAGCCGCGGCCAGTTTCCGGAAGCCGACGAAGAAGAGCTCACGTAACAGCCCGTTCTTGTCACCGAACATCTCGTAGATCGCCGGCACCGAGGTCGCAGCATCGGTGGCGATCTGCTTGGTCGTGAAGCCTTCAACTCCATTGCGGGCAAGGGTCGCCTCGGCCGCAACGAGCACGTGGTCTCGAAGCTCCGGTGTCCGCTGTTTCAGACGTGGCATCAGGCGTCGGACCTACGCCTGAATGGGAAAGTCGGCGTCTATCCCCGAGCGGATCTCGTCGAGGGCTGCGCTTCGCATGCGGTTCTTCGTCCCGACGTACGCCTTGCGGTCAAGAGTGTCGAGACGTTCAGCCACCGTACGGGCTTCCTCGAGAACACGCTCGGGGGTGACGACGTGATCGAGAAATCCGACTCCGCATGCGGCGGTCGGGGTGAAAATCTCAGCAAGCGCGATCGCGCGGGTGTGGAGCGCAGGCGAGAGTCGGTGTTGCAGGATCGAGAGAGCTGGAAGCGGCATCGTGAGGCCAATAGCCACTTCGTTTGCGCCGATCTTGTACTCGCCGTCGGCGCCGACGCGGTAGTCGGCGGCACACAGGAGAAACGAACCCATGGCCAAGGCGTGACCGGTGCACGCGATCACGACCGGCGCCGGGAAGGCGAGGATGCGAGCGGCAAGCTCGAATCCGCCGCGGAGCATCCCGGCGGCCTCGTCGTCGAGCCGGCCGAGGACTTGGAGGTCGAAGCCGGCGGAGAAGATCCTGCGGCGGCCGGCGAGGATCACCACGGTGCCGTCGGCCTCTGCCTGGTCAAGCGCGCCGTTGACGGCGGCGATCATCGTCGGCGAGATCACGTTCGCCTTGCCGTCATCGAGGCAGATCGTGCTGATTCCGTCGGTTCGTTCGTAGTGGGCGATGTCGGTCATATGGTCCCCCGAGGTTCCTCAGCGCCGTTCCGTAGTGCTGTTACGAAATGACGGTACGTTTCATCGCCGATGGATGTCAACTGCTCGATCGGGTTCGGGCTCAGACGACGTCGTCCGGCATCAAGATCCGCGCCGGACCTCCCGAGCGATCGTGCGTCGCCAGGTGAACCAGGAAGCTGCCGATCCCTGCAGCGCCCTGCATATAGCCCGTCTGGGCCTGGACGAACCGCGGCCGAGCGCGGTGTTCGGCCTGGGTCCACGACCGTGCACCATTCGCCGAGACCGACTTCTCGTCGACCACCGCGGCGCAGGCGTGGGCCAGCAACAGGTAGCTGGCCCGCTGGACATCGCTGCATGGCGTTCCGGCGAAAAGCAGGGCGGCGTCGCCGAGGCCCGCATCTCCGCAGCATCGACCGTGGTTGTTCCACCAACCCCACGACCGGGTCGACGGTGCGCCGATACCGTCGAGTCCCCGCATCATCGTGTCGAGCGGGGTGAGCAGTGCGGGATCACCAGTGAGGCGGGCGAGCAAGGTGAAGAGTCGACCGGTGCCGGCCGGTCCGTGGCACAGACCGAGATAGGACTGCGGCGGCTGGAGTTCCTCGGTGTGGCACACCAAAGCGCCCTCACCCACTGGGTGCATGCGACTGACCACGTAACGCGCTGCCTCCGACGCTGCGTTCAGAAAGCGAACATCCCCCGTCGCTTCGAACAGACGAGCGAAGAAATAGCCGACGCCCGCCCCTCCGTGGGCAAAGTTTGGCGCGGTGAACGGAAAGGGGATGTCCGACATGAGACCCCACCTCGTGCCGTCCGGTGTCACCTCGCCCACTTCGAGCAGACGCTCGCCGATCGAGGCGGCACGCTCGACATAGTCGGGCCGACCGCTTCCAGGAGGCGTCGCGGCCAACGACAGCAACGCCACGCCGGACCCCGCGGCTCCCACCGAGAGGTCGTAGATCTCGCGGTCACCACTGAATCCGGTGATGTCGGAGAACGGCATCGGCTCGATCCAGCCGATACCCCGCCCGATCGGTATCGATTGCTCGAGGAGTCGCTCGATGCACCGCCTCGACGCGGCAGCAAAGGTTGGATCGTCCGTGTGCTCCGCGAGCCGGCCGAAAGCGAATGCGTACCCGGTCCACCCGGTGGCGAACGCCACCGACGCCCAGGTCTTTTTGTCGATGACCTCGATGAGCGCCCGACCCGCTTCGACGGCCCGTGCGGCGTAGGACGCGTCGCCAGTCGCATCGGAGATCTCGAGAAGGAACGTGATGATGCCGGCCGTGCCGTGGTAGAGCGTGTGATCGATCACCGACTCGGGTTCCGGGGTTCGCGCCCAGAACATGCCTCGTCGGTTCGACTCGATGAACGCCGCAGTGTCGACGGCGAGTTCCAAGGCCCGGGTGGCTTCCATCGCCGAAGCGTAGAAGGTGTCGCCCGAACGCGCCGCTTCAGGCGTCGATCGTGTGGCGCTCCCGTTTCGTCCGATAGAGCGACTCGTCGGCCCGGGTGAGAAGGTCGTTCAGTCCGGCAGCGTCCGTCGCCGTTGCCGACCCGATGCTCACGTGGGCCTCGATGCCGAGCTCACCACTGACCACGCTCAGCGAGAACCGGTTGTCGTCTCCCGCGAGTTCATCCGGGATCCTCGCCCCCCAGAAGCCGGGAGCGACGATGACAAACTCGTCGCCTCCGAGACGAGCCACCGTCGCCCGGGCCTGTGCGCAGCTTCCGAGTCGTGCCGCCAAGGCGACAAGTACTGCGTCACCGACATCATGGCCGTACTGATCGTTCACGTTCTTGAAGTCATCGATGTCGACGACCACAGCAGTGACCGGGAAGAGTCCGTCATCGGCGAGTTCGTCGAGCGCCTCTCGCAGGCCCGCCCGATTGGCCAGGCCCGTGAGCGGATCGGTCATGGCGGCAATCTGCATGGTCCGACGCCGTTGCGCCTCGAGCAACGCGACCCGCACGAGGTGCGATGCGATCGTGAGGTGCATCTCCGGCCGTAGCTCGGGGACATACCCCGAACCGGTCCAGACGGCGATCACGCCGAGGGGTTCGCAACCGGGCTCGCCGATCGGGTACATCCAGACCATGCGGAACCCCTCGGACGAGGCTGCATCACGGATGCGGATGTCAGCCAACTCGCTCACCGTGAAGCATGCCGGGGTGATCCAATCGGCGATGAGACCTTCGTCCATGAGGCCGGCATCCACCAACGGGTCATCGAGGGACAGGTGGCGCCTCGAGCTCAGAGCATGCCTGCCGGCGTGGTCCCACCAGACCACGAAGAGCTCCTCGGCATGCACCAGCGGATTCTCCGCAGCGACGTAGTCGAGGATCGACGAAAGCACCTCACGCGTCGGCGCAGCGGTGGCCATCTGCCCCAGCGCCCGGGTCATGCCGGAACGGTCCGGGTTGCGGTCGAGTCGGATGACGATCGCCTCGACATTCGGGTTGGTGAGCTCGTTCTGCATGGAGAGCGTGCACAGGAGCCAACGGCCATCGTTGTGCCGCACCCGCATCTGGACGGTCGGAAGGGTGATCTCGTCGACCGCGTTGGAGATGTCATACCGGTCAGCGAAATTGCCATGATCCTGAAGGACCTTGGCGGCCATGGGCAGGTCGTCGGGATGCAATAGTTCGAGCGCGCTCGAACCCGTAGGGTCGAAGCCGAAGATGCGGACGAACGATTCGCTCACCCACACCACGTCCATCGATTCGTCGAGGAGACCGATCGCGGAGCCGAACAGCGTGCCGGCGGCCGCGTGTCCGCGCGCCGTCCACATCGCGTCTCCTTCGGCGGTCTGCTGCACCTCCCCTACTTCGGCGTGTTGACCGGTCGGGTTGAGCGGCCATGCGGAGCCCCGCCCGGGCTCTGCCAGCACAAACACAGGTTCAGGGCAGCTGGTGTACGACCAGGGGCAGCACTGCGGTTACTCCCACCTCCCGCAGGAGCGCTCCCGCCATCGTCATGGTCCAGCCGGTGCGGTAGTGGGAGTCGAGGAGCAGGACCGGGCCCCGGGGGACCTCGACGCCCGGTCGCAGCGCGACATTCGCTGAACGGGCGTTCACCTGTCCGGCCGAAGGGACGTCGGAGGTCGGCATCTGGCCCGAGACGCCGATGGCGTCGATGACCGGCAAGTTGCCGACGGTGCCGAGGTGTGCGGCAATGGAACGGGTGAACCGGCCGTGCGCGTGCGACGTGATCGGCACGATCGCCACCGGCCGCTCGCCCCATCTCGACCGCCACCGGCCGAGCACGGCGACCATGCCGGCGAGGACCTCCGGCGAAGCGGGTGCGTCACGAATGGCACGGAGCTCCTCGACCCAGCCCGGGTCGTCGGCGAAGGCCATTGCCCGACCTTCACTGCAACCGATGATCTTTCCCTTGCGGGCACTCCCGCCCGGCCAGAGCTTGCGTGGCTCGATGACCACGTCCTGTCGACGGGCGAACACACGCGCCTCGGTGAGGGTCGCCTCGTTCGGACGCAGCCCCGGGGCTGGGACGACGCCGGTACACACCGAGCACCGCCCGCAGTCGACCGGCTCGGGATCGTCGAGCGCCGTTTGCAATGTGCGCATAAGACATCCCCGGCCCCCGGCATAGGACCGCATGAGATCGGCCTCGGTTCGCCGGACCAAGGCCAGCGCTTCCCACCGGGGCGCGTCGTAGGTCCACGGGGTGGTCGTCCGATGCCACGACGACCCGTTGCGGGCAACCGCTTCGTCGACGGCGAGGATCTTCAGCAGACCTTCGAGGCGGCCGCGTCGTATGCCCGTGGACGACTCCAGGGCGAGCAGCGTCTGCGCTCCCCCGTCGAGTGCGCCGAAGATCTTGCCGACACGCTCTTCATCGGGAACCCCGGCCGTGGCGAAGTGCTCCCAGATCTGCGTGTCGGTCTCGGCCGGCAGCAGCACGGCGTTGGCGTTGTCGAGGGCGCGGCCGGCGCGGCCGACCTGCTGGTAGTACGCCACAGGTGACGAGGGCGAACCAACATGGATACAGAAAGCGAGGTCGGGCTTGTCGTACCCCATGCCGAGCGCGGAGGTGGCGACCACTGCCTTGAGATGGTTGCTCCGCAGCTGGTCCTCGACGAGTTCACGCGTGGTCGAGTCGAGCGCTCCGGAGTACGATGCCACCGCGTGACCACGGCTCTCCAGAAATCCCGCCAATCGTTCGGTCTCGGCGATCGTAAGCGTATAGATGATTCCCGACCCGTCGATGGCATCGATGGCGTCGGCCACCCAGGCATAGCGTTCGATGGAGGTCAGACCCGGAACGACGGAGAGCCGCAACGACGAGCGGGCGAGCGAGCCGCGGAAGGTGACCGTGTGGTCGCCGAGTTGGGCGGCGACGTCGAGGGTGACACGCGTGTTCGCAGTCGCCGTGGTGGCGAGCACGGGCGTTCGTGATCCGACGCCGACGAGTGACTTCGCCAGGCGCTGGTAGTCGGGACGGAAGTCGAAGCCCCAGTCGGAGATGCAGTGAGCCTCGTCGATCACGATGAGGCCGGCCGAGCTTATGAGCTGCGGGAGGATCGCACCGAAGCGCGGATTCGCCAATCGCTCGGGGGACACCAGAAGGACGTCAAGGTCGCCGGCGATCGCGTCGACGAGGATCGCGTCCCACGAATCGATGTTCGTCGAGTTCACCGTGGCCGCCTTCAAACCCGCCCGCTCCGCAGCAGCAACCTGGTCGCGCATCAGCGCGAGCAGCGGGGAGATAACCAGCGTGGGGCCTGCGCCAGCAGCCCGCAGGGCCGATGTGGCCGCCCAGTAGACCGCGGACTTCCCCCATCCGGTCGCCTGGACGACCAGCACGCGAGAACGATCATCCACCAGCGCACGAACCGCGGCGCGTTGGTCGTCGCGGGCCACCGCCGATGGCCCCGCCATCGCCAGCAGGACGCGATCAAGGTGGCCATCGGCCAGTTCATGCTCCGCCGAGCCCGACAGCTGCTCCGGCGGTTTGCGAGGTTTCGGGCCGGAGGTCATGCGTCAAAGTGTGACAGGGCCCTCTGACAGTCCGAACCGACGTTGGCGGGGTGACCCGAAGTGACCGTTACTCCGCGGTCTTCAGGAGTCTCGTCAGCGCATTCGCCCAGGCCCGACGGATCTGCAGCGGGCTCCGTGCGTGGTCGTTGCGGATCTGGTCCCAGGCCTCGAACGAGGTGAGGGTGCTCACGACCGCCACTGCGTCCTGCGCCGCAGCCGGCGTGAGCTGACCCAGTTCGTCGGCGAAGTGGATGCGGACCTGGTCCGATCGGGTCGCCCTCACCCGGTGAAGCATTGCTTCCATCTCAGGAACCTGCGGCGCGCGCCACCGCAGCAGCCGGGCCATCGGCTCGGTCGCCTCGTAGAGCGACACCCTCGACGAGACGAAGTTCTCGATGCGGTCGGCGATCGCACCGTGCCCGATGTGAGGAATGTCGAAAAGGTGGGCGTACCGTTCGAAATAGAGCCGGGTTGTCTCGTTGCGAAGCTCGTCGAGCGTGTCGAAATAGCGAAAGATCGAAGCCACCGATACTCCGGCACGCTCGGCGATGAACTCCGCAGTCGGCGGGATGTGGCCTTCGAGGACGAGGTCGATGGCCGCTTCCGTCACGGCGAGGCGACCCCGATCGCGGCGTGCCCGACGACCGTCGACTGCAGCCTCGGCGATCGGCGAACTCGTTGCTGGCATGGGCCGACCGTAGCAGCCAAGCCATCGGTTTTGAAAGTGTAACTCGCACTTGTTACGGTGATGTCGCCAAGGGGGTTTCCATGTCGCAGCCTGAGCCGCAAAACGCACGCTTCGAGGGTCGCATCGGCCGCACGTTCGCCGAGTCCGAAGCCTGGTTCGAGGAACCGCCGCATCCTGGAGAAAAGGCACCGAACGTCATCTTCGTGCTGCTCGACGACACCGGCTTCGCCCAGTTCGGCTGCTACGGCTCGACGATCGACACGCCGAACATCGACGCGCTCGCCGCCGACGGATTGCGGTTCACCAACTTCCACGTGACACCGCTGTGCTCTCCCACCCGCGCCTCGCTGTTGACCGGCAGGTCGCAGCACGCCGTCGGCATGCGATCCGTCTCGAACTTCCGCACCGGCTTCCCCCACCAACTCGGTCACATCTCCAATCACGCGGCAACCGTTGCCGAGGTGCTGCGTTCCGAGGGGTATGCCACGTTCTGCGTCGGCAAGTGGCACCTTGCTCCGATGGAGCAGTGCTCGGCGGCCGGTCCGTTCGACCAGTGGCCGCTCGCCCGCGGCTTCGACCGATTCTACGGATTCCTCGATGGGGAGACGGACCAGTTCAGCCCCGAACTCGTCTGCGACAACCACTCGATCGAACCCCCGGCACGACCCGAGGACGGCTATCACCTCAGCGAGGACCTGATCGATCAGCTCCTCCGGATGATCTCTGACTCCAAAGGAGTGAGACCCGACCGTCCGTTCTTCGCCTACGTCCCGTTCGGCGCGACGCACGCGCCGCACCAGGCGCCGGCCGCCTACATGCAGAAGTACAAGGGCGCCTTCGACGAGGGATGGGATGTGATGCGCGAGCGCTGGTACCAGCGTCAGCTCGCGGCCGGCATCATCCCCGCAGGGACTCCTCTCGCGCCCCGCAATCCCGGTGTCGAGCCATGGTTCTCGCTGCCGGTGAACCAGAAACGTCTCGCGGCGCGTCTCCAGGAAGCGTTCGCAGCGTTCCTCGACCACACCGACGATCAAATCGGACGATTGGTCGATGGCCTGCGGGCCATGGGCCAACTCGACAACACCGTGCTGGTCATCCATGCCGACAACGGCGCGTCGCAAGAAGGCGGCCCGTTCGGCGTGATGCACGAGATGAAGTTCTTCAACGGCATCTTCGAGCTTCCCGATCAGGCAGTCGAGCGGATCGATGACATCGGCGGGCCGCACAGCCACACGAACTACCCCTGGGGCTGGGCGCAATGTGGGAACAGCCCCTTCAAGTGGTACAAGCAGAACACCCACGAAGGTGGCGTCCACGTGCCGATGATTATGCACTGGCCCGCCGGCATCAGCGAAGAGCAGCGCGGTGGGTTGCGCAAACAGTTCGTGAACGTGTCGGACATCGTCCCGACGGTCTACGACCTCCTCGACATCACGCCACCGGCCGTGTTCAAGGGCCTGCGTCAGCTCGCAGTGACCGGTCGTTCGTTTGCATCGGTCCTCGCCGACCCCGACGCTCCGCCGTCGAACACGCTCCAGTACTTCGAGAACGGAGGCAGCCGCGCTCTCGTTGCGACGCAGAGCGGACGGACGTGGAAGGCCGTGTGCAAGCACAACCCCGGCGCCGATTTCGAGACCGAACCGTGGGAGCTTTACAACCTCTCGGCCGACGCGTCGGAGTGCGACGACCTCGCTGCGTCCGAGCCGGCGAAACTACGTGAGCTTATTGATCTGTGGTGGCAGGAAGCCGGGAAGACAACGTGCTGCCGCTCGACGATCGTGGCATCGAACTGTTCGGCGCTCGGTTCCGCGAGCGCTCCCCTCACCCGCCGAGCCGCCGCTACGTCTACCGTCCGCCGATGTCACCCATCCCCGGACAAGCTGCTGCCTCGACAGGAGGACGCAACTTCGACCTCAATGCGAGGATCACGCGGGCGGCGGGCCAGGAAGGTGTGCTCTGGGCAACGGGCACCGAGAACTCCGGCATCTCGGTGTTCGTACAGAACGACAAGCTTTTCGTCGACTACAACGCGTTCGACGATCACACGGTCGTCGAATCCGACATCGATGTTCCGGTCGGCGACTCCGTGCTCACCGCGCGTTTCCGTCGCGGTGCCGGCCGCGGAGGTTGGGTGGAGATCGCCGTCGACGGCGTCGACTGTGGTCGCGGTGACGCCGAGTTGTACATGCGGATGATCTCCTCGGTCGGTGCAAGCGTCGGCTACGACCATGGCTCGGCCGTGTCGCCGCGTTACCGTTCGCCGTTCCCTTTCGCCGGCACGTTGCACGAGGTCGAGATCGTCGTCGCCCAAGCGCAGGCACGGGGCGCGGCCGGTGCCCAGGCACAAGCCGAGATGAGCCGTCAATGAACCCGCCCACCACCGCAAGGAACCTTCGATGAGTCTGACGATCACCCTTCTCGGCACCGGATCACCCATGCCGAGTCCGGACCGCGCCGGACCGGCCACCCTGATCTCGGCCGGTGAGGGAACCGAGGCCGAGCACTACCTCGTCGACGCCGGCCGGGGCGTGCTCATGCGTCTCGCCGCCCGCGGCCTCGGCGCCGGGAATCTCTCGGCACTGTTGATCACGCATCTGCACAGCGATCACATCACCGATCTGAACGACGTCATCACCACGCGTTGGATCATGACGTTCCAGAAGACGCCGTTGACGATCGTCGGGCCCGTCGGCACTGCGGCGGTCGTCGGCCACATCATGGCGTCACTGCATCTCGACGTCGGCTATCGCATGGCTCATCATGCCGATCTCGACCACGAGCCGCCGGTCGAGGTGATAGAAGTCGAGGCCGGTCCGGTCGCGCTGCCCGGTCGGGTCGCGATCATATGCGCGCAGACTGATCACAAACCGGTCGAGCCGAGCGTCGGCTACCGCTTCGACTTCGAGGGCGCTTCGGTCGTAGCGGCAGGCGACACCGTGCCGTGCGCCGGCCTCGACACGCTGTGTCGGGGTGCGAACGCATTGGTGCACACCGTGATCCGCAAGGACATCATCGCCAACGTGCCATTCCAGCGGATGAAGGACACGCTCGACTACCACTCGTCGCCGGAAGAAGCAGCCCAAACTGCACAACGAGCGGGCGTCGACACCCTCGTGCTCACGCACTACGTGCCACCGATTCCAACCGGAGAAAACGGTGACGATTGGCGCGCTCTCGCGTCGGCGCACTTCTCCGGCAGCATCGAACTGGGCGACGACCTTCATCAGGTCGTTGTTCATCCCCGCTAGCCCCTTCGTACTTCCACCTCTCTCCAAGAAGGACACGACACCATGAGCGACACCCGCCGCCCGCGCTACGGACAGGTCAACCGCGAGTACGGCATGAAGCTGGCCACCACGCCGCCTGATGAAGACGGTCCGGTGTGGATGGTCAACCTCATGAAGTACAAGGAGGTGGCGGATTATGCCGACGGCCGCAAGAGCACCGTGTCCGGCCGGGAGGCCGACGACATCTACGCGCCGGTCGATGTGCTCGGTGACATTGGTGCGCAGATCGTGTTCGTTGCCGGCGTCGATCAGCAGCTGCTCGGTGATTCGCCGACCTGGGACCGG
Organism: Acidimicrobiia bacterium; assembly: GCA_031423635.1. Classification (GTDB taxonomy): domain Bacteria; phylum Actinomycetota; class Acidimicrobiia; order Acidimicrobiales; family JANYDT01; genus JANLQX01. The sequence goes on along the minus strand of JANPFX010000100.1, from coordinate 26,262 downwards.
GTCGCCATCGCGAAGTACCCGACGCGACGGGCGTTCATCGAGATGCAGTCGCGTCCCGACTTCAAGGACAAGCACGCCCACAAGGACGCCGGCATGGAGTTCACGATCGTGTGCGGCTGCCTTCCGATCGCGTTGCCGAAGCGGCCAGCAGGCTTGATCGAGGTCGACTGGGCCGATGTCGCCCCTCCACCGGCGGACGACGATGGACCCGTCGTGGTGCTCCACGTGCTGCGATTCGACGCCGAGTCGGCGAGCGAAGTGACGCCGGACGAGATGGCGGCGTATCAATCCGCAGCTGCCGCTGTCGCCGTGCCCCACGGCGTGCGCATCAACGGCTGGTTCGCGGTCGAAGGCACGATCGTCGGCGACGGGCGCACGTGGGATCAGGTGCGCTTCAACGAGTTCCCGAGCAAGGCGGCGTTCATGGCCGTCGCCATGGACCCGGCCCGTCTGGAAGCGCAGAAGGCTCATCGCGAAGTGGCCATCGCCGACACCTACACGATGATCCTGCGGCCGACCATCAACCGCATCGCGTCATCCATCGCGTAACCAGCTGCGAGCTCGGGGTCTCCGTTGCTCTGAGAGCCAAGCAAACCCCGAACTCCGGACCATCCAGGCTGGGCGATGACTTTGCCCTGCTCCGAAGCCCAACGCCCTTCGAAGAAATTCTTCCGGCCATCGCTGCGCGGGTCTGTTCTGTCACACCCTCTTCGACACTTGTACGTATGGAAGTCATCGACCCGGGCGAGATCATGAAAGGGTTCCGCTGCGTCGACCTCCGCGCCGCTCGTGCCAACGAACTGCGCGGAGCTCTCGATGACATCCGCTGCGTCCGGGCGCGACTCGACCGCGTCGAAGCCGAGGTCGCCCGTCGCCTCGAAACGGTGACGGGCACTCCGGAACGAGATGTCGCCAAGGGAGCGCAACGCTCCAACCGTCATGGGGGGAAAGGTCATGGCTCGCGCCGCAGCGTTGGCCAAGACTCCTGAGTTGTCCGACGCACTTGACGCCGAAGTTCTCGGAGGCGAACACGTCGATGTGTTCACAAAGGTTCTCGGCGCACTCGACGGTCCGGTGAAAGCACGGCTCACCGAAGCCGCGCCCGAACTCATCGAACAAGCCGCCACATCCGGCTCTACCCCGGAAGAGTTCGCCGCCAGCCTCAACGCCGCCGCCGTACAGATCACCGCCGACGGCGGGATGAGCCGACTCGAGCGTCAGCGCCGCGCCACCCGCCTACGCACATGGACCGATCGGGCCACCGGGATGTGGCGGCTCTCCGGCACCTTCGATCCCGAATCGGGCGTGCAGATCCACGGCCGACTCGAAGCCGCCATAGCGGCGATGTTCGCCACGAAGACTCCGTCTACGGCGCCGACCGACGCCGGCGAGAAGCAGGACCACCTCCGAGCGCTCGCCCTGCTCGCCTTGACCAAAGGTGTCGTCGAGTCCAAAGCTCCGCCGGCCGTGTCGAAAGCACGACCAGCCGCCCCTACCGGCCACGAACCCACCCCTGACGACGCGACACACCGCCCGACGTCACCTGATGAATGGGATGGGTTCGCAGCCGAGGTGGGAGCGGATTCGAGACGATTTGGACGGCCCGAATGCGTCTTCGTGATCGACACCACCAACCTCGGTCAAGACGGCAAGCCAACCGTCGACTGGGGCATCCCCGTCACCATCCCCTGGCAACGGGTCCAGGACCTTTGTGCCAACGCCACCATTCGACCGGTCATCGTGCGCGACGGTGCGGTCATCGACGCCGACGGCGAGTTGAACCTCGGCCGCACCACCCGCCTCGCCAACCGCGCCCAACGTCGCGCCCTGCGCGCCGTCTACGCCACCTGCGCCGTTCCTGGCTGCAACGTGGCGTTCGATCACACCAAGCCACACCATGTGCACTGGTGGCGCCACGGCGGGCCGACCGACTTCGCCAACCTCCTGCCGCTGTGCAGCAAACATCATCATCTCGCTCATGAAGGCCGGTGGCTGCTCACCCTCGGACCGGATCGTGAACTCATCATCGAACTTCCGAGCGGCCAGATCATGCGAACCGGACCACCCCGGCGAAGACGGGCCGCGGCGTGACGCGCTGCGATCGCGCGCAATCCGTCATGTCCGCTTCGGAGCGGAGCCATGCCCCGCACCCCGACCCGCCCACGCCCCACCCTCCCAAGGCGGCGGGTCCCGGCTGCCGACCCCAGGCCCAACTGCGAGCCCTGTCACCTCACCCCGGGCCGCGGGTCGTCGGCACGTGGAAGCGTGGCAACAGGTTCGTGGGTAGGGCCGAACGGGAGATGGCCATAGATTCCCTCCATGACCGAGACCCACGTGCAGCGCACACCCAATGGCATCGAGTTCGTCCGCACGCCCGATGACCGGTTCGCCGGGCTCGTCGACTTTCCCTACGTGCCGAAGTACGTCGACATCGACGGCCTGCGGATGGCATACCTCGACGAGGGACCGGCGGACGGGCCGATCACGCTCCTGCTGCACGGGGAGCCCACGTGGAGCTACCTGTATCGGCGGATGATCCCGGGTCTCGTTGCCGCCGGACAGCGGGTCGTGGCGCCCGACCTGATCGGGTTCGGCCGATCCGACAAACCGATCGAACGGACGGCCTACACCTACGCCGGACACGTGGCCTGGCTGCGCCAGTTCATCGAGGCCCTCGATCTCCACGGCATCACCGTGTTCTGCCAGGACTGGGGAGGCCTCCTCGGGCTCCGAGTCGCAGCGGAGAACGCGTCACGCTTCGATCGTCTCGTGATTGCCAACACCGCGCTCCCCGACGGCTCGCCGATGAGCGACGGGTTCATGATGTGGCAGCGCGTCTCGCAGTCCATGCCGTTCATGGACTGCGGGGCGATGCTCAAGCGAGCCGTCCAGGCCCGGGAGCTCACCGAGGCGGAGATGGACGCGTACCGAGCGCCTTTCCCTGACGAGCTGCACATGGCCGGCGCACGGCAGTTCCCCCTGCTCGTCCCGACATCGCCCGACGATCCGGCCGTTGCGGCAAACCGGGCGGCGTGGGACGTCTTACGCTCCTGGACGAAGCCCGTGCTCACCCTGTGGGCACCCGGCGACATCGTCCTCGGCACCTACCAGCCATCGTTCGCCGAAACCATCCGCGGTGCCGCCGGGCAGCCCCACCAGACGTTCTCCCCGGCCGGTCACTTCATCCAGGACGACTGCGGCCCGGAATTGGTCGCCGCGATGCTCGCCTGGATCAGGTGAGCAGCCTGTTCTCCGACCTCCGCCGTCGCGACTCGCCGCTCACCTCCTCCGACCGAGCAGCCGTGCGGCCGAACAAACAAACGAGCGAATAACAGAGCGCGCTTACCAGTCAGTGGGTTTGTAGTCCTTGAGGAACTGACCCCACACATGGATCCCGGTGTTGATACCGTCGATGATGGGGTCGACGATCCGGGCGGCACCGTCGACGATGTCGAGGGGAGGTTGGAATCCGTGCTCGGCCGTCTTGCGTTCAGAGATGTGGGCCGGATCCTCATCGCTCACCCAGCCGGTGTCGACGCTGTTCATGTGGATGCCGGACTGCTGATAGTCGGCGGCAGACGTGCGGGTCATCATGTTGAGGGCCGCCTTCGCCATGTTCGTGTGGGGATGGCGTGTCGTCTTGAACCGCCGATAGAACTGGCCCTCCATCGCCGAGACGTTCACGATGTGCTTGTCGCGATTCGGGGTGCGAAGCAGAAGCGGCTTGAGTCGCGCGTTGAGGACGAACGGCGCAACGGCGTTCACGAGCTGCGTCTCGAGGAGCTCAACTGACGACACCTCGTCGAGGAGGAGCCGCCACGAATTGCGCTCGCGAAGATCGACCTGCTGGAGGTCGGCGTCGAGCCGACCCTCCGGGAACAGCTGCTCTGCGTACGTACCATCTCCAGGGAGCAGTTCGGCCTGACTCAACTCGGCGGCACGGGTAAGTCCGATGACCGCATCGACGGCGCCGGCGGTGTCGGTGCCGGACGCAACGACCGGCAGCATGTCGTCCCGACGGACCCCTTCGTAGGCACCGACCAGCGCCCGCACGTGCGCGGGCATCCGGGCCGCCGACGCCGTCTCCAGGTCGAGCATGTGGCGATAGAACTCCGGCGGGCGACGGACCGTCTGACAGGCGTTGCTGATGATGAAGTCGAGCCGCGTCGTGGTCGTAAGGAGATGGGTACAGAACGCCTCGACGCTCGGGGTGTGGCGAAGATCGAGGCCGTACACCTCGAGCCGGTGGCCCCAGTCAGCGAAGTCCGCCTCCTGCGCATAGCGAGCGGCGCAGTCGCGGGCGAACCGGGTGGTCACGATCAGATGAGCCCCCGCCCGGAGCAGCTTGATGCCTGCCTGGTAACCGATCTTCACGCGTCCACCGGTCAGCAGCGCGACCCGTCCGGAGAGGTCGGCCGTCTCTGAGCGCTTCCGGAAATTGAACTCGCCACACTCGACGCACAGCTGGTCATAGAACGGATGAACGTCGGAGAACTTTCGTTTGCACACATAACAATGCACGCAGTCACCCAGCGAACGCCCGGCTCCGTTTGGGCGATCCCCGGCATCCGACTCGTCCGCCATGTCGTCGGGCACGGCGTCGGCACCGACCAGTTCAGGCGCGAACACGTTCGGGGTCGTGAACACCGGCTTCTCCCGGAGCACCCGGATGCCGGTTCCGGCCAGGACCTCATGGTCGCGCGCCGCCTTGGCCTCTCGCTCCGCTTTCACCTTCGCTTTGGACCGTCGGCGCCTCTCGGACACGTCGGGGCTGAACACCGAGCCGGCGGCGTTGACCAGGCGATGGCGCTGCTCATCGGTAAGGCTGTTGAGCGACACCCGGCCGGCGGCGATCTCTTCGAGGAACGCTGTGGCCTCGACCAGCCTGGTCACGAGTGGATCGCCCGCCGGTGACGAAGCAGACGCAACCTCGACGGGAGCCGGCCGCGACGACGGTTCGCTGCCTGCCACCACCCCAGGCTACGTGAGTTCATCAACTGGGGATCCAAGAGAGCCGGCGGTCCCAAAAGGCGGTCGGGTCCGACGGAGGTCGGTGGGAAGATTGACGGTTGTGCCGGACAGTCCGAACAACGAGAACGCAGCGCCACAGGCGCCGCACGGTCTCGTCGACGAGGCCCTGCCCGACGCGCAACCCTCCGCAACCGAGAAGGGGGCGCGGCAAGAGAGCGCCGCGCCGATCAAGCAGAGGCACTGGAGGACCGACGCCCGTCTCGTCGCCCTCTACGCCCGTCGGGAACCGAAGCTGTTCACCCTGGCGGTCGGCGGGGCCACGCTCTTCGCCCTGCTCACCGTGGGATGGAGCCGCACGCTCGGCCGCGTTGTCGACCGACTGATCACGCCTCTCCTCGACGGCCAGACGCTCCCGACGGCTGCCGCGATCGCCCGCGAGAACAAGGTCGAGCTTCTCCTTCTTCTCGGCGGCATCGGATGGCTCCGGCTGGCCGCCGCGCTGCTCCGGAGGATCAACGCGGCCCGACTCGCCCACACCAGCGCCCACACCTGGCGACGCCTCGTCGTCGAGCACCTCCTGCGTCAACCCCTCACGTTCTACCGCCGCACCCCCACCGGGACCCTTCTCGGCAACGCCGACAACGACCCCGAGGCGGCCACCGCCGTCCTCCATCCGCTCCCCTACGCGCTGGGCGTCGTTGCGCTCATCGGCATCGCCCTCGGCTGGCTGGTGTCGGTCGATGTTCCGATGGCGATCGTCTCGGCCATCGTCCTACCGCTCACGCTGTTCCTCAATGAGCGGTTCCAGAACCTGGCCGAAGGCCCCAACACCGCGGTGCAGGAAGACGTCGCCGATCTTGCCGGAGTGATCCACGAGATGGTCGACGGCATCTCGGCGGTCAAGGCACTCGGACTCGAACAGCACATGACCGACCGGGCGCGCCCACGGATCGCACGACTTCGCGATCACAAGCTCCAGATCGTGCGGCTCCGCAGCACCGTGAACACGCTCGAGGGCGTCGTCCCGCAGTTCGTCAACGTCGGCCTGGTTCTGATGGGCGCTTGGCGGGTCGACCGAGGTGCCATGTCGGTCGGCGACGTCGTCGCCGTCGTGTCGCTCTACAACCTCCTCGTGTGGCCGCTCCTTCTCCTGGCCTGGGCGATGTTCGACATGGCCCGTTCCCGAACCGGGCTGGCTCGGGTCGAGGCTCTGCTCGCCGAGCCGGTTCCGGCCGAACCTCATCAGCCGCGACCGCTGGATCGCACCGACCTTCTCGACCTGCAGTCCGTGTCACTGGTGCACGACGACGGACGACGAGCGCTCGACGACGTCACCATCCGCATCACCCGGGGGCGGACAACCGCAATCGTCGGTGCCACCGGCTCCGGCAAGACCTCGCTTCTCCACGTCCTCGCCGGCCTCGATGCGCCCACCTCGGGAACGCGCGGCACGGATACCGATCGCATCGCCATGGTGTTCCAGGAGCCCCTGGTCGTGTCCGGAACGGTGGAGCACAACCTCTCACTCGGAACCCTGCTCGACGAGACGCGAGTTCTTGCCGCGATGGCCACGAGCGGTGCCGACGAGTTCGTCGAGGGTCTTCCCGATGGGCGCCGCACCCGTCTGGGCGAGCGAGGAGTCTCACTCTCCGGCGGCCAGCGTCAGCGACTCGCACTCGCCCGAGCGCTTTCCCGGGAGAACGACGTGATCCTCCTCGACGACACCACCTCGGCCCTCGACGCCGAAACGGAAGCGCGCATACTTCAGGCTCTTCGGTCCTCCCAGTCCGTCCTCACGATGGTGATGGTCGCGTCCCGTCCTTCGACGATCGTCTACGCCGACCACGTGATCGTCATGGATGTCGGGCGGGTGGTCGCGCAGGGAACTCATGAGGAACTCCGTGAGACTTCAGCGACGTACCGGTCCCTGGTGGAAGCTCTCGGGCACGCATGACGCCGGTGACCACGCCCGATGGTTCGGCCCGTACGTCGTCGCTGCGACGCGCCTGGCACGGGGTCCCCGAGTTCCGGATCGGATGGAGGACAACACTCGCCTACGCACTCATCGGTGCCCTTGGACGACTGGTCGTTCCACTGCTGATCCGCCAGGCGGTTGATGAGGGCTTTCGTTCCGGCGACGTTCGCGTCGGCTACGTGGGCATGCTGTGCGGAGTCGGCGCCGCGGGCCTGGTTGTCACTTCCATCGCCTCCCGGACCGCCATCGTCCGGCTGGGCAGTACCTCCGAACGAGGCCTCGGCGTGCTGCGCGAACGAATCGTGCAGCGCCTGCTCGGACTGTCCCTCCAGCAACACGGCGAGCTTCCCCGTGGGGTTCTCGTGTCCCGGGCCACGAGCGACGTCGAAACCCTGTCGGAGTTCTTCTCGTGGGCGGCGATCGCCTGGATAACCAATGCCGTCGTGATGACGGTCGTTGCCATCGCCATGGTCCTGCTCGACTGGCGGCTCGCGCTGCTCACCTTGGCACTGAGCGCTCTGATCGTCCCCTTCATGAGGACGATGCAACGACGACTGCGCACTGCTCATGCGGAGGTTCGCGAACACGTCGGCAGCTACCTCGGACAAGTGGCCGAGCTCGTGAGCGCAGCACCGCTGATCCGCGCCTACCGCGCCGAGGGCGCCGTCGGGACGTCGACGGTTGCCGCCTCTGATCGTCGTCGCCGAGCGAGCGTCCGTGCCGGGGCCCAGTCAGCGGTTCTCGGTATCGGCAATCAATTCTTCGAGGTGGCCATCGTCGTTGCCGTGATCGTGTTCGGTCTGAACCGCAGCGGCGCCACGGCGATCTCCGCCGGCACCCTCGTCGGTTTCGTCTTCCTCGTCTCGCGGTTCCTCGAACCGCTCGGGGAGCTCTCCGAAGTCGTCGACCAGACGCAGCGCGCCATCTCCGGGATCGACCGCATCCTCGATCTGCTCGACCTGCCGAGCGACCTGGCCGAACCGGCAGACCCCCGTCGGCTTCCCTCGGAACCGCTGACCATCGATTTCGACACGGTCGGCTTCCGATACCCGCAGCGTGCACCTGACGAAGCGAGCCTCGTTGAAGACGGGGGCGGAGTTGTCACGCCGGCCGAACACGACGAGCCGTTCGCGTTGGAGGGCTTCGAGTTGCACATCGCGGCCACGACGACTGTCGCCATCGTCGGCGCCACCGGTTCCGGCAAGAGCACCATCGCCCGTCTGATCGCGCGGACGCTCGACCCGACGACGGGCACCGTGCGCTTAGGCGGCATCCCCCTGACCGAGATCGCATCGTCGGACCTCCGTCGACGGCTGCAGCTCGTGCCGCAGGAGCCCTTCCTCTTCGACACGACCATCGGAGCCAACGTCGCCCTGGCCAACCCGGACCTGGATCGGGCCGCCCAGACAGCGATCTTCGATGATCTCGGCATCGGCGACTGGCTGAGGTCCCTTCCTCTCGGGCTCGACACCGAGGTCGGTGAACGGGGAGCACTCCTCTCCGCCGGGGAACGCCAGCTCGTCGTGCTCGCCCGGACCCGGGCCAGCAATCCGGATGTCCTCGTGCTCGATGAGGCGACCTCGTCCGTCGACGCGACCACCGAAGCCCGTCTTGCCGAAACGATCGTGCATCTGGCGTCCGGACGGACGACCGTCGTCATCGCCCATCGGCTCACGACCGCAGCACGAGCCGACCGGGTCATCGTCATGCGTGACGGCGCCATCGTCGAGGACGGCCCGCCGCACGAGCTGCTCCGCCGTGACGCGGGCGAGTACGCGCGACTGTGGTCGGCGTGGCGCGCCGCGCACTGAACGATCCCTTCATTCCCGGCAGTCGTGGCCTCCCACCGCGTCGAGTCGATGAGCGCCGTCAGCGTGGAGTTCTAGAGTCGATAGCTCGATGACGACGGCGACGATCCTTCGCAGCGATGTCCTGTCGGATCCGGCCGACACTCCGCCGACGCGGGCCGGATCACGACGTCTGCCTTCGCTCGTGGCCCTCATCGCCGGTCTTCTCACCACGGCCAGCATTCCCCCGTTCGGCTGGTGGCCGGCCGCCGTGATCGGCCTTGGCCTTCTCCCGGTCGCACTCGAGTCGGCGAGCAGCGTCCGCCAGCGATTCGTCCGCTCTCTCGCCTTCGCCGGGGGGCTCTACATCCCCTCCCTGTGGTGGCTCACCCAGTTCTCCCTCCCCGGCGGACTCATCATCTGTGGCCTCGAGATGGTCATCACCGCCATCGTGATCGCGTTGACGACGCCACGGGCACGCAGTGAACGATCGCTCGCATTCGTCTGCTCGGTCGCCGCCGCCATCGTGACCGCCGACGCGTTGCGCAGTCTCTGGCCGTTCGGTGGCCTTCCGCTCGGCGGCATCGATCTGGGCCAGGCCGACGGACCGTTCGCCGCACTCGTCACCTTCGGCGGACGCCTCCTCCTGATCGGCGCCGTTGCCGTGGTCGGCGGAGCCACCGTGCTCACCGCCCGGCTTCTCCGGCGCAATGCCCGGTTCACCGGTTCGGTGATTCCGTCCGCGCTGGTGCTCATCCTCGGGCTCACGGTCACGGTCCTTGCCCACGTCGTTCCCGACGGCACCCACGCCGGACGGACGCTTCGTGTCGGGGTCGCCCAGGGCAGCGGACCACTCGGCGAGCGAGCGACCGATGCCGGCCTGGAACGGGCCTTCCGAGCCCACGTCGCCGCAACCGGACTCCTACGCCAACGCGTCGACCTGGTGCTCTGGCCCGAGAACGTCGTCGACGTCCAGCGGTTCGCTTCGTCACCCAAACGTGCGGAGATCGGTCAACTCGCAACAAGGCTCGGGGCTCCGATCGTCGCCGGTGTGGTCGAGGACGACCCCGATCCGACCCGCTTCCGGAACTTCTCGGTGGTGGTCAACCCCGGCGGTGGCATCGGTGACGGGAAAGCCGGACGATACGACAAGGTCCGCCGCGTGCCGTTCGGAGAGGTCGTCTACTTCCGGTCGTTCCTCAAGAGGTTCTCCTCCGCTCTCGCCACGAAGGACATGCGCTCCGGTTCGCTCCCCGGCGTGATCGCGACCCCGTTCGGACCGATCGCGCTGATCATCAGCTACGAGGGCTTCTTCGATGATCGGGCGCGTAGCGGGGTGCGGGCCGGAGGACAGGCGCTGTTCATCCCAACCAATGCCTCGTCGTTCACCTCGGCCCACCTCCCCACCCAGCAGATTGCGGCAGCCCGACTCCGTGCCCGCGAGACCGGCCGATGGGTCGCCCAAGCGGCTCCGACGGGGATATCGGCGATCCTCACCCCCGAAGGTCGAGTCGTCACGCGCAGCAGCATCCAGGAACGGACCGCGCTGATCGCCACCATCACCCTGCGCCACGGTCTCACCCCCTACGCCCGGTGGAACGACGCGCCGGCCCTCGCCCTCATGGGAGCGATCGGGGCGGCTGCGTTCGTCGTGCCACGCCGCCCATCCCGCCGGCGAACCTGAGCAACGGCTCAGGTTCGACACGCGCCGAGTAGCCTCGTCGGCCATGTCTGCCGGAGCCCCCGACCGACCGGCACGCCGGATCGACCCCGACGCCAGCGCTCTTCGCATCGCCTGGCTCATCTATCGCGGCAACCCGCATTCGGGGGGGCAGGGCGTCTACACCCGCTACGTCGCCCGTGAGCTGCGCGAGCTCGGGCACCACGTCGACGTGCTGTCCGGACAGCCCTGGCCGGTGCTCGACGCCGGCGTCGAGCTCATCAAGCTCCCGAGCCTCGACCTGTTCCGGGCCGACGATCCGTGGCACGTGCCCCGCCCCCGAGAAGTCGCCGAACGCATCCGGCGCGCCCGTGAGCTCGGCGTCGCCGAGTTCGGCATCGACCTGTTCGAGTTCGCCCACATGCTCACCTCCGGCTTCCCCGAGCCATGGACGTATTCGCTGCGGGCCCGCCGCTACCTCCGCGCTCACGCCGGCGAATACGACATCGCGCACGACAACCAATGCTTCGGGTACGGGATCAAAGGCATCGTCGACGACGGCCTCCCGGTGGTGGCAACGCTCCACCACCCGATCACCGTCGACCGTGATCTCGAAGTCGCCGATCTGCCGCGGGTGTACCCGTCGAGGCGATCCTTCAGCTACGCAAAACGCCGCTGGTCGCTGATGCGTTGGTACGGCTTCCTCGGCATGCAGATGAAGGTCGCCAAGGAGATTCCCCGGATCATCACGGTGTCGGAATCGTCCAAGCGCGACATCATCGCCCAGATGGGGGTGGCGGAGAAGCAGCTGCACATCGTGCCCGTCGGGGTCGACCACGAACGGTTCAAGCCACTGGCCCACGTGACCCGTCGACCGCACCGCATCATGACCACTGCATCGGCCGACGTCCCGCTCAAGGGTCTTCGACCGCTCCTCGAGGCACTCGCCAAGGTACGGACCGAGCACGAGATCGACGTGACCATCGTCGGCAAGCAGCGCGAGGGTTCCGTCCTGCCGGAGCTCCTCAAGCGACTCGGTCTGGTTGACGTGGTCACGTTCGAGTCAGGCGTCTCCGACGACCGCATCGTGGAGCTCTACAACGAGGCGGAGATGGTCGTTGTCCCGTCGCTCTACGAGGGTTTCTCCATCCCCGCCATCGAGGCGATGGCATGCGGCACCCCGCTCATCACCACCACCGGAGGCGCGCTCCCAGAGGTGGTCGGTCCGAGCGGGGAAGCGGCGCTGACGGTGCCGCCCAACGACCCATCGGCACTGGCCGTAGCGATCCTCGAAGTGCTGCGCAGCCCCGAGCTACGGGCCAAGCTCAGCGCCGGAGGTCGCGCCCGAGTGCTTCGCGGCTTCACGTGGCGCGTCGCCGCTGACGGCTGTGTCTCGCAGTACCGCGAAGAGCTCGAGGCGAACGCCAAGGTTGCCCATGACTCAGCCAGGGCAGGAAAGTAAGCCCACATGCTTACGGTGCGCTACGAACAACTCGGCTTGCAGGCCGGCGACCGCGTGCTCGACATGGGAGCGGGAGGCGGACGCCATGCCTTCGAAGCCGTCCGGCGTGGTGCTCATGTAGTTGCGTTCGATCTCGGCATGGACGATCTCCGCCAGGCCGCGTCGACTCTCTATGCCATGAGCCTCGAGGAGAGCCCGTCCGGAACCAGCATGTGCATGCAGGGCAACGCACTTGCGCTCCCGTTCGCCGACGGTGCATTCGATCGAATCATCTGCTCCGAGGTGATGGAGCACATCCCCGACGACCGCGGTGCCGCTCGGGAGCTGGCACGGGTATTGCGTCCCGGCGGAACGATCGCCGTGACCGTGCCGTCGTTCTTCCCGGAGAAGATCAACTGGGCGCTCGACTCCGACTATCACGCCCCGGCATCGCCGGGCGGCCACGTGCGCATCTACCGCAAGCCGGCGATCGAGGAACGTCTCCGCACGGCGGGCCTCCGCGTCACCGGCACCCACCGTGCGCACGGGCTCCACTCGCCCTACTGGTGGCTGAAGTGCGCCGTCGGAGTGAACAACGCCGACAACGCCCTGGTGAAGAAGTACCACGAGCTTCTGGTGTGGGACCTCATGAAACGGCCGAAGGCGACCCAGATTCCCGAGCAGATCCTTGCTCCGGTGATCGGGAAGAGCCTCGTGGTCTACGCCGCAAAACCGGTCGCTGCGTGAACGAAGGAGGCACCCCCGTCGAGCACCTGCTCGAAGCGAAGCTGCTTACCGACGCGGAGCTCGATCAGAGCGCATCCTCCATCGCATCCCTCCAGATTCCCTCCGGCCTCGTCCTGTGGCGCGACGGTGGCCATTCCGATCCGTGGAACCACGTCGAGACGGCGATGGCACTCGACGCCCGGGGGTGTCATGACCGAGCGAGCTCGGCCTACACCTGGCTTCGCAACAATCAGCGCGCTGATGGCTCGTGGCATCAGTACTACGACGCCCACGGTGTCACCGACGCCAAGTTCGACGCCAACGTGATCGCGTACGTCGCAGTCGGCGTGTGGCACCACTACCTGACCTGCGCCGACGACGCGTGGCTCGCTGAGCAGTGGGCCATGGTGCGCGGCGCCATCGACTGGGTGCTGCACCTCCAGCAGCCGACCGGTGAGGTCCTGTGGGCCCGGGAGCCGGACGGGACACCGTTCCACTACGCCCTCATCACCGGTTCCTCCTCGATCCACCACAGCCTCTCGTGCGCCGTCTCGATCGCCGACGCGCTCGGCCACGGATCGCGACGCTGGGAAAAGGCACGGGTCAAGATCGCCCACGCCATTGCCGAGCATCCCCGCGAGTTCTTCGCCGAGAAGGACCGTTGGGCGATGGACTGGTACTACCCCATCCTTGGCGGTGTGGTGTCGGGCGAGCAGGCGCAGTCCCACCTGAAGTCGCGCTGGGACGAGTTCGTGATTCCGACCTCGGGCGTGCGATGCGTGAACGATCATCCGTGGGTCACCACGGGCGAGACCGCCGAAGCCGCCATCGCCTGCGTCAAGATCGGACAACGGCGCGAAGGCATCGAACTCCTCGAGGCGACGCGCATCCTCCGCCATGAAGACGGCTCCTACTGGACCGGCCTCCACGTCCCCATGCAGGTCTGGTTTCCCGCTGGCGAACGTACCGCCTACTCAGCCGCCGCCGTCATCCTCGCCCACGCCTGCTTCGAGCCCGGATCACCGACCGCCATCACCTTCGGCGTCGCGTGACCCCGACGTATCACACGCGGCGCAGCACCCGAAGCGAACCACACGACATGGCAACGTCCTCGATGAACCTGCCGCTGGCCAGCGCCGGAAGGTAGATCTCCTCGAACGGCGGGCGGCCCCCGTCGCTCGGATCAGGGAACACGTCATGGATCGCGAGGACCCCACCGGGGACCACATGGGGTGTCCAGCCCTCGTAATCACGGCGGGCAGGTTCTCGACCATGCCCCCCGTCGATGAAGCAGAACGAAAGAGGTGTCCGCCAGACCGCGGCGACTTCGGACGAGTGTCCGACGACGGCAACCACATGGTGTTCGAGCTTCGCCACTTCGATGGCGCGTCGGAAGAACGGAAGGGTGTCCATGCGACCGGTCGACGGATCGACGACATCGACGTCGTGGTGTTCCCAGCCGGCCTGGTTCTCCTCCGAGCCCCGATGGTGGTCGACGCTGAACAGGACCGATCCGGCATGCTCAGCGACGTCCCCGAGGAGGATCGCCGACCTGCCGCAGTAGGCCCCGACCTCGAGCAGCGGACCCTGGGACGCAACGGCGAAGGCTGCGGCACGGAGGGCCTCACCCTCGTCCGCGGGCATGAAGCCTTTCGTCGCCTCGTACACCCCTCGTCGAAGCGCTGACAGGACCGGGGCGACCGTCACCGCTTCTTCGTCGTCCGCTTCTTCGTCGTCTTCTTCAGCTCCACGATCTTCTTCTGTCCTGGTTTGTAGACCGAGAACTTCGGTGCGCAGTAGCTCTTCCCGCCGACGGTCTTGCAGAACAGCACGGTCGTGGTCGGTCCGGCACCGGCACGCGGGCGAGTCGTCGTCGAGGTGGTCGTTGTCGTCGTCGTGGTCGTCGTAGCCGAGAGGGTCAAGTTGATCAGGCTCGGTCTCGGGGCGCCGGGGACGGTGGTCGGAGCGAAGACGCCAGGGACAGTGGTCGACGCCCCGACCGGCACCACCGTGGTCGACGTCGACGTCGAGTTCGCCGGCGGAACGATCGGAATCCCGCCCGCTGAACTGGGCCACGCCAGCGCATAGAACGATGCGGGAGCAGGGCTCACCGTCTCGTCGGCCCCGCATCGGGCATCGGGCTGACCGACCCACGACGCAAAGACCACACTGACCTTGTCCCCGACACGCGCGGCGATCGGCCACCGACCCGGGCAGAACTTGAAGGCGCTCACGGAGTAGGTCACCGTTGCGCCAGGGGGAAGCTGGGCGATCGTGTGGTACCAGGCGCCGCTGACCTGGTCGACAAGTCCGATCGAGCCAACGCCGTCGTTCACCGAGCTGATGACGTCGGGTTTCGAGGCGAACCGCACGACGAACTGCTGATTGGTCAGCGCGACAGCACCCGACGGGTTCGTCACCTGGATGAACACCCGTTGGCCGGTTCCGGTCGGGAGGTTCGAGAGCGAAGCCCCTGACGGGACTTCAGGACTGATGACGATCAAGAGGGCTGCCGCGCTCTGCGCCTGCGAACTCGTCGGGTTGGCGACCATGGCGAGTGACGCGACGACAGCACCGCTCAGGACGGCGACGACAACACGGCGGAACGTTCGGTTCGTGGGCACAGCGGGTACCTCGGGCTCGGGGAAGCGAGTGGGCCGTCACGGGGCGAGCGGATTCGACGCCTCGTGTTAGCAATGGGGCGAAGCACGGGGCCCAGCACCAATCACGCATGCCAACACTACCGGTCAACCCACCGGCGACGGTTGAACACCGCTCATTGACGGGCGAGGCCACGTCGCCGGGATCCTCACAGCGCAGCGGAGGCGGGGCCCGGCGACCAGAAAACTCAGGGCCGATGCTTTCCCACGATCGATTCGGCATCGACGATCTCGTACGCATAGCCCTGCTCGGCGAGAAAGCGCTGCCGGTTGGCGGCGAAGGTCTGATCGTTCGTGTCACGGGACACGATCGAATAGAAGTGGGCGATTCGGCCGTCGGACTTCGGCCGCAGGATTCGACCGAGCCGCTGCGCCTCCTCCTGGCGCGAGCCGAAGGTGCCCGAGACCTGGATCGCCACCGACGCCTCCGGAAGATCGATCGAGAAGTTCGCCACCTTCGACACGATCAGGACCCGCACTTCACCGTTGCGGAATGCATCGTAGAGACGCTCGCGTTCCTTCGTCGGCGTCTTCCCGGTGATGATCGGGGCACCGAGGAACGCGGCGAGCGTGTCCAGCTGATCAAGGAACTGTCCGATCACGAGAACATGATCATCGGGGTGATCGGCCACGATCGCGGCGACCACCGACAGCTTCTGCGGCGACGTCGAACCGACCCGGTAGGTCTCGTCGGGTTCCGCCGTGGCGTAGCGCATCCGCTCGTCGTCGGTCAGCGTCACCCTGACCTCGACACAACGCGCCGGGGCGATCCAGCCCTGCGCCTCGATGTCGCGCCACGGAGCGTCGTAGCGTTTGGGACCGATCAGCGAGAACACGTCACGCTCGCGTCCATCCTCGCGTAGGAGCGTCGCCGTGAGACCAAGACGCCGCCGGCTCTGGATGTCGGCCGTCGCCCGGAACACCGGCGCCGGGAGGAGGTGGACCTCGTCGTAGACGATGAGCCCCCAGTCCTGGGAGTCGAACACCGCCAGGTGCTTCTCCACGCCGTTCGTCTTCGAGATCAGCACCTGATACGTCGCGATCGTCACCGGGCGGATCTCCTTGCGCTCGCCGGAGTACTCGCCGATGTCTTCCGGTCGCAACGACGTCCGGGCGAGCAACTCGCGCTTCCACTGGTGCACCGACACCGTGTTGGTGACCAGGATCAGCGTGGTCGCTTGGGCCTTCATCATCGCCGCCATGCCGACGATCGTCTTCCCGGCCCCGCAGGGCAACACGATGACACCAGACCCACCGGCCCAGAACGCATCCGCGGCGTCCTGCTGGTAGGCGCGCACCACGAAACCGTCCTCGTGCTCCTCGGCCGTCTTCAAGGACATGGTGAACGCGGTGCCGTCGACGTAGCCGGCCTGATCATCTGCCGGCCACCCGGCCTTGATCAGCGCCTGCTTGAGGCGGCCGCGGTCAGCCGGTTGCACCTGGACCAGGGCCGGCCCGACCGTGTCGCCGAGGAGAGGCGCAACAGCCTTGGTGCGGCGAACCTCCGCGAGCACGGCGTCGTCGGTGGAGCGCAGCACCAGTCCGAAGAGCGGATCGTTCTCGATGACCAGCCGGCCGTAGCGGCCCATCGTGTCGACCACGTCGATCAGCAACGCCTGCGGCACGTCATAGCGGGAGTACGTGAGGAATGCGTCGATGCACTGCTCTGCGTCGTGGCCCGCCGCCCGGGCGTTCCACAGGGCGAGGGGAGTGATGCGGTAGGTGTGGACGTGCTCCGGCGCCTTCTCCAACTCGGCAAACGGCGCAATGGCCTGTCGGCACGCCGATGCGTCCTCATGGCCGACCTCCAGAAGCAGCGTGCGGTCACTCTGCACGATCAGCGGTCCACCAGACATGGAGCGAGGCTACCGACTGAATGTTCCTCTCCCGGAGAACCTAGATTTCTCGGCCATGCGAAGCACGA
Organism: Acidimicrobiia bacterium; assembly: GCA_031423635.1. Classification (GTDB taxonomy): domain Bacteria; phylum Actinomycetota; class Acidimicrobiia; order Acidimicrobiales; family JANYDT01; genus JANLQX01. Next base: position 9,118 of record JANPFX010000100.1, on the reverse strand, counting down.
TGCAGGACTATCCGCTGACCGTGACCGCCATACTCCGACGTGGCGAGACCGTCCATCGGAATTCGGTCGTGGAGACCCTCACGGCATACGACCCGACCACCGCGCAGCTCACCCTCACGAGCGCCACGTACGCCGAAATCGGTGCGAGGGCCGCCCGTCTCGCAAACGCGCTTCGACGCATCGGCATCGACGCTGACCAGCGGGTCGGCACCTTCTGCTGGAACCACGCCGAGCACCTCGAGGCCTACCTCGCCATCCCGTCGATGGGCGCGGTGCTGCACACGCTGAACATCCGCCTGTTCCCCGAGCAGCTGACCTTCGTGGTGAACCATGCCGACGACCGTGTGATCATCATCGATGGTTCACTGATCCCGCTGTTGTGCAAGGTTGCCGGCACACTGCCGAACGTGACCCATTTCCTCGTCGTCGGCGCGGGTGACCATTCGCTGCTCACGGAAGCGTTTCCGGGCACGACGTCGATGGACTACCACGACGCGCTCGCGGCGGAAGAACCGAGGTTCGCATGGGCCGAGCCCGACGAGCGAAGCGCCGCGGCCATGTGTTACACGTCGGGCACGACCGGCAATCCGAAGGGCGTCGCCTACAGCCACCGGTCGACCTATCTCCACTCGCTCGCCTCGCTCGGCGCACCGGTGCTCGGACTCGACGAACCCGACCGGCTCCTGGTGATCGTCCCGATGTTCCACGCGAACGCCTGGGGCTCGCCGTACTCCGGCTTCTTCTGCGGCGCCGACTTCGTCTTCCCAACGCAGTACCTCCAGGCAGCTCCACTCACGACACTGATCGCGCAGACCCGCCCGACCGTCACCATGGCCGTCCCCACGATCTGGAACGACATCTGGAACTACGGCGAGCGCAACCCGATCGACCTCTCGTCGTTGCGAAGCGTCACGGCCGGCGGATCGGCGGTGCCACGAGTCCTCATGCAGCGCTTCCTCGACCAGTACGGTCTGCAGATCATGCAGGGCTGGGGGATGACCGAGACCTCACCCCTCGGCTCCCTGGCAAAACCCCACAAGAACGCCGATCCCGCCAACGCAATGGACTACCACGACCTCGCCGGGCGCGTCCTTCCCGGTGTCGAGCTGCGCATCGTCACCGAGGACCCGTCGGGCAATGCGATGGTGGCGCGCACCGATGGCAAGACGATCGGCGAGATCGAAGTCCGTGGTCCGTGGATCACCGGTGCGTATCACCTCGACGAAACCCCGGAGAAGTTCCGCGATGGCTGGCTCCGCACCGGCGACATGGGCACGCTCGACGAACTCGGCTACCTCCGCATAACCGACCGTACGAAAGACGTCATCAAGTCGGGAGGCGAGTGGGTGTCCTCGATCGACCTCGAGAACGTCATCATGGCCCATCCCAAGATCCTCGAGGCCGCCGTGATCGGTGTGCCCGATGCGAAATGGGACGAACGGCCGATGGCGTGCCTCGTCGTCCGCGAGGGCGTCGAGGCCGACGCAGCTCTCATCGACGACGTGCAGCAGTTCCTCGCCGAGCGGGTCGCGAAGTGGTGGATTCCCGAACGCTGGTCGTTCGTCCCGGCCGTGCCGAAGACGAGCGTCGGCAAGTTCGATAAGAAGGTCCTCCGCGCCCAGCACACCGAGGGTCTCCTCACCGTGCACAGCCGCTGACCCCGCACCTCCACGCCGAACTGACCCCGCACCTCCACGCCGAATCTCCACGCGGGCCTCGTCGCGGCACGAGGGCCGAGGCACGTTGCCCGGGCCGGGTCGCGTCGTCGGGCCCGCTGGTCAGTGCGTCGACGAACGAAGACGCCGGACCAGTTGGGTGATGCGCTCCGGTATCTCCGTTTGGGCGGTTGCGGCAGCTCCGGTTGCGTTCGCTCCTGACGTCCGCGCGCCGGCCCAGATCGCGCGGGCGGCGGCGTCCTCCTTGGCCCGCGGGCGGCCCAGCGTGAACGTCGTCTTCACCGTCGACAGCTCCCGCAGGACGATCTCACCGGAGCTGTTCTCCTGAGCCGGCAGGAAGCCTGCATCGCGAAGCGTCGCCATCAGCTTCACCGTGGTGAGCGGTGACACCGCGACCGTCGGGGCGATGAGTCGAAGGCGGGCCTTGGCTGCCTTCTTCGTCCGGGTCACCTGCACCAGCAAAGCCGGGTCCTCGCACCGAACGAAGGACGCCGCCGAACCGACCCGCAGCGTTCCATAGCGTCGGGCAACATCCTCGATGAGATAGCCGAGGGATTGCGGCACCTCGGGGCGGGCATGCAACGTGAGAAACCCGACAATTTCGGCCGCGGTTCGACCGACGTCGAAGGCACGTCGAAGGGAACCCTCCGTGATCCGGTAGACGGTCGCTGCGCCCGACGATGACAGTTCGCCGATCATCGCCAGCTCGGATGCGACGGCTCCGTCGAGCTCGGCGGGCGCGATCGCGGTTCCGTCACCCTGCACCGTGAACGTCGAGACAACCGGGGGGAACACGTCTCCGCTGGCTTCGAGGATCGCGTCGTCGCCGCCCAGCAGGACCGCCCGCCCGATCGTCGACAACGCGCCGTCTCTCAACAGCCCGAGGATGCTCAGCTCGGCGAGGAGTTCTTCGGTGTAGATCGCTGCGTCGCCGACAGAAGACCACCTCCCCGGTCCGTGCCAGTAGGCACGCTTGGCAACGTCTTCGCTGTTGGGCACGCCATCCTCGGCCACCGACGACAGTGCCTCAACCACCCGGACGCGACGCCACACCTCGTCGACGTCGGTGTACCACGACGGCGAGAGCGGGGCATCGGCCTTCGACGATCGGGCGCCAAGCACGACTCGCGACACCGGAACAGCACTGAGCTGCCATACGCGGACGAGGGCCTGCCAGCGCTCGAGCGGTGGGAACGTCAGCCACTCCTCGAACGCCGGGGTCGGCCCGACGCGCTCGGTGAACGGATCGGCAACGTAGAGACCGGCCTGCCCACCGATCTCGATCAGGCGGGCTGCAGAGTGCTCGTCGAAGCCGAGCGTCTTCGCCATGGCGCGGAGATCCTTGACCGGCACACCGCCGGCCTTGAGCGAAGGGGTCGGCTCGTGCGCCCACGTTGCCCCGATACGACGGATGGTGTCGATCACCGACAGCGGGGTCAGTTCGATCAACCCAGCCCGCCGCGAGCCGAGCTCGGCGCCGAGGCGGACCCGAACCGCCGGCGCGTCGACGGCGAAGGCGCGGAGGACCGACCCCCCACGCAACGCAATCGCCACCTCCCGCGGGATCACTGCGGCCTCCGCCCCGAACGGGACGAGCAACGCGTGCGACAGCAGCCAGGCCAGATCTTCCTGAACCGTGTTCCGTGACCACGGCCGCAGGTCGATCTCCACCACGCAGCCCGCATCATGGATCGCAACGAGCGCCGACACCGCTCCGCCCGGAGCACGATCGAGCAGCTCGCTGAAGTGCTCCGGCGAGGTCAGATGTCCGGCTATCTGCTGCACCAACGCGACTTTCGCCACCGGGCGGGCCTCCAACCCGAGGTTGGCGACGAGCACACGCAATTCCGGAACGGAGTAGCGGTCGAGCACGTGGGCAAGAGCGCCACGAAGGTCGAACGGTGTGGGGAGGACACGACGTATCGCCGGGGTGAGGGAGTACAACCGGCTGCCACCCGGGATCACCTGCGTCATGACGGTGAGCCCGAGCACCCGGGCCCGTTCGAGCGCGGTCGAGATGACGTCGACGGGTGGCTGTTCGAAGGCCAACGCAGCGATGTCCGCGGCCGAGGACGCTTCACCGAGCAGCGCCAAGGCGTCCAGGACCTGGCGCTGCACTCCGTCGAGCGACGCGAGCGCGGCCACGATCGAATACGGAGCGCTCGCGCGACTCGCCAAATCGTTGATCGACCCCGGTGGTGGGTCGGCCAGCTCGGGGCGCGCCATCAGCAGACCGGCCAACTCCTCATCGCTCAGTCGCCGCAGCGAATCGCCCAGTCCGGTCACACCGTCGAGGCTATGCGGGCTGGCCATGAACGAAGCGCCGGTCTCGCCAACCCGGCGGCGAACAGCGGGAGACATGGCAGGATCGGGGAGTGACCGAACGACGTGAACGGCCCGAGGAATGGGGGCGTGATCCCCTGGCCGACCTGCTCTTCGTGCTCGATCTCGAGGAGATCGAGACGACGATCTTCCGGGGTCATCAGACCGACGAGAAACGTCTGCGCACGTTCGGTGGCCTGGTCGCCGGCCAGGCGCTCGTCGCTGCCGGGCGGACCGTGGCGGCCACGCAGTTCGTCCACTCCCTCCACGCGTACTTCCTTCGGCCGGGCGACCCGACGCGGCCCATCGTCTACGAGGTAGACCGCATACGCGACGGGAAGAGCTTCGCCACCCGTCGGGTGATCGCCATTCAGCACGGTGAAGCGATCTTCAACCTCTCCGCTTCCTTCCACGTCGCCGAGGCCGGACTCTCTCACCAGCGGCCGATGCCCGAGGCGCCGAAGCCGGATGCCCTCCCGACGTTCCAGGAACGGTGGAAGCACCTCGCCGACTCCGACCCGGGCTGGTACAACTGGCCACGGCCGATCGACCAGCGACACGTGGAAGCACCATCACGTGAACGGGTGAAGCGTGAGCCCCGTCAGCAGCTCTGGTTCCGTACGGTCGGGCCCTTGCCCGACGACCCGCTCCTGCACGCCTGCATCGTCGCCTACGCCTCGGACATGAGCGTCCTCGACACTGCGCTGCTGCCCCACGGGATCTCGTGGGACGACCCTGGTTTCATGGGGGCGAGCCTCGACCATGCAATGTGGTTCCACGGCCCGTTCCGGGCCGACGACTGGCTGCTCTATGACCAGGAGTCCACGGTGTCGAGCGGTGCCCGGGGCCTCTCGCGAGGCGAGATGTACACCGCTGACGGCAAGCTGGTCGTGTCGGTGGTCCAAGAGGGCCTGATGCGCGTTCGTACCGCTCCATGACATCGCCCGCCGTCGAAGTCCGCGACCTCGTCATCCACTACCCGGGCGCGCCGACGCCTGCGGTCAACGGCATCAGCTTCAGCGTCGAGCCCGGTGAGGTGCTCGCCGTGCTCGGCCCGAACGGCGCAGGGAAGACGTCCACGGTCGAGACCCTCGAGGGATACCGCCGCGCCACCAGCGGAACCGTCACCGTCCTCGGGTTCCATCCGATCGACGACGCAAAGGAGCTGCGATCTCGGATCGGGGTGATGCTCCAGCGCAACGGCGTCTACCTGACGATGGGTCCGCGAGAGGTGCTCCGGTTGTTCGCCGACTACTACGGCGACCGGGCCGACGACCCCGACGCACTCCTCGAACGGGTCGGCCTCAGTCGCGTGGCGGCAACCCCTTGGCGACGTCTGTCCGGTGGTGAGCAGCAACGGCTGTCCCTCGCGCTCGCACTCGTCGGCCGCCCAGAGGTGGCATTCCTCGACGAACCCACGGCGGCGATCGACCCGACCGCCCGCCAAACCGTGCGGTCGCTGATCAACGAACTGCGCGACGGCGGGGTCGCCGTCGTGCTGACGACCCACGACCTCGACGATGCCGAGACCCTCGCCGACCACGTCATCATCTTGGACGACGGTCGGATCGTTGCGGCCGGTACGCCGTCGGAACTCACCCGCGCCGATGCGTCGGACGGCATCCGCTTCGCCGCCGCTCCGGCCATCGACGTGGCCGCGCTCTCCTCGGCACTCGGCGCCCCCGTTCACGAGGCCGAGCCGGGCTCCTACGTCGCCGCAATTGCCCCGTCGGCGCGCAACGTCGCCACCCTCACCGGATGGCTCGCCGAGCACGATCTCGCCCTCGATGACCTCCAGGCGGCACGACGGCCGCTCGAGGATCTCTTCGTTCGGCTCACCCAGTCGGCGGCCGAAACGGAGCAAGAACGAACCACCCGCTCCGCCCGGCGGGGCCGCAATCGGAAGGCGACCACGTGACGGACGGATCGATCGTGTCGCGTTCGCGGCGGCGCAGCCCGCGGAGCGCGCAGACCAGGGCCGAAATACTGATGACCCTGCGGCGCGGCGAGTCACTCCTGCTCACGCTCGGCATCCCGGTCGGATTGCTGGTCTTCTTCTCCCTCGTCGACGTGCTCCCGACCGGCACCTCGAAGCCGGTCACGTTTCTCGCACCGGGCGTCGTCGCCCTCGCCGTGATGTCGGCGGCAATGGTCGGTCTCGCCATCGCCACCGCCTTCGAGCGGCAGTACGGCGTCCTCAAACGGATCGGCACCACCCCACTCGGGCGTACCAACCTGCTCATCGCCAAGATCACCGCCATCGTCGCGGTGGAGATCGTCCAGTTCCTGGTCCTGCTCCCGGTCGGGTTCGCCTTGGGCTGGCGGCCGCCGGTTTCCGGCATCCTCCCGGCAGCGGCAGCCGTGCTGCTCGGGACGTGCGCGTTCGCCGGGCTCGGACTCGCGATGGCAGGAGCGCTCCGGGCCGAGGTGGTCCTCGCCGCGGCGAACGGCCTCTACCTCCTCCTCCTCCTGGTGAGCGGCATGATGATTCCCCTCACGGAACTGCCCGGTCCGCTCCGCGCCGTGGCCCACGGCCTGCCCAGCAGTGCCCTGGCCGAGGTACTGCGGGGGGCGCTCAGCACCAGTGAGAACGCTTCCGGGACGGCATGGGCGGTACTCGTCGGCTGGTCCGTGCTCGGCCCGGTGATCGCCATACGACTCTTCCGATGGGAGTAGCGGACATGACCAACCGACCGAGCGCCCGTGCGTCCGACATCGCTGCCCGAGACCAGCCGGGAGCAGTGAGCCGGCGCACCGTTCTGGCCCTTCCGCTCATCCTCGGTGCGGCAGCCCTCGGTTCCTGCTCTTCTTCCGGGAAGGACGGCGCGCCCGCTCCGGGGGCAACGGCGGGCAACGGCGGCCCCGACGAACTCTTCGCCGAGACCGCGTCCTTCGAGACGGTCATGGGCATCCCGCAACGGGTCATGGTCGGCCTGAGCACCCGCGACGGCAGGATCCTCCACGGCGGCCGCGTCCTCTTCACATTCCGCCCGGTCGTCGATCCACCGTTCCCGGCGGCCGACATGACGTTGCTCGAGGCTTCCTTCCTGCCGGTGCCCCGCTCCACGACCCCGCCGTCGACGGCCACCATCGGCAATGCCAGCGACGGGATCGGGGTGTATCAGGCGCTCGATGTCACCTTTCCCACTCCCGGTTTCTGGACAATCACCGTGCAGGTTGCCGGCGATCCGCCCCAGCTGATCGAAACCGCCATGGAGGTACTGGTGGCGGCGAAGGTCCCCGCGCCGGGCGAAGAAGCTCCGAAGACCGACAACCCGACGACGCCGGGCGGCGACGTCACCCTCGAATCGATCGACAGCCGTTCCGGACCTGCGGGTCTGGCCGAGCTGGCCGACCCGCTGCTGCACGGCGAGTCCCTCGCCTCGGTGCTGGCGGCTGGTCGACCGTGCGTGGTGATCGTCTCCACTCCTGCGTTCTGCATGTCGAAGTTCTGCGGGCCGCTCACCGACATCGTGAACGACCTCGCCAGCGAGGCATTGGCCGCCAAGAGCGAGGTCGGCTTCGTGCACCTCGAGGTCTGGCGGAACTTCGAGAAGAACGAGGTCAACCGGTTCGCCGCGGAGTGGATCCTGCCCAGAGGCGCTGAAGGCCGCGAGCCATGGGTCTTCCTCGTCGACCGGAACGGTCGCATTTCGGCACGCTGGGACAACCTGGTCGCCGAAAGCGACCTCCGCGCCGCCATTGCCTCGCTGTGAGCCGCCCCTCAGCGCGGGGAGGATTCAGCAGTAGCGCTTGAGCGTCGCAAACGGATTGAGCTTGCTCTTGCCCAGCTGGATCTCGAAGTGAAGGTGGTCCGTGCCCCGGGCGTTGCCGGTGTCGCCCACGTAGCCGATCACGTCACCGGCCCGCACCACCCCCTCAGCGCCGTGAGCCGACAGATGCATGCCGGCGTAGGTGAATCCGTCGCTGGCCCGGAGGTTGAAGGTCAAACCGCCACTGGCGCTCGAAGATCGCTTCAGCATGCCGGCGACCGGGGCGAGGACAGGGGTACCTCGGGGGGCTAGCATGTCCGTCCCCTCGTGGCGGCGCCCACCCGAGCGAGGCTGGCCCCAGTCGTTGGTGAACTTGGCTGTCGGGACGGGGCACAGCCACTCGCCGGTCGGCTCCGGCGCGGGACCACCGGCGAGCGTGGGGACCACAGTGTCGGAGGGAGGAAGGGCGGCAGCGGCCTCGACCCGGACGGGTGACGATTGCGTCCGCGGGCCCGAGGCGTGCGACGGTGAGGACCAGCCACCGACGACCGCCCCAACCAGTCCCGAAGCCACGGTGAAGCCCCGGAGGAGACGGCTCACGCGGTGTCGTCTCATTCCCGACATCGAGCAAAACCCTACCCCATTGTTCCTGCGAACTGCACTCGTGGGCATCCACCGGGCGAGCTCCTCGGCGCTCGGCAACCGGCCTGCATCGTTGGATCAGTCGGTGGTGACCGATCCCGCTTCCCGGTCGAGTCGGGCGAACTCCTCTTCCACCTGGATCCACGTGAGGACGTCCGGATCAGCCGACTGCGCGTGCCCGCCGGAGGCTGAGAGGCCGACCGCACGACCGTCGACCGACATGCCGGCGATGCTCACCCGCGGTGAGCCGTCGACGGCGCGAACGTTGTCATCGGCACGGCCGGCCTGAGAGTCGCGCCACCACAGGATGAACAGGATGCCGATGATGATCCACAGGTAGGACCCGGCGCCGAGCTTCATGATGGCGGCGGCAATTTGCTGATCCTCGACGGCGTCGAGCCCGGGGATCAACCGCCCGGCACGCTGGTACCTGTCGTAGAGCGGCGTCACCGAGAACGTCAGGAACGACGCCGGCACTGTCGGGACAATCGACTGGGCGAACAGGTAGACCATGCGTGTGGGCATGCGGAAGGTCGGCAGGTACGGCGAGGTGTTGATCACCGGGATCCACATGAGCGTCGCAGTGGTGAAGAGCAAGGTGTGGACCGAGAAGTGGAAGAGTTCGTTGCGAAGCGACAGGTTGACGATCTGGGGGAAGTGCGTAACGGCGATCACGGTGTTGAAGATCAGGAGCGCGAACAAGGGGCGCGACAGTCGGCGGAGCAACCCGGTCCATGCACGATCGGCCAGGGCCCAGCGCCACAG
>JANPFX010000099.1:0-10992 GCA_031423635.1 Acidimicrobiia bacterium | reverse complement strand
ACGACGAGGCCAACGACGAGTGGGTCCTCAACGGCACCAAGGCGTGGATCACCAACGGCGGCATCGCCGACATCCACGTTGTCGTCGCTGCCGTCGACCCGGAGCTCAAAGGTCGCGGTCAGGCCTCGTTCGTGATCCCGAAAGAGGCCAAGGGCCTTTCTATGGGAATGAAGTACAAGAAACATGGCATCCGCGCCTCACACACGGCCGAGGTCGTCCTCGACGACGTTCGTATCCCCGCCGAGTTCCTCCTCGGCGGCTCGGAGAAGCTCGACGACAAGCTGGCACGCGCTCGCGAGGCGTCCAAGCCCGGAGCGCACGCGTCGTCCGGCAAGCAGCCTGCAATGGCCACGTTCGAGGCGACCCGCCCGACTGTCGGTGCGCAGGCGCTCGGCATCGCACGCGCGGCGTACGAGTATTCGCTCGACTACGCGAAGGAGCGCAAGGCGTTCGGACGTCCGATCATCATGAACCAGTCGATCGCTTTCAAGCTCGCCAACATGATCACCGAGATCGACGCATCACGCTTGCTCATCTGGCGCGCCGCGTGGCTGTCACGCAACGGCGGCTTCAAGAACGGCGAGGGCTCGATGAGCAAGTGGAAGGCCTCCGAGACCGCAGTGCGTGTGACCGAGGACGCGATCCAGATCCTCGGCGGCGTCGGCTACACCCGGGACTACCCGGTCGAGCGTTGGCACCGTGACGCAAAGATCCACACGATCTTTGAGGGAACGTCGGAGATTCAGCAGCTGGTGATCGCACGAGCCATATCTGGCTTGAGGATTGAGTAGTTCTCGTCCGTCTGGTGCTGTGTAGTCCGGGCGGTTATCCCTAGTCCAATCCCTAGTGTCACACATCGTCGCTACACTTTCGGGTGTGGCGACGATTCGCGAACGCAAGCCCGGTGTGTGGGAGGTGCGCGCCTTCACGGGGAACTCTCCGTCGGGTGTGCCGACGCAGGTTTCACGCACTGTGCGAGGCACGAAGAAGGACGCGCTGCGCGTTGCGGCGGAGCTGACGGTCGCTCCTGCTGGCCGTGCGGCTGGTCGGTCCGTTTCCGACGTGTTGGACGCATGGGTTCAGAAGCACGATGCGACATGGGCGCCGGCTTCGCGTCGTGATCAGTTGTCGCGGGTCGCCCGGATCAATAGTGATCGCATCGCTCGGTTGCCCGTGGCTCGGTTGAAGATCGAAGACGTGGAGCGATGGCATGCGCGCTTACGTGATGAGGGATTGGCCGATGTGTCAATCCGCAACCTGCACGGCGTGTTGCGTGCAGCCCTCACGCAGGCGGTGCGGTGGGGGTGGGTGTCGCGCAACGTCGCGTCGTTGGCGGAGCTGTCATCGCGAAAGGTTGCGCCCCGGGGTGTTCTGTCGGCAGTGGACGTGCGACACGTCATTGCGGTCGGCGATGCGATCGGCTCAGAGGTCGGGTTGATGCTGCGCCTCGCAGCGGTAACCGGCGCTCGTCGCGCGGAGCTGGCGGCGTTGCAGTGGACGGACGTGGTGGACGGAGTTCTCACTGTTGACTCGGCTATCGAGATCGATCGTCGTTCGGGCCGCACGGTCCTGGCCGACGCGCCAACCAAGACGGCGAACCAACGGCGCATCACACTCGATGCAGCAACACTCGCTGTTGTTGAACGTGAGCGCGCCTCGCTGGAGGAGTACGGGCCGTGGATGTTCAACGTGGGTGACGAACCTCCGAACCCGGACCGCATCGGTTACTGGTGGCGGATCGTCCGTGAGAAGGCCGGCATCGACGCGAAGTGGCGACTGCACGACCTGCGCCACTGGTCAGCGTCGGTGGCGATCGCCGCGGGCCACGACGTGAAGACGGTTGCTGATCGTCTCGGCCACGCAAATGCTGCGATGACTTTGCGCGTCTACGCGCATGCTTTTGCCGCAAGCGATCGCGCCGTCGCCGACTCCGTTGGCGCCGCGTTGGAGGGAGACCTATGAGACCGCTGTTGCTACGTGACGAGCTACCGCCGGATGACACAGTCGTCGTGGTTCGGGGCGGCGAGATGAAGTCTGAGTACGTTCGGTCGAGTGCGCAGGACGCCTTTTTCGCTGTCGGTGTCTTTGCGGTTTCGGTTGCGTTGTCACTCGACCTTCCGGTGGAGCAACTCTGTGCCACGGATCGTCGCATCGCACGGTACGGGAAGGTTCGCCTGTCCACGGTGGGCCGTCTTCGCGAACTCGGGTTTGCATTGCTCCCGACGCTTGATCGCCCGCACTACGACGTTGTGCTGCCCGACCTGGAGGAAGCGACCCTCGACAGGCTGGAGTTGGCGTTCGACCTAGCGATTCCTCGACCAGGATCCTTGGGAAGGTCATAGAATGGCGCACATGGCATGGGATCTGTGGATCGACTTCCAGAGTGGAGACGACGAAGGCCTTACCCGCGCGAACACTCGCAACCTTCGGGCCGGACTAACCGTCACGGTCGGCGACGTGCTCATTGTGGGCAACGAGGATGCGGAGCCCGGTGTCGGCGAGGTCATCGAGCTTGGTGATCGAGGATTCGTGCTTGTGAAGGTGTTTCCGGGAACCGTCGAAGAGAATCGGTTCCGTTTGCGGCCGGGCTACGCCTCCGCAAGCTGACGCTCTCAATCCGAGCCGCGCTGCCCAGACGCGCAACACCCGGCTACTCACCGTCCGGAGGGCTCGCCGGGTGCGCTTCCGACTTCTCTTGGAGCAAGCGGTTTGAGTTTGCCGGAGAACGACGGCGCTGCGGCGGCGAATTCTCAGATCGTGGCCCGAAAGCGCAGAACCCGGCTCCCCAACCAAAGGGCTGGCAACCGGGTCCACTTCCTCCGATGCTGACCGGAGGCAGACCCAAGTCTTCCGGGTTCCGCTTGGGTGGGCAAGCGATTTGGTGCGGAAGCTGTGGCTCGCCGTCGTCGAAGCGTCAAGGTCGTTCGTCCTCGCCCTGCTCCGGGCGCTCCACCTTGACCCGTCGTCGCCCGCTCGCTGTCTAGGCGACTACGGCCCCTGCGGGACCAGCGCCATCACAATGGTTGACGCGCTACCCGCAGAATCTGGTGCACACTGGCAGGTGGGCGACTCGCCCACCGACAATGGTTGATGCCAACCCGCAAGGGTCACACACTGGCAGCTTCCGTTGGAAGCGGGCTCGCCGCCGCGTTGCTCACGGCGCGGTCGGCGTGGTGCTGCCGAGCAGCATGTCGTTGATCCATGACCGTGGGATCAGGATTCGTCGCCGGACACGGATGGAGCGAAGCGAACCATCACGGACGGCCTCGTAGGCGGTTGTCCTCGAGATGCCGAGGATTCTCGCTGCCTCGGTCACGGTCAACGTGGCGGAGTGCTGGGCACGGCGACTGGTTGAGGCAGCGTCGTGCTTCTGCTTGTCGTCCGGATCGTCGTCGAAGTCGAAGGTGAACTGTTCGGATCGTGTCGTCATGTCCGCCTATTCGCAACGGGAGGGCCACGAACGCAAACAACCGGGAGCGCGAAATGCCCGACACCGGACTGGCGATCTGCTGGTAGCTCGGCTACCTGCCAGTGTGTAACCGAATTCTGCGGAGAAGCATCAACCATTCGGTGTGAGGAGGCTCGGCCCAAAGGGGCTGCGGCTCAGGCGAGTGGACGGGTGCGGGTCAAGTTGGAGCGCCCACAGCGCAGCGAGGACGAACGACCTTGAGGCGCTGACGACCGGAGCCACTACACAGGACTTGAAGTTTCACGGGGGTGGGTTCGGCTGAAACTTCAGTTTCGATGTAGTTCTGCGGTGGGTTCTCAGTGGGTGCTTCGCCAAGCCCACTGGCGTTGATCCCATGTGTGAAGTTCCACCGGCGGTGATGTGATCACCTGCCAGAACGGTCGGAGCGCGCCGATTGCGTCGTCGAGGTTCGTCCACTCGATGCCGTAGTCGCGGACGTAAGCGGCCCACGGTGCTGCCCAGGGGGCGGGAGGATCGGGCAGGGCCGTCGGCAGCTTCGTGTCTCTGAACGCGAAGGTCGTGGCGACGGCTTCGTGCAGAACGTCGCTGTTCGGGACCCGGAGCACACGGGCGATCATGAGCATGTCGTAGAGATCCTTCACGCGGGTCGACACCCGCGAGCCGGAGTAGACCCGTACGTAGGCATGCAATTTCTCGGCGAGGTGGAACGCGATGGGGACGGCGGCGATTGTGGGCGGAGCGAACCCGGCGAAGTCAAGAACCGGGCGCAGGGTCAGCTGATCGACGGGTCGTGGATCGTCGACGGCGATGTTCACGTCGAGCACGAACTGTTCGAAGCTTCGCCCGTCAAGTCGAGCCTGAACGGAGAAGCGCCAGCCACCGTCGTCGGACTCTGCATCGATCCGCTTTCCTGCGCTGATCTCGAACGTAAATCCGTCGCTCAGGTCCATCCCTCTGGCGTCGTCGAGCGCATGCCGAAGGGCTTCCGCCTCGAAGCGCCACGTGGTGTCGACATCCTTCGTTGCGCGTGCGCGTTCGTCGAGTCGGACCAGGAGCACTTGGGCGCCTTTGAGGACCCAACCGTCGGCTTGGGATGAAGACATCATGCGAGTGAGGAGTCGCTGCAGCGCAACCTCTTTGCGAAGGCGATCGACTGGCGTCGTCGTGCGCAGTGCTCGCTCGTTGAGGTGCTGCTCCAGAGCCATGCGGAACGCGCCGGCCGTCTTGTACGGTCCGATCACTTCGACCCCACAAGTTCTTCAGCCAGCTTCTGCGCTTCGCGTCGGCGAAAAAGACCACGCTCCTCCGCTTCACGAACGATCGATGCGATGTCGTCGACCGTGGTGTGCACTGCGATGTCTCGAATGGTCCGAGTCGCTGAGGTGATGGGAACGCCGTCTCGGGTGTCGACATCCGCAGACGTGGAAGCGGCGACGTGAACGATCACCCCCGTTCGCCGCTTTCGAAGGCGATGCGACACGGTGATGTGAATCGACGCTGGCATGGCATCGCCGAGGCCGTAAACCGCAAGGGCTGTCTCGTGGCTGGCGACGGCGTCGGGTCCGGCCCACAAGCACACTTCGATGACATCCTCGAAGGGCTGCGCCGGAAAGTCTCGGAACCGGTAGACGCCGTAGCGGGAGCGTCGGAGAACGCCGCTCTCGGCGTATCGAGCGAGTTGCTGGCGCGAAACCCCGGCGGCAGTTGCATCGCTAGCAGTGATCCAGCCCGAGCGAGGCTCGGCGAGGGCGTAGAGGATTTCCCGGCTTGATGGCATAAATGTCATCATATCGTTGACAACTCCCCCAGTCGATGACCCATTGTCACACCCTGGGGATACCCTCACAGCGAAGGAGGCCTGATGATTTCCGATCGACGCCCAAAATCAACCGAACCCCGTGAATCCTGGTTGAGGGAGGTCGCGGAACGAGCAGAAGAGAGCATCAGCCAGCGAGATGCTCATTTGCTTGGGCCTGCCGCTCGGCTCCTCTCCCGTCGAGTGTCTTCGCTCGAGAAGGTCGAAGACAGTCGAAGCGAACAATCCCCTGAGGTCGACAGCATTCCTGCGCCCTCACTCACCGTTCTCACGAACCCCGGTTGGGCCGGGAACGTCGAGGGCGCGCACGTGCCGATGATGGGACTTGTTCGAGACTGACTTCGAAGATCGTTTCGAAGATCATTCCTAGTACTGCCCGGATCGACCACTACAGACCGGACCCACCGGAATCGAAGCCGCACGTCACAGCCCTGCGCAACACGCCCTTGACACCCCGAAATGAGCCACACGATCTTTGAGGGAACGTCGGAGATTCAGCAGCTGGTGATCGCACGAGCCATATCTGGCTTGAGGATTGAGTAGTTCTCGTCCAACCGCCGCGTTCGTCGACGCGCCGACGCGCTGGCAGGGGTATCTCATCGGTTGCGGGCTGATCAAGGCGCGCCCCGACGTTCCCGCCGGGCTGATGGGTGTTAGTCGAGAGGCAGCAGCGCGTGGACTCGTGAGCCGCTGCCGTTCGACACGATGTCGACGGATCCGCCGATCTCGGCCGCCCGCTCCCGCATGGAGGACAGGCCCACGCCCGAGACCCATGCCGCTCCAGGGGCGCCTTCGTCGCGAACGGTGACTTCGAGGTGGTCGTGCTCGTGTCTGATCTGTAGCCAGACCTGGTCTGTGCCACTGTGCCGAGCCGAGTTCGTCACGGCCTCGGTCGCGATACGGAAAGCGGCGACTTCGACGGACGCCGGGAGCGTCGGGAGCTCGTCGGCCTCCACGAACACGTGCATCGGGCTTCCGGTGGGGGTGCGTATGACGCTGACCTGCTGGCGAAGCGCGGCGACGAGGCCGAGTTCGTCGAGCGCCGGTGGACGCATGTTGTAGACGAGCCGGCGGATCTCTCCGACGGCTGCAGCGGCGTCGGACCGCAGTCCCTGCAGGAGAGCGTCGGTTGCGCTGGGGTTGGTGGTCATGGTGTTTCGCGCCGCAGCGGCGGTGTGAGCGATGCCCGACAGGGTCGGGCCCAGTCCGTCGTGCAGATCCCGACGGAGGCGACGACGTTCCTCCTCGATCGCCGCGATCGCGGCCGTCCGCGACTCCTTGAGGTCGAGCGCGAGCGCACGTGCACGTAACGTCTGGGCGAGGAGCGGCCCGACGATCCGCAGCACCTGTTCGTCCCCTGCCGACAGCCTCAGTTCGCCGGGGCGAAGCCCGACCACGATCTCCCCGACGGTCTCTCCGTCCCGCAGCAGCGGCAACCGTCGAGTCTCTGTGACCGCAGTGCCGGACGCGGCGAGTTCGGTGCCATCGGTCGAGATGCTGGCGTAGGGAAGCAACAACGCCTCCCGGATCGCCCGCAGTGCGAGCAGCGGGTCGTCCCCGACGCTGTCGGCCACCGTGGTCGCGGCAACGAGGGGGTCGGGCCGTTGGCCGAAGAGCAGCTCGTCGATGAGGCCGCGGAGCACGATGCGGAGGGGCTGGTATCCGGCGGCGAGCACGAGCCCGACGGACGCGAAGAGTGCGGCCGGGGGATCGCCGATTCCGACGGGATCGAAGACGGCAGCGATGCCGATGAACACCGACAGGTAGCTCACGGCCACGACGGCGAACACCACCACGGAGACGACGAGTGACCGGATATCGGTCAACCCGGGTCGCCGAACACCGATGACCATCGCCGGCCCGATAGCGGCCGCCGGGATCGCACCGACGGTGGCGCCCGCAACACCGAACTGGGAGGCCAGGATCGTGAAGACCAACGCGGAGGTGAGGGCGGCGAGCCCGAGCCAGAGGATCGCTTCCCGGTCCCTGTCGTCGCCGGCCTCGAGCACCCACCCGGCGTGACCGACCAGAGCGAGCAGGACGACCCCACCGAGTGTCGCGGAGATCTCGAAGTTGGAAGTGACGACCGTCGCGATCACTCCCGCGCCCGCGGCGGTCACCCACAGACAGAACTCGAACCCGTTGCGGAGGCTGACGAGCGGATAGGCAAGGATGGCGAACGAGCCCGGCAGCAGCAACGATCCGGTCACCAGGAACCGGGCCAGCGTCGACTGATCAGCAACGTGAACGAGCAGGGCGGCGATCACCCCTGCCGAACTGACCAGCAACAGGGTGCCGGCAAGTCGGCTCGTCGTCCGCCGGAGTGCAATGCCGCTGGCCCCGGTCGACGCGGCCAGGACGACCGCAGCCATCATGATCGCGAGCTCGCTCACGTCGTGGTGCCCAACCCGCCCTCCCGGGCACGCACGATCGCCTCGCCCCGACCGACAACCTGGAGCTTGGCGAAGATCGACGTGAGATGGTTGCTCACGGTCTTCGTCGACAGGTACGTCTCCGCGGCGATCTCGGCATTGCGCTTGCCTTGGGCGAGGAGACCGAGGATCGTGCGTTCCCGGTCGGTCAGATCAGGAAACGGGTCGACCACTCCGATCGCCGCGGGAGGTGCCGCGAAGTACCCGAGCACCCGCGCCGCGACGCCCGGACCGAAGATGGCCTCACCGGCGACGACCCCGTGCACAGCTCGGACGATGTCGTCCTGATCGGACTCCTTGAGGAGGTACCCCTGCGCTCCTGCCTTCATCGCCGTGAACACGGTGGCGTCGTCGTCGAACATCGTGAGGATCAGCACCCGGCACCCCGGCGTCTGGGTCCTGATCCTGCGCGTGGCCTCGATGCCATCGGTCCCCGGCATCCGGACGTCCATGAGGATCACGTCGGGCTTGTGCTCCTCGGCGGCCCGCACCGCCGCATCGCCGTCCGCTGCCTCGCCGACCACATCGAGCCCGGGGATCGAGCGCAACAAGGCGACGAGCCCGTTCCGCACGACCGGATGATCGTCAGCGACGACGATTCTGATGGGCGGCGGTGTCGACACGTCCTCATCATGGCAGTGTCGACGTCACCGCAGACCGGGAACAACCTCCCGAGTTCTTCCCGAACCCGCAGGAGGACATCGGGGGCTTCGGCTCTGGGCACGGGACGTACCGTCACGTGATGCTGAAACTCCAACCGCTACAGGAGGTAACAATGTCAGCCATCACCGCACAACCGAGCCAGCTCATCCCCAACGCCACGGTGCGCGCAGGCCTCGCCCTGTCCGCCGTCATCGGCCTCGGGAATCTCCCCTTCCTCTTCCTCGACATCGACTGGGGCGCCGAGAAGCCGCCGTTCGCGCTTCTGTTGCTGAACGCCGCGATCGGGATGGTCTCGGTCGTGTGTGCCATCGCAGCGTGGAACTCGGGAAACCGCAAAGCGATCCGCATCAACGCCGCAGCCCTGATCATCAACGCACTCATGGTCCTGCCGGGCCTCTTCATCGATACCAGCGCCTTCATCACCGTCATCTCCGCCCTGGTCATCGTCGCCACCCTCGTCGCCGTCGTGGTCACGATGCGACGAGACCGCACGCCTGTCCGAGTGGTCGACTGAACCTCGTCGGCTCCGCCACGATGAAATTACGGTCCTCAGCGACTTCGCCCTCGGTCACCATGGCTGGATCAGCGGTACCGCAGACCTCCCGTCTGCGGTCGGCCTGATTGCCATCGGTCTTGGACTCCTCGACCTCGAAGTCGTTCTTACGTGGTGATTTCGCGTCGCCGGTGCTTGGCCGAGATCAGCGAGTGAAGAACTCAAAGACCGTCGACTCCGATCCGCCAGCTTGAATCCCTCCACCTGCGACGAGGATCTTGCCGTCGTACGCGAGCGGGTAGATGCCGTGACGTGCGGTCGGCAGAGTCGCCTCGAGCCGCCAGGTCTGGCTGACGGGGTTGTACACATCGACCCGGTTGTAGACGTTTCCGGCGACCTGACCCGTGCCGGTGGCGGTGGTTTCGCCACCGATCACGTAGAACCCGCCGTTGAAGAACGCTGCACGTCCCATCCCGCCGCGCTTTTGTGGCAACGGCGGAATTGTTGAACCCGACGTGCAACTGCACTGCCAGGTGTTGGTCACCGGGTCGTAGATCTGCACATCGTTGAAGCCATCGGCGACAAAGTTCCCGTCGCCGCTGCCTGGGCCTCGACCGCCGAAGATGAACAGTCGCTGCCCGTCGGTCCCGGCGGCTGCGTGGTTGCGCGCGAGCGGCATCGGCACGATCGAAGACCACGTGTTTGTCGTCGGGTTGTAGACCGCTGCCGAGTTCACCGTCGAGGTGCCCGAAATACCGCCCGCCATGTAAACGAGTCCGTTGATACGAGCCGTTGAGGATGAGCCTGCGAGGAACGGTGCGGTGGCACCAGAGCTCCATGCACCAGTAGCGGGATCAAAGATCTGCACGCGTCCTTCGGAACCACCACCGAGTCCCCCGAAGAGATAGAGCTTGTTGCCGATCACCTCCGCACTGTGATGATTGCCAGGGAACGGCCGAGCCGGTGCGGACTGCCAGGTTCTCGACGCCAGGTCGAAAGCGAATGTCGCCGAGTTTGCCTCACCGACGAGGTAGAGCACACCGTTGATGACGCCACCGGCAACCTCGCCGATCGCTGCCGGAAGCGGCGGTGCTGCCTGCCATATTCCCGTTCCGCTGCCCGCGACAAGGACGGGTCGGAACGCACCGCTGATTGTCGACGTCACGCCTCCACTCAGTACCACAACGTCGAGGAGCGCAGCTGACGGGCTGGACATCGCAGGCACAAAGCCACGAATCCGCGTCGGCGACACCGAAGTGATGGCTGCCGGTATTCCGCCGATCGTGACGGTTGTCGTCGCTGCGCTGCTGAATCCAACGCCACCGATCACAAACGGTGTGATGCCATCGGGTCGACCACGCCACGGGAAGATGTCGACCGCAGCGACTGCCGGCGCTGACGGATTGCTCGGTCGCATGACCTTCAACTGATTGCCGTTGTAGTCGACAGTCAGAATTGCCCCACCCGGTCCGGTCACCACATCAAGTCCTGATGGCGTAGCGAGGGTCGAGAGCGAGGTGACCGCGGTGCCAGCACCATCGAGCTGTGCTCGGAACAGTGCCCCATCGAGTTTCTGGATGAGGAGGTTTCCGCGCATCGCGCTGTTGAACGTCGTGGAACGGTACTCATCGATTCCGTCGGCCGACGATGCCACGGTCGCAAGCGGCGGCGAGTAGCGACCGAGGATGGCGGGAACCGTTGGATCCCGGTAGACATACTGCTGGGTTGCGTAACGCCCGCGGTTGCGGTTGGGATGGCCGTAGTAACTGCCCTCGGCGACGTGGATGAGCTCATCCGGTGCGTCGGGATCTGCCGACTGGGTAGTTGCCGAAGTCGAAGCCGCGCCGAACGTGTCGTTCGGTCCGTTGTCAGCCGCATACAGGCGTCCGCTCGTGGTGAAAACCATGTCGTAGGGATTGCGCAGACCGGAGGCAAAGACGCTGACATCGACTCCTGGCACGACATCGACGGTCTCGCCGAAATTCTGATCGTTCTGCGCCTGGCCGGTCGCGGTGCTTCGGTACGTGATCGTGCCGTTGAAACCAGCCTTCGAAATTGGGGCCCGGAGTATTGCGGCGGACAGCGGCGACTCCGGGAGTTGTCCGATATCGCAGTCGCCGGCAACATATCAGGTTGATGAGTGAGCACTCACTCACTA
>JANPFX010000098.1:0-10563 GCA_031423635.1 Acidimicrobiia bacterium | reverse complement strand
GTGGTGTTCCTCAACAACACGCCGAACGCCGGCGGTCGCTACAGCCTCGACGGGGTCCGGTTGACATGGTGACCGAACCGAAGGTCGCCGTGCTCATCGCCACGAGGGATAGGACCGCGTCACTGGAACGGGCGCTTCGTTCAGTTCTCGCGTCCGGATACGACTCGTTCGAAGTGGTCGTCGTGGACAACGCCCCGAGCAACGAGTCGACCCTGCAACTGATCGCTGCGATGTCTGCGAACTCACCGGTCCGGTACGTCCACGAACCGAAGGCCGGGTTGGCTCGCGCCCACAACGCCGGACTTCGAACCATTTCGGCACCGATCGTGGCGATCACCGACGACGACGTCGTCGTCGATCCTGCGTGGCTCGCCCGGATCGTCGACGCCTTTGCGCTCGGCGACGACGTGGTCTGCGTCACCGGAGCGATCGAGCCACTGGAGGTCGACACCCCTGCCCAGCGCTGGGTCGAGCACCACCTCGGTTTCCACAAGGGGACGACCCGCACATCGTTCGATCTGGGAGAGCATCGTCCGGACGGCCGCCTCTTCCCCTTCGCTGCCGGAGCGCTGGGGTCCGGAGCGAACATGTCGTTCCGGACGTCGTTCCTCTCCGAGATCGGCGGGTTCGACCCGGCACTCGGCGCGGGCAGCGTGGCGAAGGGTGGCGATGACATCGCCGCGTTCTATGAGGTCATCGTGCGGGGGTATCGGCTCGTCTACGAGCCGAACGCCATCGTCAGACACCTGCACCACCGCGAGATCGAACAGCTCGAGAAGCAGATCACGGGATACGGGGTCGGACTCGGCGCCTTTCTCACGAAGATCGTCGTGGACAGACCGACGACACTCGTGCACTTGGTTCGGCTGGCACCGCAGGGGATTCGCCACGCCGCGACGATGCGGCGCACACGTGAGGCACCCGGGGTCGGCGCCACGACGAATCCGTACCTCGGCGAACCCGCTGACGATCGCTTCGATGCCCTCGCGCGCCGAGAACGGCTCGGCATGCTGAAGGGTCCGTGGGCGTACGCCCGCTCACGGTGGGAAACACGTACCGAGCGGGTACCGCGATGAATCGAGTTCCCGCGTTGCTGTACCACTCGATCTCCGACGCCCCATCGGCTGCGCTGCAGGACTACACCGTTCACCCCGACTTGTTCCGTGAGCACCTGAGCGTCATCAGAACTCAGGGCTGGGACGTCGTCACCATCACTGAGCTCGAGCGACGCCTCGCCGAGCGTCGGACCGCACCGCATGTTCACAACGAAGGGCAAGCAATGCTGCTGATCACGTTCGACGACGGTTTTGCCGACAACACCGAAGAAGCGGCGGTTGCGTTGGCGGAATATGGCTTCCCAGCGACCGTCTACGTGACGACGGGGACGATCGGTCGTTCATGCGACTGGCTCGGCGACGCCGGGAGGCGATCGATGGTGTCGTGGACCCAGCTCCGCGGGCTCGTCGAGGCCGGATGGGAGATCGGGTCGCATTCGGTCAGCCACGCGGAACTCGACGTGATCCCCCTCAGCGATGCCCGACACGAGATCGAGCGCTCGCGCGCAGTTCTGGAGGACGGACTCGGACGGACCGTCGACTCCTTCGCCTACCCCCATGGGTACTACCGGCGGGCTGTGCGCGAGGCCGTGATCGACGCGGGATACGGCAGCGCGTGCGGAGTGCGCAACGCCTGGAGCACGGACGCCGACGACAGCTTCGCGCGGGCACGCCTGACCATGTCGCCAACGCTGTCAGCCGAGACCCTCGGTGACCTGCTCCGTGACGAGAACGCCCGGCAGGTACAACCACGAGAGGGAATGCGCCGGGCCCGCGCGCAGGCCTGGCGAAGCTATCGACGGGTTCGTCGACTGCGGGACGGGGTGACGAAATGACACTGACCATGTCGACCGACACCGACGGCCGCAGCATCGCGCGCCTGGCACAAGTGGTCAGCCCGGCGCCTCGGGAGGTGTGGGCCGATCTCGTACGCACCGACAGCGAGGCGCTCGTGACCCAGACACCGCAATGGACCGACGCAATGGTGCGGACCGGCAAGTTCGTCGACGTCAGCCGCCTCTACACGTTCGACGATGGTCGCCGTTTCGTTCTTCCGCTGGCCCGCCGCCACGGACCGGCCGGCGTGGTCCTGGGTGATCAGGGATTCCCGAATGGCTGGGGAATCGGAGGTCTCGTCGGTCCCGGACCGGACGCAAACGTCATCGCGGCCGTGTTCGAGGACCTCCGGTCCCGCGCGCTGCACCGAACCCAGATCCGGCCCAACCCGAGACACGGCTCACTCTTTCGCAACGGTGCCCCGCGATCAGTACATGGACTCGCCCGCCGCGCGCACGTCATCGATGTACGCAATGGCATCGACGACGTCTGGACCCGCTTTTCGCGGGCGGCGCGGCGCGGTGTCCGCAAAGGCGAGAAGGCAGGTCTCGACGTCGAGCACGGGTCGAGCGAACGGCTCGTCCGCGAGTACTACGCCCTTCACGGGAAATCGGTCGATCGGTGGGCGGCGCAGCAGCACGAACCGTTGGCCCTGGCGCGCCGGCGGGCGGAGGCCCGCGACGGTCTGGCGAAGTGGCTGACCATCGCCGATGTCCTCGGACCGATGTGCCGGGTCTCCGTGGCCCGGCTCGGCGGCGAGCCGGTCGGCGCCATGGTATTGCTGCGCGGACCCAACGGACACGAGACCCGCAGCGCGTTCGACCGGGAACGGATCCAGGGTTCCGACCCCACGTACCTGCTCACGTGGCTCGGTATCCAGGAGTCCGTCGCGTGCGGGGCAAGTTGGTACCACCTCGGCGAGACCGGCACCTCGGCTCGCCTCGCCGACTTCAAGGAGCGGTTCGCCGCCGAGCCGTACGACTACGCCGACTATCGCGTCGAACGTCTCCCGGTCACCCGAACCGATCTCCTCGCCCGGGCTGCGGTCAAGCGCCTGATCGGCTTTCAGGATTGATGATGGCGGAGCGCTCGCCGCGGAGGCACAGGAGAAAACGGGCGTTGACCCTCGCCTGCATCGCCTCGATCGCGCCTGGCATGGCGTCGTGCACCGACAAAGACGGTGCGCCGATCGACCAGCCACCCGTGACGCGCGGCCGATTGCTGTTCGAGGACCGCTTCGACGGCGCTCGACTCGACGCCGACCGCTGGAACACCTGCTACTGGTGGGGCCCCGACGGCTGCACCATCGCAACCAACAACGAACTTCAGTGGTATCTGCCGCAACAGATCGCGGTGAATGCCGGCACGCTCCGCCTGACCGCCTCTCGCAAAGCGGCCATCGCCAGCGACGGACGTACGTTCGCATACCGATCCGGCATGGTCACCACAGGTCGGGCGTCGGCGACAACTCACGAGCCGAAGTTCGCGTATCGCTACGGCTACCTCGAGGTCCGAGCCCGAATCCCGAAGGGTGCCGGCCTGTGGCCCGCGTTGTGGCTCCTGCCGACGACGAACGACTCACTACCCGAGATCGACCTGGCCGAGATTCGTGGGTCGAAGCCCGACACCGTGAGCATGCATCTCCACTGGCGCGACAGAGCCGGCAGGACGAAGGACCGCGGCGAACGAACGACCATGACGGACATACCCGACGGCTGGCACGTCTTTGCGCTCGACTGGCAGCCAGGCTCGCTGCGCTGGCTCATCGACGGAGTCGTTCGGTGGCAGATCCGAAGCCGCGAAGTGCCGTCGGAACCGATGTACATCATCGCCAATCTGGCAATCGGCGGCGACTGGGCAGGTCCACCGAAGTCGAGCACGACGTTCCCGGCGACCTTCGAGATCGACCGCGTCACCGTCTGGGCGAGCTGAGCCATGACCATCACCGTCACCGCCAAGTTGCGCTCCCAACTCCGGGTCCCGGTCCTGCGCGCCGGCTACGCGCTCGTGCTCAGCTCTCTGGCCACGTCGGCGCTCGGAGGGCTCTTCTGGTTCGTCGCCGCCCGCCGGCTCAGCACGGAGTCCGTCGGTGTCGGCTCGGCCCTCGTCGCGGCCACGACGCTTCTTGCGGGAATCGCCAATCTCGGACTCAAGAACGGTCTCCTCCGGTTCATCCCCACCGCCGGCCCGACCACCCGACGCCTCATCATCCGTTCCTACGCGGTCGCCGGGACCTGCGCCATCATCGCCGGGACGATCTTCCTCGCGGGACTCCGCGTCTGGACACCCGATCTCCTGTTCCTCCGCGCGAACGCGGGCACGATCATCGTGTTCCTCGCCACGCTTGCTGCCTGGTCGGTCTTCGTCCTCCAGGACAGCGTCCTCATCGGGTTGGGTCGGGCGGAGTGGGTACCCGCGGAGAACATCGCCTTCGCCGTTGTGAAGATCGGCCTCCTGGTCTCGCTCGTCGCGATCTCCCCGAACTGGGGGGTGTTCCTTTCCTGGGCGATCCCGACCTTCGTGCTGATCGCCGTCGTCAACACGGGGGTCTTCCGGACCTTCCTGCCACGCGTACGATCATCGGGCGTCACGGCCGCCCCGTTCCGTGCGGTCATCCGGTTCTCACTCGCCGACCAGGTCGCGACCCTGTTGTGGATCGCGACGATCGACGGGCTCCCGCTGCTCGTGCTCCGCCGATCGGGCGCTGAAGCGGCGGCCTACTACTACCTCGCCGCCCAGATTGCCTACGGCCTGTACTTCGTCAGCGGGTGCATCGGTGCGGCGCTCGTCGCCGAAGGAGCGCGAGACCGGCGGTCACTTGCCGATCTTCACCGGCGTTCGACGCAGCAAGCCTTCGGCCTGGTGGCCCCGGCCACCGTCATGGTGATCGCCGCGGCACCATGGCTGCAGGGTGTCTTCGGGCGGGACTACCGGACCAACGCGACGGTCCTGCTCCAGCTTCTCGCCCTCTCAGCCCTGCCCTACACCTTCACCTCGCTCACCCTCAGCCGGGCCCGGGTCTTGGGCCGAATGCGCATCGTGATCGGCGGACACGCGGCGATCTT
The DNA here is from genome assembly GCA_031423635.1 of Acidimicrobiia bacterium. Classification (GTDB taxonomy): domain Bacteria; phylum Actinomycetota; class Acidimicrobiia; order Acidimicrobiales; family JANYDT01; genus JANLQX01. Next base: position 5,606 of record JANPFX010000098.1, on the reverse strand, counting down.
CGTGCTCTGCGTCGGGCTCGCCGCGGTCCTCCAGGAACGCCACGGTCTCAACGGTGTCGGCCTTGGCGTGCTCGGCGGACAGACCTGCGTTGCCGGGTCATTCGCCGTCGCTGTCGCATTGCGCCGCATCGGAGGAAGGGCGGGCTCCGCGGTGGCAGCCTCGGGGACCGATGCCGCAGCCGGTCTGGATGGGCTGATCGATCGACTCGCCGGCGTCCGGGCTGCCATGCGTCGCCGACGGGCCGAACACCTTCTTCCTTTCCGGCTGGCCGCCCTTCAGCTCCCGGAGTCGGTGCACGCGAAGGACGCGCGCTTGGTTTCCGTGCACAACGACGTGACGATTGCCGAAGTCTTCGGAGAGCGAGGGCCGGCCATCGTGAAGCTGGCCACCCGGCGAACCGCTGGAGCAGGACTCCGGAACCATGTCGCAGCATTACGTGAGATCAGCACCGACAGTCGTCATCACGGCTTGCCTTTCGCCGTGCCAGCGGTGCGATCGGCAATCGCCGACGTCGCTCGACCGTTCGTGATCGAAACACGCTGCGACGGCGTCTCGACGAGCGACTCGCTCACCAGCCCGGCCCGCCGTGATCTCGGACTCGCGTCGCTCGGGCGCAGCATGTCCGACTTCTACAGTCGAAGCGCCCACCGGGTGACGGTAGGTGGCGAATCCGTGGCGTCGTGGGTGTCGCTCCCACTCGCGACGATGCGGTCTGCTCTTCGAGCGCCGTCGGCCTCCTACCTGGCCGGTGCCGAAGCGATCGAGCGCGAGCTCCGCTCGGCGCTGGTGGGACGTGAGCTCGACATCGCTCGCGTGCACGGCGATCTCACCCCGGGGAACGTCTTGTTCGATCGACGAGCAGCACAGGTCTCAGGTCTCGTCGATTGGGAACGGTCGCACGCGCGCGGCATCCCCGCAGTCGACCTCATGCTCTTCGTTCTCGGTCTCCGCCGGGCCCGGGAGGGACGCGAGCTCGGCGATCTCGTCATTGAGCTCTGCAACGGCACACGGGGCCTCGATGCCGCGGAGATCGCTCTCCTCGAGCAGGGGGGCTGGTCGGCGTCGGGGCTCTCGATTCGCCACCTGACGCTCCTGGCGTGGCTCGGCCACGCGGAATCCAACCTCCTCAAGGCGAAGCGATACGGAACCGCCGGCGTTTGGCTCAGCCGCAACGTCGTGCAGGTCGTCGAGGAACTCGGACGCAGCACCGGGGCCCGGGTTGCCGTCCGGAATCGAGGTCGTTGGGCGCGTCTCTCCGCGGCATTCCGGGAACGGTCGCTCGTCGGCGTCGTTCAGGCGTCGCTGGTGCTCGTCGCAGTTGGCGGGCTGTGGTGGTGGTCGCTCGTTCGGATTCGAGTGGATTCGATGACCGACACCGGACTTGTTTCGGTGCTCCCCATCTCGGCTTGGATCGCGATCGCGGGCTTGATCGCCGCGATCGTCAGCGCGCTTACACGACCGGTGCTCGACGAACGGCGCCTATGGGTCCTCCTCGGCGGTTTCATTGCGCTCATCCACGCCACGGCACCGCTGCTCTACGGGACGCTGCGGTACTCCTGGGCCTGGAAGCACGTCGGCATCGTCGACTACATCACACGGCGATCATCGGTCAACCCCCGGATCAACTCGCTCGACGTCTACCACAACTGGCCCGGGTTCTTCTCGGCGAACGCTTCGCTTGTCGACCTCGCCGGCATGAAGAACGCAGTGCCGCTTGCGATGTTGACGCCAGTTGTCGTCAACTTCCTCAACCTCGGCGCCCTGCTCCTCATCCTCCCGGCAATCGGCGCCAGTCGCCGCGTCACCTGGACCGCAGCGTGGTTCTTCTTCCTCGCGAACTGGGTCGGTCAGGACTACTTCTCGCCCCAGGCCATGGCCTACTTCCTCTACCTCGTGCTCCTCGCTCTCGTGATCACCCGCCTTCCGGCAGGTCGTCGCGGACAGGCGGGCCCACGCGTCACGCGTGGTACCCGGGCCGTCGAACTGCCTCTCCTGCTCGCCATCGGCGCTGCGATCATCTCGAGCCATCAGGTCACCCCGGCGCTTCTCATCGTCGTGATCGCGACGCTGGCACTCAGCCGCGTGGTCCGTGCCGGCAAGCTCGCAGTCGGACTGCTGGTCGTCCAGTTCGCCTGGCTGCTCGGCCCGGCGCGACCGTTCATGTCCGACAACATCGCATCGACACTGCGATCGTTCGGCGCACCGGTGCAAAACGTCGGGGCGACGCTTCGCGACACGAGCGCGCAGAGCAGCGGACAGGCCATCGTGTCGCTCGCCGGACGGTGCGTTGTCGTCCTCATCGCTCTTATCGCCGTTGTCGGTTTGGCGCGCCGATGGCGGAGTGGGCATCGAGACGTCATTGCGGTGATTCTTCTGATTGCTCCCGGATTTCTCGTCGTGGCGAACGAGTTCGGCGGGGAGATCGTGTTCCGGGCATACCTGTTCTCGGTGCCGTTCCTCTCGTTGTTCGCGGCGCGGGCACTCAACGACGGTCCGTTGACGAGCCATAGGGCCCTCCGCGTGGCCGGAGTGGCGACAGTGTCGGCGGCACTCTTCTTCGGATTCATGCTCGCCCATTTCGGCAAGGACCGCAGCTACCACTTCACGCCACGAGAGGTCGCGGCCGCTGACTACCTGGCCGATCGTGCCTATAGCCAGACGTTGCTCGTCGAGGGGAACGGCAACTTCCCATCGCAGTTCCGCAACTACGAACGCTTCGTCCACGTTCGCCTGACAGAAGAGCCGCGCGACAGCGTGCTGGAAATGCTTGACGATCCCGCCGCCCGCCTCGGCGAATGGTTCGAGGACACGCGTTTCGGAGCAGGGTACGTCGTGATCACGCGGAGCCAGAAGGCCGACATCGAGGCCGAGGGAACCCTCCCTCCGAAGGCTCTCGACCGGATCGAGAGCGCACTTCGGTCCTCGCCGCGTTTCAAGGTCGCCTTCGAGAACCCTGACGCCGTCATCTTCGAGCTCGCCGCGAAGAAGTTCGCCCGATGATCGCCAACCTCACGACCACGGCGACGGCGCTCGCCGCCCTTCTCGTCATCGTTGGTCTCGTCGTCCTACCCGGACGCGCGTTCGCGCGCCACCTTCTGCCCGAGGCACGGGTCCGGCCGGTGTCCATCTCGATCGCCCTCGGCATCACGTGGCTTGTGGTGACAAGCGAAGTTCTCCTGTACGTGCGCTGGTGGAAACCGGCGGCGCTGATTCCCGCTTCCCTGTTGATGACTGCGCTCGCCTATTCCCTACCAGTCGCACGCCCGAGACACGGCTGCCGCACCCGAGACGTTCGCTCGACTGCGGCTGCGGTAGCTCTCGGACTCGTGGTTGGCGCGACCGCCGTGTCGATGGCGAGAGCCCGATACTCCGACGTCGAGATCACGACGCTTCAGTCCGCCTGGGACCGCTCGTCCAATGGCGCCGCCTTCCCGTCCAGGTCGGCGACATCGATCCTCCAGTGGCTGGTTCTGCCCATGCGGGCTGCCAACGCCGGGACGCTCTTGGCGTCGCGCTGGATAGGCCTGCTGTTCGCTGCAGCAGCGCTTGCCCTCGCCTATCGATGTGTTGCCCTTCGGGTCCGAGCCGACCGACGCATGGCCCTCGTGGTTCTCCTCGCCGCAGGGGCGTCGCTCTCCCAGGGCGTCCGCTTCATGGACATCGCCACAGTGGGGGCCCCGTTCCTGTTCGCCGGCATGGCGCTCCTCGTCCGCCCGCCACGAGGCCCGGTGCAGCCGGTTCTCGCCGGGCTTGCCTTGGGCATCGCCGCACTGAGCGCCCCCACGACCGCGCTGGCAGCCGGCGGGGTGCTCGTCACCGTCACGATGCGCTCACTGCGTCCCGCGAATCCGGCCGATGGTGTCGCCCACCTCGCTGTCTCCCTTCTGGTCACGATCTCGGCCACGTTGATGTCCGTCGCGGGGACCGTGTTCGCTGCGCACCTCGGCATCGACGTTCCTGGGTTCGCCTTCGCAGCCCAGCCTCACGCGTTCGGCGGTCTCCGTGTCAGCCCGTTCGCGACCATCGCGATCCTGTTCGGCATTGGAGCGGCGACGTCGTGGGTCCCTGCGCTCTACGACCCGATCCGGCGAACAACCGCCCGAGTCAACCCCCTGCTCCTCACGGCGCTGGTCGGTTCAGTGGCCGGTTCCCTACTGGTGGACGCGCCAGCCGGTCGGACTGGATTCGTCGTTGTTCTCGTCGGTCTCTGCTGCATCGCCGAGGCAGCGTGGCCGAACACCGCCGCGGAGGTGCGGCTCCCTGGGTTCGACGACGTGCCGCGGCGCCCGGTACCTCTGGTGTCTCACCTCCGGTCGAACTCGTCCGCCGATCGCGCCGCTGTCGCGCTCGCCATCGTGATGCTCGTGGGCGCTCTTGCCGCTGCTGGGCTCGCCGCTCGCCGACCGAACACCGCTCAGCTCGCGAGTCTGCGGGAGATCACCGAACGGACGACCTCGAGGGAGTGGGTGCTGAGCACGAACCCGTCGGTTCCGGTCATGCGCCGAAGCGTCGGACCCGCCGAAATCGACCGGGCGACGATCGCGATCGCGGATGCCGAAACGTTGGCGGCCGACCCGGAACTTCGCTCACGCCTGGAGCGCGACTTCGCGCCGACTGCCGTTCGTGGCGTCTGGGTGCGCGTCCTCGCGCTCTCGAGCGGGTTCTGACCGCGTCAGAACACGCCCCACCCGATCAGCCGTAGTCGCTTGGTCATCAACATCCACTTGGGCCAGGACAGGACCGACTTCCGATGCGGTGCTGGCCGAAGCACGAGAGCTGCCCCACGTGAATCGGCGCCTCGACTAGCCCGCCTTGCGGACGTGGACCGGGATGGCGCTCATGAGCGGGAGTCCACTGATCGGGTCGTAGGCCGACCCGGCATCGCTGAGTCGGCCGGTGGTGTCGCCGAGGGTGTACGGATCGCTCGCCGGACCGAGATCACCCGGAAGATCACCCCACGCGTGGGCCATCGAGACAGTGCCCGCCTTCACGTCGGGCGACGACTTCGCCACCGCGCGCACTGCGCCGCGAGTCGAGGTGATCTCCAGCAGGTCGCCGTCGACGGCCTCCCACAGGACAAGGTCGGTCGGATTCACGTGCGCGTACGACGTGGTCTCCTTCTTCCGCAGCACTTCGAGCTCGCGACCGGCCGAGTTCAATACTCCCTTGAGCCGCCGAGATGCCATGCGGTGGGTGTAGACGAGCGCATCGAACCCGTCGAGGTCCTCGTAGGAGTTCGACGACGCCCGGATGCCCCGGATCTCCTCGAACACCCCGTCGGGCACGAGCTGGAACCGCGCCGCGGCATCGTCGTCCGGCGGAAGCACTTCCATGCGAAGGTCGTCGTGCACGACTCCGCCAACCTGCTCCCGCATCTCCGACCAAGGTACGCGCACATAGGGATAGCTGCGTTCGAGGATGTCGTTGCCCGTGACGTCTTCGTCCGGCGTGATGGTGCCGCCGGGTAGATCGAGCGTGAGGCCCATGCGCTTCGCGAGCTCGACGAAGAGCCCGGCCTCATCGACCATGCCGTCATCGGCTTCGAGGACCGAGTCGGTGTACATGACGTAGGGGTCCTCCCACCATCGGTCGACGTTCGTCGGCA
>JANPFX010000097.1:0-2955 GCA_031423635.1 Acidimicrobiia bacterium | reverse complement strand
TGTTTGCCTCGTCAGCCGTTCCCACCTGCCGTCATGATGTCGGTGGTGATGCCCTGCACGCGCTGACGGAGTTCTTCGAGTGCCTCCGCGGTCTGCTGCAACGTGCGGGCGGTGTCCGGCCAGGTCGACGAACGGAACTCTGCGGCGAGGATACCGTCCCATACCTCCGGGTCGGAGAGGACCTGCCCTTCGGCGTTCAGTGCGGCGATCTGCTCAGCCAATCCACCCGTCAGGATGGACTGCATACGCGAGATGGCGGTTCGCCCCTGCTCGCTGGAAAGAACTCGAACGCTCACGTTCGCCCCTCTGCTTTCTGCCGTTCCCGGCCTTCGTCGGTTGCGGATGCAATGCGACATCGGTCACCGTAGGGAAGCTGGTTCCGGCCGCCAAGCGTTCAGCGCGCCAAGACGCCGAATGTCCGGGGACTGAGCGCACGGCGCGTTCTGCGGCGGCCGGAAGCGTCGGTCAGGAGCGCTTCGAGACCTTCGAACGTCGGCGCGTCCACGGGCCCGTGATGGCGAGCGTCCGTCCGACAACCTGCTGATTGACGAACAACCAGCGTCCATCGGGGGAGAAATGAACGCCGCACAGCTCTCCGTTCTCGCGATTGCGGGCGAGGCAGAAGGGTTCGCCATCCGCGCCGATGGCGGCGACGCGGTTCGGGTCGGTGCCATCCTCACACCACAGCACGCCGCCAAATCTCGAGACCGAAATGTTGTCGGGGCTCGACAGGTTCTCCCGGGCCACGGTGTTGCGGCCACCGACGGGGAGGTACGCGAGAAGCGTGAGGGAGGCGGCTATCGGGTCGTAGCGGAACACCTGTCCTTCGTGGCGGAGCTCCGAACGGGAGACGGAATCGTTGAACGACGACACGAAGGTCAGCGCACCGTCGAACCACCAGGCGCCCTCGAGCTTCTGGCCGCGGGTGACGGTGTCGTCGGGGAACCGCTGTCGAAGGTCGACGGAGTCCTGGGGCACGGCTTCTCCGGCGGCGGCCGGAGTGGGTGTCCATCCGACGCCGCTGATCGCCGTGCCGACGGTCGTGATCTCCCCGAAGTTGCCGACGCCGGGCACCCGCATGGCCGAGAGGCTCCCACCACGAGAAAGCGATCCATATCGCCGCGAGCGGTCGATTGGCTCGAAGCGGTAGAGCAGCGCGTTCGCGCCGTTGTCTTCTGTGAGATACACCTCGCTCGTCCTCGGATCGACCGCGGCAGCCTCATGGCTGAAGCGACCCATGGCCCGGAACGGAACGGCCTGGGTCCGCGTGCCGGTTGGGTCGACCTCGAAGACGTAGCCGTGGGGAATTCCATCGATCGTCGTTTCGGTCTCCTCACAGGTGAGCCAGGTTCCCCAGGGCGTGATCCCGCCGGCGCAGTTTCGGACCGTTCCTGCCAGCGCCGGTCGATGCGACGTCGGGGTGCCCGCCGTCGTCAGGGTGATCAGCGACACCCCGCCGTTCGCGTTCGGGTCATAGGTCGGCACCGGACGATCGCCGTCGCGTATTGGTACCCGCACGCCTTCGTCGCGGCCGAGCTCGTGGTTGCAGGCGACGACGATCCGGCGATCGAACGCGAACGAACCCATGGCGTCGGGCCGGGTAGGGCACGCTGAGGCATCGTCGAGTGTCCGGTCCGATGCGCTCAGCTCGATGTAGCGGAACCCGGCGGGGAGGTCCATCACGCCGGCGGGATCGGCGACCAGGGGGCCATATCCTCCGACCGGGAAGCGAAACGGTTCCCCCCCGGGGGGTGTGGCACCTGCGGCCGGGGCGGCTTGCAGCAGTTGCGATCCCCAAAGTGCCGTCGCGGAGGTCGCGGCGAGTCCTTTGAGGACCGTTCGTCGATCCACCGTGTGACTGATCATCGCCTTCCTATCGGCACGGCGCACGCTTCAATGAACCGTCGCGCTCGGTGACGGATCGTCCGCACCGCCGTCGGCTGGATCGTCGACTCAGCGCGTGCGGCGGCGTCGACGGCCGATCCGCTTGACGCCGAGTGCTTCGGCGGCGTCCTTCTGGCGTCCATCCATGCGCTTGGCGATGAGGGCGCGGCGCTCCTGGAGCTCGGCGTACGTGAGCGTATCGACGTGGGCCTCGACGCCGATCGACGCCTTGAACGCCGTGATGTCGATCATCTGGGTGGACATGTCGATGCCGACATCGCTGGCGATGCGCGCCCCGTGCTGCGTGGCGAAGTGCATGGCGATCTCGGTGAGCGTGCCGAACAGATCGAGGTTCGGTGCCAGCGTGGCCATCGCACCGTCGAGGAACAGAAGGTCCTTGACGTAGAGCATCAGCTCCTTCGGCATCCGGGCGCCGTAGCCGAGGAGTGCCTTGGTGATGTTGCGGATCTCCAGGATCAGCTCATCGGGCGTCATCTTCGTCGGGTCCTTGACCGGACCGTCGAGATTGAGGGTGCGGATCACCTCGTCGATGTCGGTGTCCATCGGCAGCGCACCGAGCTCGCACAGCGCCTGCACCTGCATGCGAACGTCGTTCATCGTGCCGGCGAGCATCAGGCGCAGGAACGCCTGGCGCTTGACCGCATCGAGACGCCCCGTGATCCCGTGGTCGAGCAGCGCGGTGGTGCCGTCGGGGAGCACCATCAAATTGCCACCGTGCAGATCGCCGTGGAAGATGCCATAGAGCATCGCCCCTTCGAGGAAGGCGACCATTCCGGCCTTGATCACGGCCTCGGTGTCGATACCACCAGCGCGCATACCTTCGGCGTCGTCCCACGCGAAGCCCTGGAGACGCTCCATGACGAGCACCCGTGGCGTGACGAGGGTCGGGTGGGGGCGCGGGACGACCATTGCCCTCTGACCCGAGCTGGCGAGCACGCGTCCGATGTCGAGCATGTTCTGGGCTTCGAGCCGGAAGTCGAGCTCCTCGACGATGGTTTCGGCGAACAACTCGACCAGCGCGGGCGGGTTGGCGAGCGCGGCGATCGGGAT
>JANPFX010000096.1:0-1922 GCA_031423635.1 Acidimicrobiia bacterium | reverse complement strand
CGCAACCGCGCTGAACGGACCCAGCGAGATTCGTTCATCGGCAAACGAAGTATCAATCGATGTCGACGCGCCCGCTGCGACGTTCGGTGCCGCGTCGCCGTGCGCAGTGAACAGAACCTTTCGGCTCGAGCGCGTGGGCATGAACTGAGGAATCGCCACGGTCACCGGGACACTGTCGAAATTGGCCAAGACCGTGGTGCTCTCCCCGCCGAGCGATCGAGTCAGACCGAACACCGCCTCGGGCACCTCGTCGCCGGTCCACCAAGACACTGCGCCGCCACGCGATTCGGGTCGGTCCTTGAGCGCTCTCAAGAGCGGGAGCAGATCTTCGATTCCCTGCTCACCGCCGGTGAACATCATGAATGGACCGGGCAGGCTCCCGAAGATCACCGTGAGCAACCGAAACTGCTTCGCGGTGAACTGCTCGCGACGCCATTTCTTGCCCCATGTCGGCCACCAGAACGTGTCGTGCGAATCGATGTGATGCGCGGTGATCGAGCCCCTCGGCAAGAGCGCGTCACGATCGCTCATCCAGCGTGCCAGGCCCTTTACGTTCTTCACGCCCCACGCTTTCGCCGCCGAGGGATTGCTGACGGCGGTAACCAGCCACTGCTCGTCGTAGTTGTAGTTGAGATCCATCGACTTGCGGAGCGCGTGGCCCGATGGCTCGGTGTACATCAACGAATCGGAACGAATCCCTTTGAGCACCGGTCGAAGTCGCTCAAACAGACCGACACACGCCAAGGCCGAGGAACCTGCTCGACCCCTCGCCCAGCCCGCCCAGTTCGGGAAGTCGTTGTACGTCGGCGCGTCGAATCGGAAGCCATCGATGTCGAGTTCGACCATCAGAAAGCTCATCGCTTCGGTGAAGTACGCCTGCCATTCGCGATTTCGCGTGTCGAATGCCTTCGTGTATACGCCGCCTACGTTGCCGGCGGTGTCTCGAGCGAACCAATCAGGATGCTCGTCGATCAACGGTGACACCACCGGACTACCCGCTCGCCAGTACGGCTCGAAGTCGAGAATGTGGCGGGACCAGGCGATGAGATAGTTCTGCCAGTCGTTCACGTCGCTGCCAAAGCTGTCCGCGGTCTCGGCGGTTACGAGGTCGGCGAACGGCCCGGCTCGCACTCCGTCTGCCGCAGCGCCGATCGACTCTTGGTCCAACACGCCGTGCAGAAGCACGTCGAAGATGATGCGCATTCCTCTCGCGTGGCACTGCTCGACGAGTTCGGTCAACATGTGTCGCGGGCCGTACGAAACATCGAGGTTCCAGTAGTCATGGACGTTGTAGCTGGGGTACGGCTGGCGGGGCATCAGCTGAATGACGGTGAATCCGAGTCCGCGGATGCGATCAAGATCGTCGGTGAGATCGTTCACCTCCGGATACGGGCTGTAGTGATTGGGGCTGGACAGATTCCGGCCGGCGAACACGGAGAAGCCGATCTGCGCTTCGTAGATCATGGCGCCGGCGATCCAATCAGGCGCGGCCCCCGGCGAGGTGTGGCCACGAGATCGGAGCCAGCCGTCGAACAACATTGGAAACGTTGACCAGCGGGGCACGTCGACATCGAACGAGCAGAGTTGGAGTTCGTTGCTCGTGGTGACGGCGAGGTCGGCGGCAAAGTTCGTGATGAGCGAAAAACCGAGTGACGATGCCGAAGTTCCGGTTATGTCGATCTCGGGGATCTCCACATCGTTGTCGAACCAGATGCTCACGGCGCTGTCGCCTGGATGTGCCGGTTCGACATGCACGAGGCCGCTCGAGCCGCGCAAGCCACCGATGGCTGAGACGCCGACCGCAGATGTGATTTCGTCAAGTGGTGTAGCCCCGGCGATCCCGTTCCCTGGTGCGGTGACGGACCAGGCGCCGCCGCCCAGATCGAGAGAAGCGCGCAACACGACGTTCCGGAGAACGATTG
>JANPFX010000095.1:0-7465 GCA_031423635.1 Acidimicrobiia bacterium | reverse complement strand
GCCTCGGCCAATCGATCGGCCATCGTGGCCCGCATCGAATCGATGCTCGCGCCGACCTCGGCCACATCCGACGCACCACCGATCTCCACGTTCGACGAGAGATCTCCGGCCGCGATGTTCCGCACGGCAACAAGCATTCGGTCCATCGGCCGAGCGACCCACCGGTTGAGGGCGAGCGCCGCGAAAGCCGCGAAGAACAGTGCAATGATCGGTATGGCGAAGAGCAGAAACGTAAGCTGTTGAGCTCGGTGTTCGCGCTGCTGGTTCGCCACGCGCTGCGCCTCGAAGAGCCGGCCGCTGAGCCGATCGAGCGACGTCCGCAAGGTATCGAACTGGGGTTTGCCGACTTCAGTCGACAGTTCTGCTTCCGCTACTGCTCGCCCGGCACTTCGTCGTGATTCCAGCTCTTTCGCCGCCTCCTTTCGCCACGTGTTCCCAGCGGAAACGGTGCTGTGGAGGGCTCCACGAGTTCTCGCATCGAACGTCGGCGCAGCCCGGGTGAGCTCGGCCTGCAGGGCGATGACTTCCGCCTCGCCCCGACGGTAGGGCTCGAGGAAGATCTCCTTTCCACCGATGATGAATCCGCGTTGGCCTGTTTCCATGTCGATGTAGGCCGACGTGAGGCGGAGTGCTTGCTGGGTCGACGCAGCGAGCGCACGTTGCGATCCGGCGGCGCCGTTACGGTCCGCGGAGAGAGCAGCGCCGAGACCCCCCAGGGCAACCAGTGACAACACCATGGCCGCAGCGATCAACAGGAGGCGCGGCCGAAGATTCACCGGCCGAAGCCGAGGGTCGCTGGGCCGACCGGATCAGGTTGCGTCGGCGTCACCGTAGAGCAGGCCGAGCCCGGTGAGATCGATGAGCCGATCGACGATCCGATTGCCCCGGCGCAGCTCGAAGCGACCGGCGGCGCGATGGGCGCCGATCAGCACGCTCAGTCCCGAGCTGCCGAGAAACGAGACCGCTTCGACGTCGACGACCAACGAGCGCACGCCGCCCTCCAGGAGTGCCGTGAGGTCGGCTTCGAGCCGAGGTGAGGTCTCGGCATCGACGTCGCCAGCAATGGTGACGACGGCCGCATCGCCGCTTCGTGTCGTCGTGACCTGCATGTTCTACCTCCAAGGATTGCTGTCGCGAGCAGTGCAAGACTCTCTCACACCCCACGGTTGACCCGGCGAGCGTCGTGGATCACCGCCAATTGCGTCCGCCACGTTTCGCCAGGAAGCGACGGGGTACGTGCATTGTATGGAAACGACTACCCCGACTCCGTATCTCCTTCCGGAACTCCCCTACTCGACCGACGCACTCGAACCGACGGTCTCGACGCGGATCATGGAGCTTCACCACGGAACCCACCACGCCGCGTACGTGAAGACGGCGAACGAGCTCACGGAGAAGCTCTCGTCGCTTCCGACAGGCGACGACCCCACGCCGCTGAACCGGAGCCTCGCCTTCAATGTGAGCGGCCACCGACTGCACTCCTTGCTCTGGACGTCGATGTCACCTGATGGCGGCGGCGAACCAGTCGGCGTGCTCGGCGACGCCGTTGCCGCTTGTTTCGGCGACACCAAGACGCTGATCGATCGCATGACGCTCACGATCGAAAAGCTTTCCGGGAGCGGCTGGGCCGCGCTCTCGTGGGATGCACTCGGGAAGCGTCTCGTGGTTTCGCAGATCCACGACCACCAACACGATCACGCCATCGGCCTCGAGCCACTTCTGGTGATCGATGGCTGGGAGCATGCCTATTACCTGCAGTATGAAGCGGCCAAGGCGAAGTGGGCGGCAGCGTTCTGGGACGTCGCCGACTGGAAGAGCGCCGATGCGAGGTTGCAAGCGGCGATGGCTCGGCCTTCCGCGGTGTGAGGTCCACCCGAAGCGGAGCACGAGCTGGGGGAGACCCATCGCTCGCCTTCGCCCGGGAGCTGCTCATCAGCGCGGACAGCTGCAACGGTTTCGCATGAAGCCCAGTCCAAGCATGCAGCGCTGGGTCTCACCCAAGCCGCTGCACCCGTTCGCCGTGCGCGTCATGGCCGAACGGGGTCTGGATATCTCGGGTCGCTCAGCGAAGCCACTGACCCGCTTCGCCCGGGCCCGGTTCGATCGCGTGATCACTCTCTGCGACCGGGTACGCGAGGTGTGCCCGTCGCTTCCCGGTCCGCCCCTCGTCACGTGGGCTTCAGCGTCGGCATGAACGCGCCGCCGGCGTTCGCCGACGTCACCCGAGGCAACCTACGACTGTTGCTGTCCGGTCCGCTGAGTTCCGCGGGAAGAGCGATGACCGACGGGGAACGCCCGACCCCGGGCGGTTGGAATCGCATCCATCTCATCGTTGATGACGTCGACTGCGAGTTCGCCCGCCTGCGCAACGAGGGAGTCCGCTTCCGCAACCAAATCGTGAAGGGTCCGGGCGGCGCTCAGGTGCTTGCCATCGACCCTTCGGGAAATCTGATCGAGCTGTTCCAGCCCGCGAGCCCGCCCTGATTCGCCTGGGGTGAGGCCGCGACGCCGACGCGTGCCGACACCAACGCTACGAACACGGCGAGCCGAATCGACGGTCTAGTCGAAGCAGTGGCGATAGCTGGTTGCGATACCGGCTCCGCACCCCCCACACCAACGCTGTTGCCCTGCTCCAACAAGCCCGTGGTGTACTCGACACCCCACAAGTCCGTGCGGCCCTGCCCGCCGGTGAGTTGTCGTTCACCCTCGACATCGGCCGCGAACCCGGGTCGTCTCACCACAACTCCGCAAAGCCGTCACGCTTCGCGACCACACATGCCGATTCCCGGGCTGTGACATGCCCGCCCGGTTCACCGACGTGCACCACATCTGGCACTGGACCAGCGGCGGACCGACCGACCGCACGAACTGCACCCGGCTGTGCCGACAACACCACACCCTGATCCACAAAGGCCGATGGACCGTCACCGGCAACCCCAACACCGACCTGATCTTCACCGGACCCGAAGGCGAATCCCACCGCAGCCGACCACCCAACCCCCAACTCCCCCTCGCTCAACACGCCACCTCCGACTGACCTGACGTCAGGTGGTCTTTGGCGCGCTGAGGGACGGCACACCCAGATCCAATCAGCCCCGGGGTCGAAGGACGGTCTGGGTCTGGGTCGTCTTGCCCACGAGCCTGTCGCCAAGTTGCAGCTCGGTTTCAACGACGATGGTGGTCGACCCGACGTGCAGCGGCGTGGCGGTCGCGACGACGGTTCCCGACCGCACCACACCGAGAAAATTCGTCTTCGACTCGATCGTCGACGTTCCAATGGCGCCAGACGGAAGGTTCGAGAAGGCGAGGGCAGCGCCGGCCGCATCAGCCAACGCCATCACCGCACCGCCGTGGAGGAGTCCCCCTGACGTACAGAGAGCGTCTGACCAGTCGAGCGACAGCACGACTCGTCGCGGCGACATCTCGTGGGCACGCATCCCCAGGGTTGCGCACAGCGGCATCGATGCAGCGAGAAGCGCCGTTGCGTCCAGATCTACGGGGCCAGGTCCGTTGGTCATACCGATCACACCGACAACATACGCGATCCCACTCTACGGACCAGGCCGAAGCGCGCGGTTGGTGCAGGCGAGCGCGGGGAGTGTCGCAGCGTCGTGCAGGTTTCGGGTGACGAGCAGAGGCCGCAAACGCTGCCGGACGATTGACTCAGCGTCGACGCCTCAGATCGGGAACATGTCGTCATCTTCGCTTACGGTCGCCGTCCGGTGAGGGCGAGGAGTTTCGACTGAGCATCGGCGTTCGAAGGAACCGCCACTCGGGGGCCGTAGTGGCCGCTTTGCACGAGCATGTCGGCGATCGGTTCCATTCCGGCGAGCATCTCGTTGACCATGGTGTCGTCGAGGTGCTCGTCTTGGTTGGTCGCTCGCGAAAGGTCCCACGTGTGGATGAACACATCACCGAGGATGAACCGGTCGATTGCCTGGGCGAGCGGGTGTTGTCCCGCCTGCGGGTGATCGAACGAACGCGTTGCGATGTCCGGCGCGTCGAGCACATCCAGGATCTGGTTGTTCAGGTGACCCCACGCTCCTGCCGGGTCGACGTCGACGTCGGGGCCGGGCGTGATGGCGACGTTGGCACCGTCGCCGAGGAACGGCGGGACCCACTCGACGAGATGCCTCACGACGTCGCGTGCGACCCAGCCTTCGCAGGGGGCCGGGTTCGACCACGCGTCCGGCGGCACCGCGTTGACTCGCTCGGTGAACGCCCCGGCGATTCGTCGCCAGCGTTGCGATGTTTCGGACATGTCCCTGCTCCTGTTCGGTTGATCGAGGTCGGGAAGGAGATCGTCGAGACGATCGAGGGTGCGCTGCATCCCCGGCTCCATGCCGGAGTCGATGTGGCCGTCGCGGTTCTCCCGACTCGTGTGCACGACGAGGACCGTAAGCGTTGTCACCCCGTCGTGCTCGGCGAGCGTGAGCGTGTTGCGCGACGCAGCAGCAGGGAAGCCTTCGAACACCTCACTCGACACGAGCGACGTGTTCGGAACGATCGCCTCGTACGTGCCGTGCCATCCGAGCTCGCCGTACTTCTGGTGGAGCGAAACGTAACGCCAATCACCTCCTACGCGCAGGTCGATCTCACAGATGACGAGTGGCGCGTCATCGGAGCCCCACCAGTGGCGTACCAACTCAGGCGTGGTCCACGCCCGGTACACGTTCGACGCCGAAGCATCGAAGCGGCGGGTGATCAGGATCTCGGTGTCAGATGGGAGCGTCACGACAGCAGTGCCGTGTCTGTTCGACTTCATCGGTGGTTTCCTTTCGTTCGCTTCTTGGTCGGTAATGGTCCGCGATCCAGCTCAGACAGCACATCGTCGAGACGGTCGAGGCGCTGGTTCCACATCGCCGCGAACATCCCGGTCCAGTCATGGATGACGCGAAGTCCGTCGGCATCGATTCGATAGAACCGTTCTTTTCCGACGGGGCGAGACGCGACGAGCCGAACCTCGCGCAGCACCTTCAGATGTTTCGACACTTGCGGCTGGGTGAGCGCTACCGCGTCGACGATCGTCCCAACGGTGGCCTCACCGCCCCGCAGTGCTTCGAGAACGGCGCGACGTGCCGGTTCGGCGATGGCATTGAACACATCGGATGTGGTCGACGCCCGAGCCATAGGTCAATCATATTCCGATATCAGAATGTGTCAAGGAACAGCCCGGCGGGTTCCGTCGCTCGGTCGGCGCTTAAGAGCAGTGCGCTACCGGGTGCCCATACGTTCGTTCGCCGCCCACGTTGTCGATCTGAAACCGCTGCACGCAGTTCGGTTTTGTGATCCGTCAGGGGGCCTGCAACGTCAACAAGCTGTCCTCATCGGGGAGGACGAAGCGGTCGCGGGTGGTTTCGCGACGGATCTCCTTGAACAGGACCTGTACCGACCCGGCGAGCGGGATCGCCAAGAGCGCGCCCATGAGCCCGAACAACTCGACCCCGAACAACACGCTCAGCAGAACCACCAGGGGGTTCACCTTCACTGTCCGAGACATGACCTTCGTCTGCAGGACGCTGTTCTCGAACTGCTGGTAGACGATGAAGAAGACCAGCGAGACGATGCCCGCCGTGGTGTTGTGCAAGAAGGACGCGAGCACCGCGACCGCTGCGCCGAGCGTTGCACCGACGAGCGGGATCAGGTCGGCGAACGCAACCCAGAGCGCGAGGACGGCGGGATTGGGAACTCCGAGGGCAAGCAAACACACGAAAGCCGAAACGCCTGCGATGACGCTGATGAGGAGATTCCCGATCATGTAGCCGCTGACCGCTGCGGCGGCGTCCACCGACACTCGCTTCGCCGCCGGCCGCCGACGGTGCGGGATGAGGCCCTGAACGGCCCCACCGATGGCCGAAGTCTGCGTGAGGAGCAAGAAGGCAGTGACGAAAATCGTCACGAAGGCCAACACTCCCTCCACGACACTGCGGGCGATGTCGAACGACTGCCCGTTGACGCGATCTGCCCAGTCCCGGATCTCGGACTGGTGATCACGTACGAGGTTGTTCAGATGGAGACGGCTCACGAGATGACCCACGGGACCCCGGCCGCTTGCGGCCTGGTCTACGGAGCCGGGTAAATCGGTCACCGTGGCGAGGATCTGGCTGCGAATCGGCATCACGAAGATCGCGACGACACCAAGGAACAAAACGGTGGCAGCCAGCATGACGATTGCTGTCGCCGCGCCCCGGTGACCTCGAAGGCGGGCCTCCAGGCGACGGACGAGTGGTGCCAACACGATGGCGAAGAAGCCGGCAATAAGTACCCATATGACTACCCGACGCGCCGCCGTGAGCGCGCGGACCAGGGCGAGGAAAGAAGCGACGATGAGCACCGCCGCCACCATCGAACGCCAGGGAACATCCGACCATGACGAAGAGGCGGACCCGCTCCCTGACGTTCGTGCTCCGTCAGAGGTTCGACTGTCCGAATCGCGGCCGCCTTCGAAGGGCCGACCCTTCCTTTCAGCGCCCTCTTCGCCCAGAATGATGGTCACGGAGAAGTCAGTCGTCGAGATCGTTCCATCGCGACCTCAGATCGCATGGGCCAGCGATACGGCCCGAGAGCTGACCGCCTCCCCAAGACGCGTGGCGGTGTCTCCGGCCCTCCCGCCCGCCGAACCGGCGAGCTCGATGACCCGTTCGAACAGTGGGCCGACCGCGACGACAGCGCGTTCGCCAAGCGCTCCCGCGCCCTCGGAGAGGGCGCTCACGTGCTCGGTGAACGACCCGGCATGCGGCGCGTGGCCGCCTATCGACGAACCCATCGAACCGATCGAGGCCGTCGCCTTGCCAGCCGCCTTCTTCGCCCGCCATCCAAGCGACGGGGCCCCGTTCGTGTCCATTGCCGCGAGCATCAGCCCGCCGAGCATGGCGAGGTTCTTGAAGAACTGCATCCGCTGGTCCGCCTTCGCCACGAGGTCGGTTTCCTCCCAGAATCGATGGCCGGCCAAGGTGGGAACGAGGCTCGCCGCGAGCGCGACCGACGCAAGACGCGGCACCCGCCCGATGGCGAGCAGCGCACCGGCGCCCAATTGGACCGCCCCGGTGAGACGGATCAGCTGGGCGGGGTCCTCCGGCAGACCGAGACCGGACAACTGCCCGGCAACCTTCTCGGCGGCCTTCGCCTTGTCGATCGGGTTTCTGACCGAGTCGAAACCCTCGGCGATGAACATCGGGGCAATGAACGAGCGGGCGAGACGGTGCGAAAGTGGCATGACCGGCTCATACCCGATCGAGTTGGGACTAACCATCGTCTCCGAGCCAGCCCTTCCGGCAATCGTGCCCGTCCACTCGCTCGCGCCGCCGGTCGGCCTCACGAGCCGGCGGCAGCGCACTTCTCAGCGTCGGACAGGGACGGTTCAGCTCCCCTTCTTGGATCGTTCATCGACCTCCGCTGGGCGGTCATTGATCTTTGCCAGCACCGTGCGATCGTCGATTCGTTCATGCGATTCTTGCTTCGACTC